>DASPXX010000280.1:0-27992 GCA_035637095.1 Thermoanaerobaculia bacterium
GGAGAGCGCCTGGTCGTCGAGGTGGGCCGCCGCGAGCGTCCGTCCCGGCTCGTCGTCTGGTCGACCGCGCCGGATGAGAAGGCCGAGAAGGAGTGGGAGGAAAAGCGGAAAAAGATCCAGGAGCGCGATCCCGAGGACGTGCCGGCCGTGCGCAGCGGCCCGCTCCCCCGCGAGCCGCTCTTCGAGCTCCCCTCGCGCGATGGGATCGCGCCCACGACGCCGCGCTGGATGGCGGACGGGCAGGCGGTCCTCTTCGTCCGCTTCGAGCCGGACCGCGAAGGGTTCCTCCACCCCGACCTCTTCCGCTGGGTCCCGGCGAGCGGCGAGGTCCGCCGCCTGACGCGGCAGGCCGACCTGCGCGACCCCGACCCATCGCCCGTCGCCGCCGATCCCGACTGGGCCGTGGCCGTGCGCCACAGGAACGGCTTCTCGTCCCTCGTCCGGGTGGACCTGAGGACCGGTGAGGAAAGGCAGCTCACCGAGCCCGCGGTCGACACCGTCTACGACCGCCCCCGGATCTCCCCTGATGGGACGCGGATCGCCTTCGCGCGCCACCGCGCGGGGAGCTGGCGGCTGGTGGTCCGCGATCTCGCGTCCCCGGAGAACACCGCGGAGACCGAGCTGGCCCCGCCGTCTGACGGAACGATTGCGACGCCCGCCTGGAGCCCGGACGGGCGGACCCTCTACGCGGTGGTGGGCGACCGCGGGTTCATCGATCTCTGGTCCTTCTCTGTCGACGATCCGGCGCGGCCGCCGCTGCGCCTGACCCGCACGCAGGGGGCGGCGCTGTCGCCCGCGCCCACTCCCGACGGTCAGGCGCTCTTCTACCTTTCTCTGGAGAGCGACGGGCTCGACCTGCGCCGGCTGGAGCTGACCCCCGAGGTCCTCGCCGGCGCCGGCCGGGCTCCCGACCTGTCGGCGGATCTGGCCCCGGCGGTCCGGCCCCCGACCCCGGAGCCTCCCGCGCCGTTCACCACCGCCGAGGTGGCGCCGCCCCATCCGTATGGGATCGGCCGGCAGGAGCTCCTGCCGCTCGTCTCCGGGACCGCGGCCACCTCCGGCGGGGTGCTGGAGATCGGTCTGCGCGGCGGCGACGTGCTCGGCCGGCTCGACTGGCTGGCGCTCGGCGCGCTCTCCGGCGACGGCTGGCCGCAGGGGGGCGCCCTCGCCGCCACCTGGCGGGGATGGCCGGTCGAGGTGGGGTTCCATCTCTTCAAGGTGGACCAGCGGACGGAGGCTCTCGACCTCGACCGTCGCGGGCTCGAGCTCTGGGCCGGCCGCGACTGGCAGTGGAGCGGCAGTGCCCTGCGTCTGACCGGACGCGTTCTGCGGGAAGAGATCGATCCACGCCAACGAACGCTGGGCTCTCTGTCCGCGGGCTGGAGAGGGCTCCGCCGGTGGGAGGGCTGGCGGCTCTCTCCGGGCTTCTCGCTGCGCACCGAGGTGGGCCGGACAGCCGGAGAGGGCTGGCGCCGCTCCAGCGGCACCGCCTCCGTCTCGCTGGATCACGACGACACCGGCATCTCTCTGACCTGGAGACGGGACACGTCCACGGACGTCCGCGATCCCGTGGATCTCTTCCGGGTGGGAGGAGCCGAGAGCAGCGTGCTCTCTCCGGGAGCCCTCTACGGAAGCATCGCCGTGCCGGCGCTCCCCTTCGACGCCCTGGCCGGCAGCGAGCACGAAGGGCAGCGGGCGGAGCTCAAGCTCGGCTTCCTGCCCGCGCCGCTCTTCGTGGAACGGCACCGGGTGTGGAGCGAAGGGGAGCCCAAAGGGGACTGGCTGACCCTCGCCGGCCTGGAGTGGACCTGGTCGATCGGCCCGCTGCCGGTCGGGCGCGTGCCGGCGCTCGATGTCCGCGTCGGGCTGGCCGAGGTGGTCGAGGAGCCGTCGCCCGAGGTCTTCGGGGACGGCCTCCGGTGGTGGCTGGTGACGGTGTGGCGGCCGTGAGGAGAGCCGGGCTCCCATCGTGGACGAGGCCTTCCCCCGCCCGACCTCACCCCCGCCCCCTCTCCCATCGCACACCCCCCAACCGGGAGAGGGGCGCCCCCACCCAAAGACCAACACCTTGGCGACCGGCCTCTCGCATGTACGCTCCCCCCTCTCCCGGGGGATGGGTGGGCGATGGGAGAGGGGGGCCGGGGGGTGAGGTCGGGCGGGGGAACGCTTGCAGGCGAAGGCTGCTGGAATCTCGAGTGGCAGCTCAGGGCCGGGGGTGAGGGCCCGAGGTAGAATCGACAGCCGCATGCCCGACCACCTGCTCATCCTGCGCCATTCCGGTGATTTCTATACGAAGGCGCGCAAGACGCGCCTGCGGTTCCAGCTGCGGCTCGCCAGGAACATCGAGGACGCTCTGGCCTCGCATGGGATCCCGTACCGCCTCGAGAAGACCTGGAGCCGCTTCTATCTGGAGACGCCGGAGCCCCAAGCCATCGAGGTGCTGACCCGGGTCTTCGGCCTGCAGTCCGTCTCCGTGGTCGAGCCGCGCCCCTGGACCACCTTGGAAGACATCGTGGCGCACGGTGTGGACGTGTTCGCCGGGAGCGTGCGGGGGCGGACCTTCGCGGTCCGCGCGTCGCGGCGCGGCGGCGTGGAGCGGATCCCCTTCGACTCTCTGGAGATCGAGCGGGCGCTCGGCCGCGCGCTGCTCGACGCCGGAGCCGGACGGGTGCGTCTCGACGATCCGGAAGTGACGGCCTGGGTCGAGGTGGAGCCGGGCGATCCGGGGCGCGCGCGCTTCTTCCACGAGAAGGAGCGCAGCTGGGGCGGCCTGCCGATCGGCGTCGAGGGCAAGGCCGTGGCCCTGGTCTCCGGCGGCTTCGACTCGGCGGTGGCGAGCTGGCTGCTGCTCAAGCGGGGCGTCGAGCTCGACTACGTCTTCTGCAATCTCGGCGGGACGGTCCATCGGCTCGGCGTGCTCAAGGTCATGAAGGTGGTCTCCGACCTGTGGAGCTACGGCTCGCGGCCGCGCCTCTACGAGATCGACTTCCAGCCGGTCGCCGCGGAGCTGCGCGCGAAGACGCGAGACCAGAGCTGGCAGATCCTGCTCAAGCGGCAGATGGTGCGCGCCGCGGAAGCCATCGCTCTCAAGACGGGGCGGCTCGGCATGGTGACCGGCGAGGCGATCGGGCAGGTCTCCTCGCAGACCCTGCAGAACCTGGCGGTCATCTCGCAGGCGGCGCGCATCCTGCCGGTGCTCCGGCCGCTCCTCGGCTTCAACAAGGAGGAGATCCTGAGCCTGGCGCGCCGCATGGGGGTCTACGACCTGGCGTCGGCGGTGGGCGAGTACTGCGACATGGTGCCGCGGCACCCGACGACCAAGGCGCATCCCCGGGAGATCGAGCGGGATGAGACGGGCCTCGATCCGGATCTCCTCGAGGGCCTGGTCGCCGCGCGGACCGTCTGGCGCCTGCGCGACCTGAGCCCCGAAGCCCTCGGGCCCTCGGAGCTGGAGACCGATCACATCCCCGAAGGCGCGACGGTCCTCGATCTGCGCCCGGCGCAGTCCTACCGGGCCTGGCACTATCCGGGCTCGCTCTGCCTCGACTTCCCGCGCGCGCTGGAGGCCTATCCATCCTTCGACCGCGGCCGGCCGTACGTGCTGGTCTGCGAGGTGGGCCTCAAAAGCGCAGCGCTCGCCGAGAAGATGCAGCAGGCCGGCTTCCGCGCCTGGCACTTCGCCGGCGGCATCCGCGACCTGATGGGCCTGGCGGAGAAGGAGAAGCAGGTGGACCTGTCGCTCTTGGCGCCGGCGGTGCGGGATTGACCTCACTTTTTCCTTTCCTTTTTCCGGCGACACGCGATAGGATGATCTTGAGGAACGACCGCGAAAGGAGCATGCCATGAGCCAGCCAGCCGTCTCGGCGCTCGCGCCTCTGCCCTTTGATCTCGTCTACGAGGATGGGGAGCCTTTGGAATCCGAGTGGCATACCTGGGAGTACCCACTTCTCCGGGGGCTGATCCGTCAGCTCATGCAGGAGCACGGGCGCACCGATTTCTACGTCGGCGGCAACATGTTCGTGTATTACTCCGTGGAGCAGGCGCGGGACGTGGCGCAGGGGCGTCAGTACTTCCGCGGCCCGGACGTCTTCTGGGTGGGCGGCGTCGAGCCCAGGCGCCGCAAGGCGTGGGTGGCGTGGGAGGACGGGTGGCGCCTTCCGGACGTCATCGTCGAGCTGTCGTCCCCCTCGACGGCTTCCGTCGACCGGAACGAGAAGAAGGTTCTCTATGCCCGGACCTTCCGGACGTCCGAGTACTACCTGTACGACCCGGATCTCCGGCGATTGGAAGGTTTCCGGCTGGCTGGCGGCATCTACCAGCCGATGGTGCCGGACGCCCGGGGCCGGTTCTGGAGCGAGCAGCTCGGAGCCTTCCTCGGCGTCTGGCATGGTGTCTATGAGGACATGGAGGACGACTGGGTCCGGCTGTTTCGGCGCGACGGGAGCCTGGTTCCGACCGCGAAGGAGCGGGAGGTGGCGGAGCGCCAGCGGGCCGAAGCGGAGCGCCAGCAGGCCGAAGCGGAGCGCCAGCGGGCCGAAGCTGCGGAAACCGAGCTGGCACGCCTGCGGGCCCTGCTCAAAGAGAGCGGCCAGAGTTGAGACCGTGGAGGGAGGCTCCCGTTCGGCGGGAGATCGCGGCGATGCCAGGGGCAACCACAAGGGTTGCCCCTACGCCGATCACGGCCATAGGGGCATACCAGGAATCGTAGGGGCAGGCCTTGTGCCTGCCCCTGCTTGTGCCTGCCCTTGCATTCACCCCTACGAGGGCAGCCGCGCCAGGAGCTCCTCCACGCTCACCCCCCGGTCTGCCGCGGCCTTTTCGAGCATCGGCCGGAAGCGCTCGCGGTCGATCTCGACGAACACGCCTTCGGCTTCGGCGAAGGGCTTGCCGTCGGGGCCGAGCAGACGGCCGCGGGTCCTCACCTTCCGGCCGTCCACCCCTTCCACCCAGGCTTCCAGCCAGGTATCCGTGCCGAGCGGCAGCATGGTCCGGAAGCTGGTGTTCAGCTGGACCGCGACGACCAGGTGGCCTTCCAGCCAGGCCGCGGCGCCCATCGCCTCGTCGAGCACCGCGGCGATGCTGCCGCCGTGCGCGTGCCCCGGCGGACCCTGGGCTCCCGGGCCGAACCAGGCGCGGCCCACCAGGCGGCCGTCGCTCGCGCGGCGGAAGTAGCTCACCCGCAGGCGGTCGCCCCCGGGCTCTCCCGACACGAACGACGATCGCCCCCCCTCCAGACGGAAGGGCGTCACGGGGGTCCATCCAGCCTCCGGAACCACCACGGGCGCAGGCATCTCACCGACACTTTACCGAAGTTTCAGCTTTCCCTTGCACCGGAAGCTGTCAAACTCTTATCCTCAAGCTCCCTCTTCGGTGAGGTCTGCTGCTGCTCTCCTGGATGCCCACGCGTCCGGGAGGATGCTTCGCCGAATCGAGGCGAGTCCCTGATCATGAGTCTTCTCGAGCCGTCCATCGAGCTTCCGCGCGAACACGACATGTGGTTCCGCGCGCTCGCCGAAACCACGTCGACCGCCATCATCGTCTACAGCGCTGAGCGGGTGCTCTTCGTCAACCGGGCGGTCGAGGAGCTGACCGGCTTCACCGCCGCCGAGCTCCTCACCTTCCGGCCCTGGGATCTCGCCCATCCCGAGCTCCGTCCCCTCGTCCGCGAACGCCTCGCGGCCCGCCTGCGCGGCGAGCCCGTCCCCAACCGCTACGAGGTCCGGGTCCACACCCGCGACGGAGCCGAGCGGTGGGTCGACGTCACCTCCGCGGTCATCGAGCCGATCAACGGCCAGGGGCCGACCGGGATGGCCACCGCGGTCGACATCACCGAGCGCAAGCTCGCCGAGGTCGCGCTGCGCGAGAGCGGCGCCCGCCTGGAGCTCGCCCAGCGGGCCGCCGGCATCGCCACCTGGGAATGGAACCTGCTGACCGACGAGCTGATCGTGCCTGCCCATGCCGCCGAGCTCTTCGGCTGCAGCCCGTCGCAGCTCTGGACGACCGGCCGGGAGCTCCTCGGCGCCATCCATCCCGAGGACCACGAGACGCTCGCCGGCGCCCTGCGCCTCTGCCTGCAGGCCGGCAGGGATCTCTCCTTCGAGGTCCGCATCCGCGCTCCCGGCGGCGCGTACCGCTGGTTCAACGACCGCGGCCAGGCTGTCTGCGACGCGACCGGCTCTCCCGTGCGCATGATCGGCGTGATCCGCGACATCACCGCGCGCAAGCAGAGCGAGGAGCGCCTGCGCGCCATCGTCGAGGGCACCTCCTCGACCACCGGCGCCGGCTTCCTCCGTTCCCTCGTCCGCCACCTCGCCGACGCCCTGGGGACCCGGTTCGCCTTCATCGCCGAGGTCGCCGGTCCGGAGGGCCTCCGCGCCCGTATCCTCGCCTTCTGGACCGGTGAGGAGTACGGCGAGCCGTTCGAGTACGACGTCCGGGGCACCCCGTGCGAGAACGTGATCGGCCGCCAGTTCTGCTACTACCCGAGCGACGCCTGGCGCCTCTTCCCGCAGGACGCCTGGCTGCGCGAGGAGGGAATCGAGAGCTATTTCGCGGTCCCTCTGTTCGACTCGGACGACCGGCCGCTCGGCCACATGGCGGTGATGGACTCGAAGCCGCTCGCCGAGGACCTGCCGGCCATGTCGATCCTCAAGATCTTCGCCGCCCGGGCCGGCGCCGAGATCGAGCGCAAGCTCGCCGAGGAGGCTCTCGCGCAAGAGAAGGAGCGCGCCCAGGTGACCCTCGCCTCGATCGGCGACGGCGTCATCCGCACCGACGCCGCCGGGGTGATCGACTACCTGAACCCGGTGGCCGAACGGCTGACCGGCTGGAGCGCCGCCGAGGCCTCCGGCCAGCCGGTCCTCTCCGTCTTCAACGTGGTCGACGAGACGACCGGCCGGCCGGTGCCCAACCTGGTCGAGCGCTGCCTGCAGGAAGGGCAGGTCGTGGAGCTCCCCGGGTATTCGCTGCTCATCCGCCGCGACGGCGGCGAGGCTGCCATCCGCGACTCGGTGGCGCCGATCCGGGACCGCCACGGGCGGATCACCGGCACGGTCCTGGTCTTCAAGGACGTGACCCTGCTGCGCGGGATGGAGCGCGAGATGGTCTATCTCGCCCGCCACGATCCTCTGACCGGCCTCATCAACCGCCGCGAGTTCGAGCGCCGCCTCCAGCACTGCCTGACCACGGCTCGCGAGGAGAAGCGGCTGCACGCCCTCTTCTATCTCGACCTCGACGAGTTCAAGGTGGTCAACGACACCTGCGGCCACTTGGCCGGCGACGAGATGCTCAAGCAGGTGACGGGCCTCCTCAAGTCGCGGCTGCGCAAGACCGACACCCTGGCCCGTCTGGGCGGCGACGAGTTCGGCGTCCTCCTGGAAGACACGCAGCCCGACCGGGCGCGCGCGGTGGGGCTCGGCCTGCGCACCGCGGTGCAGCAGTTCCGCTTCTCCTGGCAGGAGCGCATCTTCGAGATCGGCGTCAGCATCGGCTTCGTGCCCCTCACCCCGGAGACCGCCGACATGGCCCATGCCCTGTCGGCCGCGGACGCCGCCTGTTACGTCGCCAAGGAGAACGGGCGCAACCGCATGCACGAGTACCAGCCGGACGACAGCGCGCTCGCCGAGCGCTACGGCGAGATGCAGTGGGTCCACCGCATCCACAAGGCGTTCGCCGAGCACCGGTTCTGCCTCTATCACCAGCCGATCATGCCGCTCTCCGCCGCCTTCCAGGCCGAGCCGCGGCTGTGCGAGATCTTCATTCGCATGATCGAGGAGGACGGGCGCCTGGCCTCCCCGGCCGCCTTCATCCCGGCCGCCGAGCGCTATCACCTGATCGGCTCGATCGACCGCTGGGTCGTCCATGCCGCGTTCGTCTCCCTCGCCTGCCGCGCCCTGTCGCACGAGGACGACACCTGCTTCGCGATCAACCTCTCCGGGCAGTCGCTGGGCGACGACGCCTTCCTCGAGTACGTGCTGGAGGAGATCGAGGTCACGGGAGTGCTGCCGCGGCGGGTCTGTTTCGAGATCACCGAGACGGCGGCGGTGGAGAACCTGGAGCAGGCGGTGGCGTTCATCCGGGTCCTCAAGAGCCACGGCTGCCGTTTCGTGCTCGACGACTTCGGCAGCGGCCTCTCCTCCTTCGCCTACTTGAAGAACCTGCAGGTCGACTACTTGAAGATCGACGGCACCTTCGTGCGCGACATGGTGGGGAGCCCGGTGCAGCGGGCGCTGGTCGAGTCGATCCACCAGATCGGGCAGGTGATGGGGATCCGCACCATCGCCGAATCGGTCGAGAACCGGGCCAGCCTGGAGATGCTCCGCGAGATCGGCGTCGACTACGTGCAGGGCTTCGGCGTCGCCATGCCCGAGCCGTTGTCGTAGGCGCGGATCTTGCTCTACTCGCCTGCGGCTGTACGGATGACTCTGCAATGGGTGATCTCTCTTCGCTTCACGTCCAGTTTCCGCCCGGCCCGGCGGATCGCCGCCTGGCAAAGGCAGGCGCGCGGGCGGCGTCCTGGCACCAGGGCCCGGGGCTCCCCGGGACAGGGGAGGTGACCGCGCCGCGCACCGAGACGGCGCCCGCCCTGGTCTGGACGGTGAACCGCGAGCTCCGGGTGAAGATCGGCCTTCCCGGCTCCGGCCTCGACGACACGGGCCCCAGCCTCTTCGACCACTACCACACGTTCGATCCGGACCATCCGGCGATCCGCGCCCACCGGCTGGCCCTGGCGGGCGAGTCGGTGAGCTATGAGATGGACTGGGAGGCGCGGCTCTGGGAGGTGCGGATCGAGCCCCTGCGCGACGCGGGCGGCGCGGTGTCCGCCTGTCTCGGAATCGCCTTCGACGTCACGGAGCGCCGGCGGGAGGCGGAGACGCTGACGCAGGAGAACGAGCTCCTGCAGGCGACCCTGGCCTCGATCGGCGACGGCGTCATCCGCACCGATGCCGAGGGGCGGATCGATTCGATGAACCCGGTGGCGGAGCAGCTGACCGGGTGGATCGCCGAGGAAGCGCTCGGCCGGCCGGTGACCGAGATCTTCCAGGTCGTCGACGAGGTGACGCGCACGCCCCTGCCCGATCCGGTGCGGCAGTGCCTGGAGCAGGACCGCATCGTCGTGTCACCCGGGCACGCGCTCCTCCTCGGCGCCGAAGGCCAGGAGTACTCGGTCCGCGACTCGGCGGCGCCGATCCGCGACCGCCACGGCGAGGTGATCGGCGCGGTGGTGGTCTTCAAGGACGTCACGCAGCTGCGGGGAATGGAGCGCGAGATGATCTACCTCGCCTCCCACGACGCCCTGACCGGGCTGCTCAACCGCCGCGAGTTCGAGGTGCGGCTCCGGAGAGCTCTCCGCACCGCCCGCGCCGAGCAGCGCCTCCACGTCCTGCTCTACCTCGACCTGGACGAGTTCAAGGCGATCAACGATACCTGCGGCCACCTCGTCGGCGACGAGATGCTGAAGCAGATCACCGCCCTCTTGCGCTCGCGGGTCCGGCGCAGCGACACGCTGGCCCGGCTGGGCGGCGACGAGTTCGGCGTGCTCTTGGAGGACTGCCCTCTCGACGACGCGCGGGAGATCGCCGAAGACGTCCGCCGCTCCGTTCGCGAGTTCCGCTTCCGCTGGCGCGACCAGATGTTCAGCGTGGGAGCGAGCATCGGTTTCGTGGCGATCGACGGCGACAGCGGCGACCTCGCCCAGGTGGTGGGTGCGGCGGACGCGGCCTGCTACGTCGCCAAGGAGGGGGGGAAGAACCGCGTCCACGAGCACGAGCTGGACGACACGACGATCGCCGAGCGCTACGGCGAGATGCAGTGGATCCATCGCATCCACAGCGCGTTCGAGGACCGCCGCTTCCGGCTGTACTACCAGCTCGTCCAGCCGCTGTCGGGCAGCGCCGGCCGGGAGCTGCTCTGCGAGGTCTTCCTGCGCATGCTCGATCCGGACGGCAAGGTGGTCTCCCCGAGCGCGTTCATCGCCGCGGCCGAGCGCTACAAGCTGATCGGCTCGCTGGACCGCTGGGTGACGCGCACCGCCTTCCGGGCGCTGGCGGAGGTGCAGCGCCGGGAGGTCTCGCGGCCGGTTCTCTTCGCGGTGAACATCTCGGCCCAGGCGCTGGCCGAGGACGGCTTCCTGGACCACGTCGGCAAGGAGCTCGAGCAGAGCGGCGTCGATCCCCGCCGGGTCTGTTTTGAAATTACCGAGACCGCGGCGATCAGCAAGCTGGACAGCGCCATGCGCTTCATCTCCGGCCTCAAGAGCAGGGGCTGCCGCTTCGTCCTGGATGACTTCGGCAGCGGCCTCTCTTCCTTCTCCTACCTGCGGGACCTGCAGGTCGACTACCTGAAGATCGACGGCGAGTTCGTGCAGAACATGCTGGACGACCGGGTCAAAAGGGCCATGGTCGAGTCGATCAACCAGGTCGGCCACGCCCTGGGAATCCAGACCATCGCCGAATGGGTGGAGAACCGCCCGACCCTGGAAGTCCTCAAGGCCCTCGGAGTCGACTACGCCCAGGGCTACTGGCTGTGCCGGCCGCAGCCGCTGGTGCACGATCTGGAGTAGGGGCGCCAGCCAGGGTCCCGTCAAAGTCATCGTAGCGGGTGCCTCCGCCCGCCCATCCCTCACCCCCCGTCCCCCTCTCCCACCCGCACTCACTCCCACCCGGGAGAGGGGGCGCCACCGCCCAAGACATTGAAAAAGCGAGTGTTGGGGGTTCCCCCTCTCCCGGAGGATGGGAGTGCGGGTGGGAGAGGGGGCCAGGGGGTGAGGGTCTTTGGGCGGGGGAACTCCGCCTCCGCCCGACTTTGATGGGACCCTGGGGCGCCAGCGTAGCGCCGTTGACCGTTTGCGCTCGC
This sequence comes from Thermoanaerobaculia bacterium, assembly GCA_035637095.1. Classification (GTDB taxonomy): domain Bacteria; phylum Acidobacteriota; class Thermoanaerobaculia; order Multivoradales; family UBA5704; genus UBA5704. The sequence continues at coordinate 10,855 of DASPXX010000280.1, forward strand.
ACAAGTAGACTCAGCCGGAACGTTTGCGTTCCATCCCCTCCCGTCAGCCGCAGCGGCCCGAACCGAGGGGGCCTGCGAGAGGACTTCAGACACCATGACCCAGAATCTACCGTTCGCTTCCATCGAAGCGGCGATCGAACAGTTCCGCCAGGGCCGGATGGTCATCATCGTCGACGACGAGGACCGCGAGAACGAAGGCGATCTCGCCATCGCGGCCGAGAAGGTCTCCCCCGCCGCGATCAACTTCATGTCCAAGTACGGGCGCGGTCTCATCTGCCTGGCGATGACTGAGGAGCGCTGCCGCGCGCTCGACCTCCCGCTGATGGTCGAAGCCAACACGTCGCCCTTCGGCACCGCCTTCACCGTCTCGATCGAGGCGCGAGGCAAGATCACCACCGGCATCTCCGCCGCGGACCGCGCCGCGACCATCTCGACCGCCATCGATCCGGCGACCCGGCCGGAGGACCTGCTGCGGCCCGGGCACGTCTTCCCGCTGCGCGCCCGCAAGGGGGGCGTGCTCAAGCGGGCCGGGCAGACCGAGGCGTCGGTCGACCTCGCCGCTCTGGCCGGCTTGACGCCGGCGGGAGTGATCTGCGAGATCATGAACGACGACGGCACCATGGCGCGGGTCCCGGACCTGACCGCGGTGGCGAGCCGGCACGGCCTCCTGATGATCACCGTCTCCGACCTGATCAGCTACCGGCTGCGCCACGAGACCCTGGTGCGGCGGATCGCTTCGCCCCGGCTGCCGACGGTCTACGGCGATTTCCGGATCTATGCCTACCGCTCCGACGTGACCGAGGAGGAGCACGTGGCCCTGGTCATGGGGGACATCCAGGCGGACGATCCGACCCTCGTGCGGGTCCACAGCCAGTGCCTGACCGGCGACATCTTCGGCTCGGCGCGCTGCGATTGCGGGGTGCAGCTCGAGCAGGCCCTCCAGAAGATCGCCGCGGAAGGCAAGGGCGTGCTCCTCTACCTCCTCCAGGAGGGGCGCGGCATCGGCCTGCTGAACAAGCTCCGCGCCTATGAGCTGCAGGAGCAGGGGCACGACACGGTGGAGGCGAACGAGCGGCTCGGCTTCCGCCCCGACCAGCGCGACTACGGAGTCGGCGCCCAGATCCTCCGCGACCTGGGCGTCCGCGAGATGCGGCTGATGACGAACAACCCCAGCAAGTACATCGCCCTGGACGGCTACGGGCTGGAGATCGTGGAGCGCGTCCCGCTGGAGGTGCCGCCGACCGAGAGCAGCCGGGCGTACCTGCGGGCCAAACGGGAGAAGCTCGGCCACCTGCTGAAGCTGGTCTGACCGGGCTCGACCGGGACGGATGAAGATCCTCCTCGCCACCTCGCGCTATCCCTGGCCGCCGCGCCGGGGCGACCAGATCCGCGCCGTGCAGGCGCTCGACTTTCTCTCCGGCGACCACGAGGTGACGCTGCTCACCCCCGAGCCGGGCAAGGGGCAGGAGCCGCCGCCGCCGGACGCGCCGTACCGGGTCGAGCTCTACCGGCCGAGCCGGACCGCCGCTCTCCTCCCCGGCATGGCGCGCGTGCTGCGCAGAAACCACCCCCTCCAGAGCGTCCTCTTCTATCAGCCGGACCTGGGCCGCCGCCTCCGCGAGCTGGCGCCCCGGGCGGATCTGGGGCTCCTCCAGCTCGTCCGTCTGGCCATCCATCTCGACGACTTCGGCGGCACGCCGATCCTGGTCGACCTGATCGACAGCCTCTCGCTCAACTTCTCGCGCCGCGCCGCGGTCGACCGCTTCTGGCTCCGTCCTCTGCTGCGTCTGGAGGCCCATCTGCTGGCGATCGGCGAGCGCCGGCTGGTCGAGCGGACGGCCGGGGCCTTCCTGGTCTGCGGCCGGGACCGCCAGGCGCTGGTCAACCGGCTCCCGGCCGAGCTCGCGGCCAGGGTCTCCGTGGTCCATCTGGCCGTGCGGGAAAGGCGCGCCGAGCCGCCGCTCCCGGGCGAGGTCCTCGCGACCGGCGGGGAGATCGGGCCGGTGCTCGCCCTCACCGGGAACCTCGGTTACTTCGTCAATGTGGACGCCGTCACCTGGTGGCTGGCCGAGGTCTGGCCCGCGGTCCGCCAGGCGCGATCGGACGTGCGCGTCATCGTGGCGGGCGACCGGCCGGCGGCGGGGGTCCGCCGCGCGGTGGCCAGGGCGGGGCCGCGGCTCCACCTCGTCGAATCGCCACGCGACATGCGCTCGGTCCTCGCCCAGGCGACGCTCGCCCTCGCTCCCATGCGCTGCGGCTCGGGCGTGCCGGTCAAGATCCTGGAAGCGTGGGCGGCGGGCGTGCCGGTGATCGCGACGCCGTGGGCGGCCGCCGGGACCTCGGGCCGGCAGGGCGAGGACTTCCGCGTCGTGGGCACGCACCCGATCGAGTGGGTGACCGCCATCCTGGAGCTCCTCGACGACCGGGAAGCCCGCGAGCGGCTGATCGCCAACGGCGGCCGCCGCCTCCGCGCCGACTACTCCCGCGAGGTGGTGCGCGAGCAGCTGCTGAGAGTGGTGCGGGGGTTGGGGCTCGCGGGCGAGGCTGTGGAGGCGCCGGTGGCTGGGATTTCGTTGCAATAACTTGCCATTCATGGCATCCTGCTGCCATGAAGTTCGACCGTCTGTTGGAGATCGTCGGCGAGGAGCCGGTCTTCGAAGCCGGGCTCCTCCTCGCGGGAGACGTCGATCCCGGAGACGTCCGCCGCCAGCTCTCCCGCTGGGTGGGCGCCGGGCGGCTGTACCAGCTCCGGCGAGGGCTCTATGCCCTGGCGCCGCCCTACCAGCGGGTCCGCCCCCATCCCTTCCTGATCGCCAACCTGCTGGTCCGCGGCTCCTACGTCAGCCTGCAAGCGGCCCTGGCGCACTACAACCTGATCCCGGAGTACGTCCCTGTCACGACCAGCGTGACCCCGGGCCGGCCCGACCAGTGGGACACGCCGCTGGGCAGCTATCTGTTCCGTCACCTCCGGAAGGACCTCGTGACCGGCTATCGCCGGACCCTGCTCGCGGGTGAGCAGGAGGCTCTCGTGGCCACCCCCGAAAAAGCGCTCCTCGATCTCCTCTACCTGGAGCCCGATGCGGACACCGAGGAGTACCTGAACGAGCTTCGTCTCCAGCATCTGGAGACATTGGATCTCGATGAGCTGAACCGAGTTGCGGGGCAGTTCGGTAAGCCGAAGCTGCTGCGAGCCGCCGAGCGCGTGACCCGGCTGGCCGAGGTGGAAGCCACGGAGTACCGGCCGCTGTGAGAGGCGACCTGCAAGACCTCCTGCGGGGGAGCGGAAGTCCCACGGAAGGCCGAAACCGTCTCCGGGAGTTTCTCCAGGCGAGAATCCTGTCGTCTCTCCAGCGTGCCGGGGCGATGATTCCGCTCGCCTTCCAGGGAGGAACCGCCCTGCGTTTCCTCTACTCGATCCGCCGCTACTCGGAGGATCTGGACTTCGCTCTCGAGCGGCCTGAGCGGGGCTACGATTTTCGTGCCTACCTGCGGAGGGCCCGGAGCGACCTTGTGCAGGAGGGATTCGAGGTCGAGGTCAGGGTGAACGATCAGAAGGTGGTGCACAGCGCCTTCATCTCGTTCCCGGGCCTGCTCTTCGACCTTGGCCTCTCCTCTCATCGCAACGAGAAGCTCTCCGTCAAGGTGGAGGTGGACACGCGGCCACCGGCCGGTGCGGTTCTCGAAACCACCATCGTCCGCCGGCATGCCACGCTCCAGCTCCAGTATCACGACAAGGCGTCTCTGCTGGCTGGAAAGCTCCACGCGATCCTCCAGCGCTCGTATCCGAAAGGGCGGGATCTCTACGATCTGATCTGGTACCTGAGCGATCGTGCCTGGCCGCCGCCGAACCTCGTGCTCCTCAACAATGCCTTGCAGCAGACAGGATGGAGCGGGCCTCCGTTGGTAGAAGAGACCTGGAGGTCGCGAGCCGCCGAGAAGGTCCGCGATCTCGACTGGGAGCGGGTGGTTCCGGATGTGGCCCCGTTTCTCGAAGATGCACGGGAGATCGAGCTGGTCACGCGGGAGAACGTTCTGTCTCTCCTCTGAGCGAAAAAAAGAGGGCCGGCCGGGCCTCAGGGCCGGCCCACAACAGATACACGCCGGGCTTGGATCGAGGGTGGATCCTCCCTCGATCCGCTGGATTCAGTTTTCAAAGAACCATGCTGCCGCCGGACAGACCTCGTTCCGTCTGGCTCAACGTCCCCGAATCACGCCCCAGTTCCCCGGGACGGCGGCTCAGTGCTCTGGGACTTCACGGCATCGTCCCGGGATCTCGCGGCAGAGCTCCGGAGCACCGGACGGGTGCCCCGAGGCAGCGCCTTGTTCTCCCGGTGAGCCGGCGCCGAGCCCCGGTGCGCGGCCTCATTGCCCCGGGACTTCGAGTCACTGCATAGGAAGATTGCTTATTCACCTCGGGACATTGGGGCAAGCTCCCGGGATCTTGCGCGATTGCCCCGGGAGTCTGCCCCAATGCCCTGGGGCGCAGCGGCATCGCTCCGGGCCTTTCAGCCAGCGTCCCGGAACAACGGCCCGGTGCACCGGGACATCGAGCCGGCGTTCGCGAGCGCAGAGACAACGCCGCGGGAGAACGCCACGACTCCCCGGGACACCGAGGCGTGGAGAGGATGAAAAGGGGGCGTGGCCCGAGGCCACGCCCGCAACCAGGCGATGCGGATGGGATGTGTAAGGGGCTACGGGGCCTTCGGGCCGGTGACGACCGGCGAGGGCTCCGTCGGGAATGGCGGCTCGACGGGTTTCGGGATCTTGCGCCCGCGGAACGGCTGCAGCTTGAACTCCGCCAGCTTCTCCGAGCGGGGGCCATAGTGCTGCTTGAGCCCGACGCGCAGGAAGTTCCCCAGCCGTCGAGCCTCGGCGAGCAGCTCCCGCAGCTGCTTGGACGCCTCCTGCCGGCTCGCCGCGAGCGCGGCCTGCTGGGTGACGAGCGCCTCCGCCTGCGTGAGGATCGTCACGAGCTGGACTCGCGGCGACTCCAGGTGGGGGATCTCCGTGCTGTTGGCGGCCATCGAGGTCGCCAGCTGCTGGAGGTCCTGGAAGGTCTCTCCTTGGGTGGTGATGTTTCTGGGCATTGCTCTTCTCCTTTGGGACCTGTTGGAGGCCCCGAAAATCCGACCCCATCATGGAGCCGGAAATCGTCTTTCGGGTGATGCCCGTTCCGGTTCCAACCTCGGAACGTCCTGCTTGACTTTCGGTAAGGGTACCCACATACTGATGACGCTGTCAAGCCCCTGACTCAAACTTTTTTTGGGGAATCTCGACGGCCGCCGGCAGTCACCCCTCCGGGGAGGCTGCCGCGGAGCTCTTTGACAAGGGTCGTACCGGGGCACTCCTCGAGGGCGGGAGGAGCGGCCCCGGCCCGCCAAATTCGACAGGGGCCGGGTGGCCGGCCTGGCCCCTGGCCCGCCTTTTTTACTGCTGGCCAACGCCAGGCGCGCCGGCGAAGATCAGTCGATCCCTTCGATCCGGTCCTCAAAGACTTGGACGAGCTTGCACTGCTTGCTCAGGCCGCAGATCGCGTCCCAACGACTGGCGATAGATTGATGGAACTCGCGCATCCGCAGGTTTCCACATCGGACATGGATGACCCGGGGCGGAGGCGTGGTCAGGAGGACTCGATCGGAGAAGTCGGTGTCCTTCGTAACGATCGTCAGCTTCTCTTGTTTCGCGTAGGCCCAAATCTGCTTGTCTGTCCACGCGTCGTTATGGTCCCGGACATGAACGTAATCCGGCCCTCTCCAGACGGAGAAGTAGTACGGCAGGTTCACGTCGATCAGGAACCGGGCCATCTATGCCGTCATCGTGACGACGTAACTGCGCCCCAGGAGCCAAGCGGCGAAGGCCAGGCAGGCATCGATGTCTTCGGGTTCAAGCGAAGGGTATTGCCGCAGGATCTCCTCCCGGCTCTCTCCCGCGCTCAGGAACTCGAGGATCGTCTGAGCTGTGATTCTCTTCCCCCGGATCGTCGGCCGGCCGTTACAGACCTCCGGGTCGATGGTGATTCTGGTGAGAAGCTCGCTGCGTTCCATCGTCTCCTCCGCGTCCCGGTGTGACGCCCAGGCTTGCTTCAAGCATAGCAGGTAGATCGACTCCCCTTGGTCCAGACACCTTCTAATAGAGGTAGGGCAGGCTCGCCGGCGATGGCCGCCGGCCGGGACCTGACCGCAAGGAGTCGGACATGCCCAACCTCATCCTGTGCCTCCTCCCCCTCCTCTCGCTCCTGGGCCTTTTCGCCGGCCCCCTCGGCTGGCTCGACGACCGCGGTCCACGGCCGGACGAGGGCCGCACGGTCGCCGTCGCTGCCAATGGGATGGCGATCGATCCGGACGGCGGAAATGGGCCAGGCGGAGCCCCGGTGACGATCGGCGACCCCACCGACCCCGACCACTGATCGAGCTGCTGGTTCGTGCCGTCTCCGGCCTCCGGGTTCTCTCTTCCGGGCTCTTCATTCTCTCTTGAAGGCACGATATACTTCCTCGCCAGTACGCTCTTTCCCATTTCGCTTGGAGAGAAAGGAGAGCCATGGACAACGTTCACCCGTCGTTGGAGACGCTGGCGCGTTGGCTGGCCGGCGAGCTGGAGCATGAAGAAGTCCTGCGGGAGGTGGCGCCCCATCTCGTGGCGAGCTGCCCAGTCTGCCAGCGGCTGCGGGACGAGATCCGGCGCCTGCAGGCCGAGAGCGGCCATTGGAATGAGGTCGTGGCCGTTCTCGAAACGAGGGAGGCGCCCGCGCTTGCCGCGGCGCTCGAGGAACGCACGCATGAAGAGCGGATGCGGCTCGCGGCGGAGGACGAAGCTCTGCACACCTGGGGACTCTGCCGGTACTTCCTGCGCGCCAGCCGCGAGGCCATCTTCCAGGACCCCGCCCATGCCGTCGATCTGGCGCGGCTGGCTGTCCGGCTCTCCGCACATCTCAGCGAGGCCTACCACTCTGACTGGATCCGTGACCTGCGGGCCCGAGCCTATGCCCAGCTCGGCAATGCCCAGCGGGTGCTGGGCGAGCTCAAGGGAGCCGAGCACGCATCTCTCCGTGCCGAGGAATGCCTGGACGCGAGCGGGACCGGCGACCTCTCTCTGCGCGCGGAAGTGTTCGGGCTCAAGGCGTCGCTGCGCCTCGATCAGCGCCGCTTCGAGGAGGCCGGCGACCTGCTCGACCGCTCCCTTGCCCTCTTCCGAGAAGTGAAGGACGTCCATGGAGCTGCCAAGGCGCTGCTAAAAAAGGCCAGGCTCCTCTACGTTCAGGAGGATTTCCAGCAGGCTATCTCCCTCCTGCGACAGAGCGAGCCGGAGATCGAGCAGGCGGGAGACATCCACCTCTCGGCGCGTACCCGCCAGAACCTCCTGACCTATCTGACCCTGGCGGGCCGCCACGAGGAAGCCGATCAGCTCCTGCCGGAGCTCCGCTCGCTTTTCCGCGACATCGCCGAGCCGCTCGACTGGATCAAGCTGCGTTGGGCAGAGGCGAGCATCGCCCAGGGCTTGGGGCGTCCCGCCGAGGCAGAGACCCTCTACCGCGAGGTACGGAGCGACTTCCTGAGCCTGGAGAAGGGCTACGACGCCGCCCTGGTCTCTCTGGATCTGGCCGCGCTCCTGGCGGAGCAAGGGAGATTCGCCGAGCTGAAGCCGCTGGCCGCCGAGATCGTAGCCGCCTTCGGTGCGCGGGGTGTTGATCGGGAAGCGTTGGCGTCGCTTCTCCTCTTCCAGCAGGCCTGCACGGAGGAGAGGGTTACGTTGGAGATGATCCGGGGGCTGGCGGTGGATCTGCGGAGGAGCCGGCCGGGGTTGCGTAGGGGAGAGACCCTCCAGATGTCTTCAGGCTCGAGCGAATGATACGTGCTGCATCGTCTCCCCCAGCGCTCAGGAACTCGAGGATCGTTTGAGCAGAGATTCTCCCGCGGATCGACGACCGGCCGTCACAGACCTCCGGGTCATGCCAGCTCGTATTGCAGAAGACCTAGAAGATAAGACTTCAGTGATTCTAGATCGCGATGTTTCGCTGAGGTGTTCGCCTTGCTGAATATCTCATTTTCCAGGTTTAAGTAGTCGATGTCTGCCAAGCGAAAAACCGCCGGAGCGTCCCGTAGCCGCCCCACTCGAATCTTTTTATGCCTCGTTTGTTCTATGCCGGAAACAACTCTTTGCATTGTAGAGGTGAGTTCATTGAACGGAACAAGCAAATTTTTCATGTCCTCCTCTAGAACCTTTTTTATTGATCTCAGCTCAAATCCATATCTTTCAGTCAATATGCGCAGTGCGGCCTCATGATCTGTCAATACGCTAAAGGCAGATCGAAACCAGACGCGATCGCTGGCGTCAGAGATTACTAAGAACTCCTGCTGATAAAGGCCATCTTTCAACCAGAGAAGAGCCGGGTCTGTTAGATATCTCTCGTGCCAATAGACGCGGTCTCTTCCTGCTTCTCTAGCTCTGCGGAATGCCTCCCTTAGCGACATCTGATGGCTACCTAGTTTAACAAGCCAAACATCGATTAGCAACTCTGCTGCTTCAGCGGAGGTCAGCGGTGGGGGCAGTCGACAGGGGAAGGTGAGAAAAGGCTTGAAACGGAACGCCCCGTCTTCTTTCCCTCATGCTCAATGGCCAGCTCGAGATATATCATGAGAGTATCTCGCAGAGAAGTATGAGAGCCGGGAGGCGGGTCAGATACCACCTTGATAAGTATCTTCTTTATGCTCTCTTCGATTTGTCTCCGAACGCTTTTCGTTGTCTCGCTCTCAACTATCGCATCGCGAGAGATATTGAGATCCACTACGCCCGGGAAGAAATTTATCTCTCCTCCGATTAACTTAGGCATAAGGGGGGGCATAATATGTTCCGGATCGTTCGAGACCAGAAATCCGGCATTCGACGCGATGAAGCTTGTAGCAGAAGAAGAAAAACCTAGACGTAATTCGAAGCGGTGTCTAACTCCGACGATTTCGCTAACTGCAGATCGGTGCGTGTTCCAGTTGTCTACGATATCGGTTCGTTGACCATTATTGATAATGGTGAGTTCGGTAACATGGCGACAGTACCTCTTTACTGCATCTAGTGCGTCGAACTCGTGAGCGCCTCCAAGCCTAAACTCGTCCTTCAAGTAGACTCGCACTGTTGTTCCAATCGATTCCTTAGGCCTGCCCACGCTTGACTTAGAATTGTATACAAATGGTTCGTCTATCCCACTAATCTCTACATTAACCTGCTGAGCACCGTCATAGGTTGTGGAGATCTGAACTGCGCGCGCCAAGATGTAGGTGCTAATGAACCCAATCCCGAACTTCCCTATCAAGAAGAGGCGGGTGCTGTCGTCTGCTTGGATCCTGGTCGATATGTCATCTTCGTCCCTGATGCTCTTGCCGATCACGGCAAAATACTCTGATAGCAAAAACGAGTTCATTCCTTCGCCGTTATCGCGTACCTCAAAAAATCCTTCTTTCGAATCGATAGTAACTACAACCTCGGGACGAAAGCCATAACTCGAATATGCTCGTCTTGAGCAAGCATCTACCGCATTTTGTATGAGTTCTCTTATGCTGACATACTTCTGGCGGTACAGAGATTCACCAATGAGTAGGTATATAATCTTACTCACGTCAGCTCTGTAGCCAGTTGGAAGGCTTTTGTCATGGAGCACCGCATCGGATGCCGCATGGATTGGTACTGTTGCTCCTCCCTGAATTGCCTGTGTTAGCTTGCGAAGGGTCGGAACGTTAAAGAGTCCAGAGCGTAGATCTACCCAAGTGCTTCCCTGTAGAATGGACGGCATAGAAGGGTTGGGATCTCTACTGCCAGGCAGCAAGACAGGTATAATCTTAAAGCGTCCATCGTTCGCTCTCTGGCGCAAGGCTTGTTTAGTTTCTTCTCTGTTCCATGGTCCGGGTTCATTACGAAAAAATACGATGCAAGTTTTTGATCCGGCCAATCCTGCCTGCATCTCTTCGAGCCAGTCGGCGCCGGGCACTAGGGCTTCCTTATCGAACCAGACTCTGAGCCCGCTATCTGACAGGAAGTCGTAAATGCTGCGAACGTCCATCTCGTCATCTCTATTATAGCTCAGGAATGCGTCATACCTAAACGACATAGTCGCCTCGCTCGATACTAGGTGGCTTCTCTCTGGTTATCTGCACTTGCAAGATGACGGCCTCTTCTTGATTCTTGATACAAGACGATACCAGATTTGGATAGTCAAGGGAAAGATTGGCCGACCCGAAACCTCCCCCGGGGATGCCGCCCCGCCAGCACCCGCCGCTGCGCCCCCGCCCCCACCTCCGTATAGATCTGGGTCGTGGCGATCGACCGGTGCCCCAGGAGGTGCTGGATGAACCGGATGTCCACCCCCTCCTCCAGCAGCAGCGTCGCCGTCGAGTGCCGCAGCATGTGCGGGGTCACGTGGAGCAGCATACCTGCTTCCCGGGCATGGCGGCGTAGCGCGGTTCGCACCGTCTGCTCCGAGAGCCGGGTGCCGCTGCGATTGCGGAAGAAGGGCGCGTCCTCCTCCCCATCGTCTTCCCAGAGGGCTAAATAATCGTTGAGCGCGCCCAGGGTCTCCTCATCGCAGACCTGGAGGATCCTCTCCCTTCCCCCTTTTCCCAGAATTCGCACCTTTCCTTGGCGGAGATCCACTTCGGGCTTCTTCAGGCCGCAGATCTCCCCCACTCGGGCTCCGGTGGCGAAGAGGAGCTCGATGACGGCGATGTCCCTCACGAGGAGGCGGTAGCCGGCGGCGTCTTTCTTCTTCCAGTTCTTCTTGAGCCGGTAGAGATGGCGGAAGAGCTTCTCGAGGTCGGCGAGGGAGATGGTCCTTGGCAGGCGGCGGGTTTCTTTGATCCGGACGTCCATCTTGCGGAAGGGGTTCACCGCTACGGCGTCCTCTCTCTCCAGGAAGTGGAGGAAGGCCTTCAGGGTCGCCACCTTCCTTTTGACACTCTTCTCGGCCAGATGGTTGAAGAGGCTCTTGATGTAGTCCCGCAGGGCGGGCTTGTCGACCCCGGCGATCTCGGTGACCGTGAGCTCCCGGGAGAGGTGCTCCGAGAACTGCCGCAGGTCGATCGAGTATGCCTTCAGGGTCTTGGGGCTGAGGTTCTTCTCGTATTGGCAGTGGAACAGGAACTGTGCGACGGCCTCTTCGATCGTCATCGTGCGATGATAACGTCACAAGAGGGAACGTGCGCGGTCCGGGATTCCCGTCCCAGGGAATCCCGGAGCGTCTGGACTCCTCAGTCCCTGAAGACGTCCTGGAGATGCTCGACGGTCAGGACGCGCTCGCTCCATTCCAGGAGACGGTCGGCATCGGCGGAACGCACCAGCTCCTCGATCTCGGGAGCGAGAGGGCCGAACTTCAGGCGGAGGAGCCGAAGCAGTACGCGGGCTTCACCCTCCTGGCGGCCTTCCTGACGGCCTTCCTGACGGCCTTCCTGGCGGCCTTCCTGACGGCCTTCTTCTCGGATCTGACGGTTCCAGCGGTCGATGTTTTCAGCCAGCATGGTTTCGAGCTCCTCCAGAGAAAGTGTGGTGGATGCGTCGCCGGGTCTGAGGCCGAAGCGCGGCAGGATGACCTTCTGGATGCGGAAAGGGACAAAGGGCGATCCCTCTCTACAGCCCCGGCGGGGCCGGGGGGAGCGTGGCGAGATAGGAGGCGCTGACTTTCCTCAGCCAGACGTAGTAATCGTCGATCTTCTTCGGAACCACCGGGTTCGCTCCCACGGCAACGAACAGGCCGACGATCAGGCTCGGCCAGATGGTTGAAGAGGCTCTTGATGTAGTCCCGCAGGGCGGGCTTGTCGACCCCGGCGATCTCGGTGACGGTGAGCTCCCGGGAGAGGTGCTCCGCGAACTGCCGCAGGTCGATCGAGTACGCCTTCAGAGTCTTCGGGCTGAGGTTCTTCTCGTATTGACAGTGGAACAGGAACTGCGCGACGGCCTCTTCAATCGTCATCGCTCCTCCCGGCCGGATCGGCCGGACAGGATGATAACGTCACAAAAGGGAACCGGCGCAATCCGGGATTCCCAGTACAGGGAACCCCGGCGCGTCTTCAGTCCCTGAAAACGTCTTGGAGATGCTCGGCGGTTAGAATGCGTTCGCCCCATTCCAGGAGACGATCAGCGTCGGCGGAGCGCACCCGCTCCTCGATCTCAGGAGCGAGAGGGCCGAACTTCAAGCGGAGAAGCCGGAGCACGACGCGCGCTTCACCTTCCTGGCGTCCCTCTTGGCGTCCCTCCTGGCGTCCCTCCTGGCGTCCCTCCTGGCGTCCCTCTTCTCGGATCTGGCGGTTCCAGCGGTCGATGTTTTCAGCCAGCATGGTTTCGAGCTCCTCCAGAGAAAGCTCGGTGGATGTGTCACCGGGTCTGAGGCCGAAGCGCGGCAGGATGACCTTTTGCAGCCAGGTCGCAAAGGCCCGCCTTAAGGAGGATTCCTCCAGCGGGATGTTCTGACGCAGCCGTTGGACTCCAGAAAGGACATCCTGCCAATCTCCACTCTTCTCGATCCAGAACAGGTCTCCTACCGGACTGTTCAGCGCTTCCAGGACTTTCCGGTCGTAGGCCGCCTCGTCCACAAGCCGGTATCGTAATTGCGGCTGGTAGATCTCCACCGAAGCGTCCAGATCCCCGATCAGAGATCCAATGTCCGTGGCGACGTGCCACCGCTCCCCTCCATTGTAGACGACGATCGAGACGACGGGCGGTATTTTCTTCCAAGACGCAAGAGATTGATCGTTCAGCAAGCGCTGGTAGAAAAGACCCCTATAGGCCGTCAGACGGACCGGCATAGAGGGATCGGGCCGCGACTGGAACTCCAGGTGGACATAGAGGTGGTCCGGCTGCTTCTCGTCTTTGCACCCGAGCTTCCAGATGATGTCGCTCTCGCGGTCGTCGTGCTCGTCGGAGACAAAGGAGGTGCTTACGCGCTCGCCGGAGTGGAAGGCGAGCTGATCCACCCAGGGCTCGTCCACGATCTTCTGAAGGAGATCCTGGACCATCCGGGGATGGGTGAAGAAGAGCCGGTAGCTGAGGTCGTGTTGTCCCAAGATTTTTCCGCGGGGACTCTACCATAGGATAGTCCTCGGGTGCGGAAAGGGACAAAGGGGCCTCTCTCTACAGCCCCGGCGGAGCCGGGGGGAGCGCGGCGAGGTAGGAGGCGCTGACTTTCCTCAGCCAGACGTAGTAGTCGTCGATCTTCTTCGGAACCACCGGGTTCGCTCCCACGGCGACGATCAGGCCGACGATCAGGAGGAGAAAGCCGAGCCCGAGGACCAGGCCGAAGTTGCCGTCCCCCGCGCTGTCGATCAGCGAACAGCTCCCGAACATCACGACGAACCCGCTGATCAGCAGCAGATTCCCCCATGTGGCCGACCGCTTCCGCTTCGCCGCATGCTCTGCGCAGAGCGGCAGGACGACGTCCGCCCTCTTGCGCACGATCATGGCAATGATGGCGTAGATCAGGATGCCCGGGAGGATCATGAGGTAGACCCAGGGATGATGCCAGTACATCTTCCTGGGAAACTGCACCGACGCCGGCTGGTTGCAGACCAGGCAGCGGTACGGGAGGCTCGCACCCTTCTGCATCACCAGAAGGTCTCCGGTGCGCCAGACGCCACCGCCGGGGGTGCCGAACATCTGGCCTTGCGGTGTCTCGACCACGCCCTGCAGGTTGCTCTGCGGCGGAGCATAGGGATTGAGCGCCCCCTGGGCCGGCAAGGGAGGGGGCGGTGCGAAGGCGTCCGTTCCCGCCCGAGACGGCCGCTGCTGCGCTCCGGTGTATCGCGCGTACACGATTCCGCAGGCGGGACATTCGACCGCATTCAGCTCGCGCGCCCAGCCGCACTTGGGACAAGTCATCTGCGAAGCGTCCATCCAAAAATCCTCCAGGGAGGGACACGAAGTCCCGGAAGTCCTTGGGTCCGACTCTCGTCGTGGTTCGTTTGATGAGAGATTCTACCAGCGATTCTCTGTCTGGAGATGACCGGAATGGTGTTCCGTTTCTGTAGAAAACCCTCACCCCCGGCCCCTCTCCCGCAAGCGGGCGAGGGGAGAGGGTTAGCTCGCGCAAGCTCGGAATCCTGCGGACTGGCTAACCTACACCCCTCTCCCGCTCCGCGGGGGAGGGGACGGGGGAGGGGGTCCTACAGCAGCCCGCTCCCCTTGACCTCCAGATACCGGTTCACCACCTGGTAGGGCAGCATCTCGGGCTCGGTGTCGAGGGTGAGGATCCCGCCGACGTGCAGCTTCTCGAGGACCTTTTCGCGCGCGGAGAGGTAGCGGTGGACCGCTCCGGCCCGCAGGGCGTCCCGCAGGCCTTCGACCGGCTTTTCCAGGGTCTCTTTGAGGACGGTCTCGCGCAGGCTCGCGAGGAGCACCAGGTGCCTGGTGCGCAGCAGGCGCAGGGCCGGCACGATCTCGTCCGAGTCCTCGTCCCGCAGGTTGGAGAGGAGGAGGACGAGGGCGCGGCGCTTCTGGCGCATCATGAGGCGGGTGGCGGCTTCCAGATAGTCGGACGGGCTCTGCGTGGTCTGGAGGTCGTAGACGAGGCGCAGGATCGCCTCCAGACCGACGTTCCCCTGCACCGGCGGCAGCCAGCGCTCGGTGCCGCTGAAGGTGAGGAAGCCGACCGAGTCCCCCTGCCGCAGGGCGACGTAGGCGAGCAGCAGGACGGTGTTGAGCACGTGGTCGAAGTGGGTCAGGTCGCCGTCTTTCGCGTGCATGCGCCGGCCGCAGTCGATCAGGCAGACGATCTGCTGGTTTCTCTCTTCCTGGTATTGCCGCGAGATGAGCCGCTGCCGCCGTGCGGTGGCTTTCCAGTCGATGCGTCGCAGGCTGTCGCCGTCACGGTATTCCCGCAGCTCCTGGAACTCCAGCCCCTCGCCGCGCCGCCGGGTGACCCGGATGCCCATCTGTCCGAGCTGGTCGGCCAGGGCCAGGATGGCGAAGCGCGCCACGGCCTGGAAGTTGGGCACGACGCGCACGGGCTGCGCCGCGCCGCTCGCCATCCGCCGCCGCCAGAAGTCGCCGCGCTGGCGCAGGAGCAGGTCGGCCAGACCGAACTGGTGGTCCCCTCTCTGGGTCGGCCGCAGCCGGTACTCCAGCTCGACCCAGCCTCGACCCGGCACTCTCGCCCGCCAGGGGAGCCCCTCGGTCTCGGAAAGGAGGGGCGGAACGTCGAAGATCTCCACGTCCACCGTTGTCCTGCCGGGATTCGAGAGGAGCAGGCGGACCGGGGTGTAGACGCCGAGGGGGAAGGACGGCGGCGCCTCCCGCTCTACAGGGAGATCGGGAAGGCGCCGGAGGCGCGCCCAGGCGACCGCGGCCCCCACCGCCAGCGCCAGGCCGGCGCCCTCCCAGACGAGGAGCAAGGGCCGCCAGGCCGCGGCGGCGATGCCGAGGAGGGTCCAGGCGAGGAGGAGGTGGAGGAGGCCTCGGCCGGGTCTCATGTCCGCGGCGCTTCCACCTTCTCCAGGATCGCCGGGATGACGTGCTCGGCCCGCTGGCCTTCGATCTCCAGCTCGGGGGAGAGGATCACCCGGTGGCCCAGGGCGGGCAGCGACACGGCTTTGACGTCGTCGGGCAGGACGTGGTCACGGCCGGCGAGGAGGGCTTTGGCGCGCGCGGCCCTCACCAGGGCGATGGCTCCTCGCGGACCGGCGCCGCAGCGCAGGCCTTTCCAGGTCCGGGTCGCGCGTACGATGCGCACGGCGTAGTCGAGGATGCGGTCGTCGACGAGGACGCGCGCCGCGACCTGCTGCAGCCAGACGACGTGCTCGGGCGCGGCGACGGTGCGCACGGCCGAGACGTCCAGGTCGCCGCCCACCCGGTTCTGGGTGACGGCGCGCACCAGGTCGACCTCTTCGGCCTGGGCGGGATAGTCGATCGTCACTTTGAGGAGGAAGCGGTCGAGCTGGGCTTCCGGCAAGGGATAGGTGCCGTCGTGCTCGAGCGGGTTCTGGGTGGCGAGGGTCATGAACGGCCGCGGCACGGCCACCGGCTGCCCCTCGATCGAGATCTGCTGCTCCTGCATCACCTCGAGGAGCGCGGCCTGGGTCTTGGCCGGGGCGCGGTTGATCTCGTCGGCGAGCAGCAGGTGGGTGAAGGCCGGCCCCTTGCGCAGCCGGAACTCGCCGCTCTTGGCATCGAAGACGGCGTTGCCGGTGACGTCGGTGGGCATCAGGTCCGGGGTGAACTGGATGCGCGTGAAGCGGCCGTTGAAGGTGCGCGCCACGGCGCGGACGAGGAGTGTCTTGCCGAGGCCCGGCACGCCCTCGATGAGCACGTGCCCGCCGGCCAGGAAGGCGGTCAGCACCAGGTCGACCACGGTGCTCTGCCCGACGACGGCGCGGCCGACCTCCTGGCGGATCTGTTCGGCCAGGGCCGCGGCGCGCGGGAAGTCGACGGCGGTTGGAGCCGGGGCCGGGGCCGGCGCTGGTACCGAGGAAACAGGGAGAGGCTCGCTCACAGGGTTCTCCTGACGGTCTCGAGGGTTTGCAGAGCATGGACGAGGTCGGCCGGCGTGGTCACGGTGCCGTGCAGGGCGCGGTCGATCCGGGCGGCCGGGAGGCGTGCGCCGGCGGCCAGGCGTTTGACGAGCTCGGGGGCCGGGAGCCGGCTCCAGCCGGGCTCGCGGACGTCGATGCGGTGAACGAGGGCCTCGCGGGCACTCTGGACGATCTCGTCGCCGCGGCCGGTGCGCCAGAGAAAGTCGCCGGAGGCCTCGACGTGCTCCAAGAGGCTGCGGCGGTCGCGCGGCGGATCGGGCAGCAGCGGTCCGAAGCGGGAGCCCGCGGCCCACAGCCACGCCGCGATCAACAAACCGCCGCTCGCCAGGGCCATCCAGGCGTGGCGGACCAGCAGCTGGCCCAGGGTCGGGACCTTGTCTCGGATCGCGATCCAGACGCCGGCCGGCGCGTCGCCGCCGGCGCGCACCAGGGCCCAGGCGAGGGCCGCATGGTCGAGCTGGCCGATACCGCTGTTGGTCAGGAAGCTCGCATCGGCCAGGAAGGTGACGCTGCCGGCGCCTTCGGCGTAACGGACGAAGGCCAGCCCGGCGCCGGTTCCGAACGCGATCTGGGCGTCCTGCCGCGTCACCGCGAGCCGCCGGGTGCGAGGGAGCTCGACGTTGGCCTTCACGCCGTCGCGCA
>DASPXX010000281.1:0-22387 GCA_035637095.1 Thermoanaerobaculia bacterium
AGGCGAGCTCGATGCGGTCCTCGGGCGATTCGGGGACCGCCTGGCTGAGCCAGGCGCGGGCGCGGTCACGCCGGCTGCGGACGATGTCGGAGGAGGCGAGGAAGAGGGAGGCCCGGAACGCCTGGTCCCGCCACTCCCGGCGGCCGCGGAGGAGCTCGTAGAGCGACGCGGCGTCCGGCTCCCGGCCGCTCCGCCAATCCAGGCGCAGCGCGGCGAGCAGCGACGGAGCGGACCACGCCCCCCGCGGATCGGAGAGATAGGCGAGGCGGAAAGTCTTCGCGGCGAGCCCCCACTGCCGGAGGAGCTCGAAGGACCGTCCCTGGAGATGGAGGGCGCGCGCCCGCTCCGTCCCGGGCGGGGCATCCTCGGCGATTCGGCCGAAGAGGAGCGCCGCCGGACCGTAGTGCTCCTGCCAGAACTGGGAGCGCGCCTCGGCGTAGCGCGCCTCCAGGGTCTCGCGGGCGGAGAGACTCTCCCGCGCTCCGAGGGCCATGCGCAGATGGCGCAGAGCGCGCTCGAAATCACTGTGCTGCTGGAAGGCGAGGCCGAGGAGCATGGGCGTACGCCCGCGCTCCTCTTCGGAGACCAGTCCCGCGAGGCGCTCGGCGGCGAGGCGGCCCGGATCGTCCTCCTGATTCTCCTGCAGGAGCCGCACATACAGGTTGCGGGCGAGCTCGCGCAGGTCGCCGCGCAACGCGCAGTCACCCTCGGCCAGGAGGAGCACCCGCCGCTCGACGTCCGGAAAGCGCTCCGGGTCGAGCCCGCGCAAAAGGCGGCAGTCGCCGCCATGGTCGAGCGTACGGACGAGCAGGTGAACCGCATCGTCGAGCAGGGGGGCAGAAGGCCGGGCCGCCACCACCGAAGCGACCAGGCCGGCGGCCACCTCGGGGTGGAGCATCCGCTCCTGATCCAAGGCCATGCGATAGCGGGCGTAAAGGGCGAGAGAGGGGGCGGCGCTCAGCGCGGCGCCGAAGGCCTCGCTCGCCATGGCCGGCTCGCCGAGGAGGTCGAGCAGGTGGCCGCGCAGGTAGTCCAGACCCATCCGGCGCGCGACACTCGCATGCTCCGCCAGCTCGCGGTCCACCTGGGCGAGCGCCTCCCGCGGCTGGCCGGCGAGCTGCAGCTCCACCAGGACCGGCCGCGGATCAGCGGCTGTGACCGCGAGAGCGAGAGTGAATGTGGCGAGCATCCGGACGCGAGGGCGGCCGGCTGGGACACCGCTCCGCGCAGCTCAAGCCGCGGAGACGACCCAGCGGGCCACTCGCGCGCCCAAACTCTGCAATTTCAGTTCCATGTGCTCATAGCCACGTTCGAGATGATAGATGCGGTCCACCACCGTCTCTCCCTCGGCGGCGACGCCGGCCAGGACCAGGCACGCCGAGGCCCGCAGATCGGTGGCCATGACCCCCGCGCCGGTCAGCGGTGTGGGGCCGTGAACACGGGCGCTGCCTCCATCCACGCGGACGTCGGCGCCCATCCGCATGAGCTCCGGCGCATGCTGGAAGCGGTTTTCGAAGATGGTTTCGCGGATCGTGGCAACGCCGGCCGCCTGGGTCATCAGCGCCATGTACTGGGCCTGGAGATCGGTCGGGAAGCCGGGGTGCGGCGCCGTCGACAGATCGACGGCCTTCAGATCTCCCTCGGCGCGGACGCGGATGCCCTCGGGACCGGTCTCCACGGAGGCGCCCACCTCCGCCAGTTTGTCCAGAAGCGGCGCCAGATCGGCGGGGCTCGCCTCTTCCAGGAGGACGTCGCCCCGGGTCATGGCGGCGCCGATCAGATAGGTCCCGCCTTCGATGCGATCGGGGATGATCGCGTGGCGGGCGCCGCCGAGCTCGCGGACCCCCTCCACCACGATCGTCTCCTCGCCGGCCCCGGAGATGCGGGCTCCCATGGCGTTCAGCAGGTTGGCGAGGTCGACCACCTCGGGCTCGCGGGCGCAGTTCTCGAGCACCGTGGTGCCCTGCGCGAGGGCGGCGGCCATGAGGACGTTTTCCGTGCCGGTGACCGTCGGCATGTCGAACCGGAAGCGGGCCCCCACCAGGCGATCGGCGTTGGCCTCGACGTAGCCGTGCGTCAGACGGACGGTGGCGCCGAGGGCCTCGAGACCCTTGAGGTGCTGGTCGATCGGGCGCACGCCGATGGCGCAGCCGCCGGGGAGCGAGACCCGGGCATGGCCGTAACGGGCGAGCAGCGGGCCGAGGACCAGGACGCTGGCGCGCATGGTTTTGACCAGATCGTAGGGCGCGTCGTCGGCCGACGCCCCGATCGGCTGCACGCGCTGGAGCACGAGAGCGCCGTCCGCTCCGTCCCTGGTCTCCATACCGAGGTGGCCGAGCAGCTTGCAGAGGGTGCGGATGTCGCGCACCCGCGGAACGCGGAGGAGCTCGGTGGCCTCGTCCGTGAGCAGGGTGGCGGCGAGAGCCGGGAGCGCCGCGTTTTTCGCGCCGCTCGCTTTGACGCGGCCGGCGAGCCGCGTCGGTCCGACGATGTGGAATTTGTCCATTCCCCAACCTTTGGTGGCTACCGGCGCCGGAGAGTCAACACGCGAGGAATACTGGAGTAGTCGCGCCATGCTTCTTCCAGAAGCAAGGCCGATGCCTCCGCATGGCGGCGTGCGACGTCGAGCTGTCCGTAGCCGATCTCGACGATGAGTCTAACGCCGGACCGCAGCCCAGCGCACAGGGCGAAGAGGCGCGCGAGGACCGAGTCCCCGCTGCCGGGCGCGAAGAGTGCCAGGGATGGCTCGAAATTGCAAACCTCGGGCGACAGGGCGGGCGCTTCTGACGGATCGATGTAGGGCGGATTGCTGACCACCAGGTCGAAGCGCGAGAGATCGAGCCCGGCCGCGAGATCGGTCCGGACCGGCAGGACCCGGCCGGACGCGCCGAGCCGCCGCGCGTTGCCGGACGCCACCGCGAGCGCTCCCTCCGACAGGTCGGTGGCCACGGCCCGGGCGCCCGGGACCTCCAGAGCCAGGGTCACCGCCAGGATGCCCGAGCCGGTGCCCACGTCGAGCAGCCACGGCCGGGGCGGCAATGGCCCGGCGAGCGCCGCCTCGACGACGTGCTCGGTCTCGGGCCGCGGGATGAGCACGCGCTCGTCGACCTGGAACGTGCGGCCGTAGAACTCCCGCTCGCCGAAGAGATAGGCGACCGGCTCGCCGGTCAGGCGGCGATCGAGCAAGGTGCGGAACCGCTCGGCCGCCGCAGGGGAGACCTCGTCGTGGTCGCGCGCCAGGATCTGGGCCTCGGTGAGCCCGAGGACCCTGGCCAGCAGGAGACCCGCCTCGCGCGGCGGCGCCCCGAACGGGGTGGCCGCCAGGCGGGCACGGGCGTCGACGAGGAGATCGCGGACGGTGAGGCTTCCGGTCACCGGGAGGAGCCGCCGGCGAGATCGATCAGCAGCCCTCCTTCCTGAGGAATCTCGATCTGCTCGACATGCCGCACGTCACCGGCGAGCACCAGGAGGCGGTAGGTCCCCGGCTCCATGGCGGAGATGGCGAAGGTGCCGTCGGAGCGGGTCGTCGCCTGGCGCGCCTGCCGCGAATCCGTGCCGGCGTTGCCGAGCGCGACCATGGCCCCGGCGAGCGGCTTGCCGTGCAGCAGGACGAGGCCCGAGACCGCCACGCCCTCCGGGAACTCGAGGTCGAGGACGGCCTCCTGTCCCGGGGTGGTCAGCCGCACCGTCTGCTCGGCGAGGTAGGCCGAGCTCCGCCGCGCCGTGATCCGCCACTCACCGAGGGGGAGGCCGGTGATCCGGTACCGGCCGTCGGTGCCCGCGAGAGCGCGCAGCGGGAGGAGAGTCTCCATGCCCTCGCGCCAGGCGGTGACCTGGACGAAGGGGAGCTCGTGCTCGGCGAGCCCGAGGATGCGGCCGCTGACCATGCCGCCGGGCGTCAGCTGCAAGGTCAGGCCGGAGACCGGCGCGCCCGCCACCCGCACCTCCGCCGGTTGCGTGTCGGCGAACCCGTCCGCCCGGGCGACGAGCCGGTAGGAGCCGTCGGGCACCGAGGGGAAGACGAAGGAGCCGTCCGCGGTACTGGCGCCGCGCAGGATCCGCCCGGCGTCGGAGGCGAGGAGGAGGAGAGACGCTCCGGTCACCGGAGCGCCTCGAGGATCGGTGATCCGGCCGGAGACCGCGAGCCCCGGAGCGTCCGCCTCGGGAGGGATGGCCATCCAGCTCGCCGCCGTGGGCGGGCCGGCATCGACCTGTCCGCTCCCCCATTCCTTATATATAGAAGACGCTCGCAGCCGCACGTCCCCGAGGTCGAGGTCGGCCGACCGCTGGGGGATCTCCACCTCCGGCAGGCTGGACGGCTCGGCGCCGGGGAGGGCGGCGCGCAGGTCGCGCGTGCCGCCGGCCAGGTGCTCGAAGCGGAAGCGCCCCGTGGAGTCGGTCGTCGCGCGGCGCTCTTCCGGGCCGGCGGCCAGCCCCGCATCCAGGGCGGCGTCGTCGCGCAGGATCACCTCCGCCCCGGACGCCGGCCGGCCGTCCTCGGTCACCAGTCTCCCGGTCAGGGACGACCCCGGTCCGAGGACGAGCTGGACCGGCGGCGGGCTCTGTCCAGGCTCGCCGGTGCTCGCCACCTGCTCGGCCGGAGCGAAGCCCGCGGCCTCGGCACCGACCTGCAGCATGGAGCGGGCGGGCACACCGCGCAGGCGGAACGTCCCGTCCTCGCGCGTCGAGCCGCTCACCAGATCGCGCAGCCCCCGGTAGTAGGGGAACGGATCGGTGGGGACGACCCGCACCACGGCGCCGGCCACCGGCCGGTCCTCCCCATCCACCACCCGGCCGGTCAGGACGACAGCCGGCTTGAGGGCGAGGGAGACGGGGGCGTCGGGCGGTACCTCGGGCCGCACGGCCCGCGCATAGCCCGGCGCGACAGCGGCAAGCGGGCGCACCGCTTCCGCCGCGATCCGGAAGCTGCCATCGGCGCCGCTCCGGGTCCAGGAGAAGGTCTCGCCGAAGTGCTGCCAGACCAGGGCCCCGGCCACCGGCCGGCGGGTCACCGCGTCGAGCACCCTGCCGGTGCGCAGGGTGGACGGCCTCGACGGCGTCCGCGTCTCGACCGGCCTCCAGCCCGGGAACCGTTCCACCCGCTCGGGCGCCGTCCCCAGCCGCACCGGCGGCAGCTCCGTCTCGTCGACGAGCGGCACGAGCGGATGCTCCAGGTCCGGCACGCCGTCGGCCCGGACGATCACCCGGTAGAAGCCGCTCTCGGGCGCAGCGAGCGCGAACGAGCCGTCGGCCGCCGGCCGGGCGGTGGCGAGCGTCTCGCCGGGACCGGGATAGGGATGGAGCTCGACCCGGGCACCGGGAAATCCGGCCGGCTCGATGCGGCCGGTGACGCGGATCGGCGCAGACCACGCGGGAGTGGCGAGCAGGGCGAGGAGGAGGAGGGTGGCGGTTCCGGAGATCTTTCTCATGGGAAGCCTTCGAAGTCCGGATGATTGTACGGCACCGCCCGCCGGAGGTTGCCCTGCCGATCGATTGCGGCTCCGGGGCGGAACGCGTACCATGCCGGCTAATTGCCGGTGATCCGTTCCTCATGAAGCGCTCTCGCTCGCCTCGCGACCTCTGGGCGTCGCTGCTGCCGACCCTGGGTGCCCTTCTGGCGCTCGCGATGGCGGTGCGGACGCCCGCGCTGGAGGCCGAGGAGCTGATGCCGCCGGCGCTCCTCCTCGTCCTGATCCTCGCCGGCGCCGCCGCGTCCTGCCATCGGCCCTTCCGCGCCGTCTCCACGGTCGGGCTGGGGACCCTGGTCCTGCCGCTCGCCTGCGCGGCGGTCGGGGGGCTGCCGGCGGCCGGGCTCGCCGCGTCCTCGTTCCTCTCGGCGGAGCTCCTGCTGCGCCTGGTCCACCGCGCCACCGTCTACGGCGCGCCCGACCGCCGCAGTCTCATGCGCTCGCTGGAGAGCGCCGGCCGCGCCGTCCTCGCCACCCTGGCCGCGGGCCTGGCCTGGGTGGTCTTCCCGCGCGGCACGCCTCTGGCCACCATTGCCGCCACCGCCGGCTTCACCTACCTGCTCTTCTGGACCGGCCTCGAAGTCGCCGACGGCAAGATCCGCCGGCCCGAGCAGCCGGTGAGCAGCCGCTGGAAGACCCTCCTCCCGCCGCTCGCCCTCGACGCCTTCGGCTGGTCCGTGGGGAGCGTGCTGATCGCGGTGCGCCGGACCTCCGGCTGGACCCTGACCGGCCTGCTCATCGCCGCCCTCGCCTGCCTCGCTCTGGAGGCGGCGCGCAACCGCGTCCTCCACGAGCGGTCACACCACCGGGCCTTCGACCTCGAGCGGCTGCGGCGCGCCGGCAAGCGGATGGTCGACAAGGGCGAGCGGGAGATCGTCGACGTCATCGACCGCATCAAGGTCGAGTGCGGCAAGGTGGTGGAATTCTGCTGGTTCCAGCTCGAGCTGCTCGCCCAGGGGAGCGAGTTCAAGAGCTGGTGGGCAGGCCCGAAAGGTCCGGAGAGCGAGCTGCGCCTGGGCGTGCCGGAGCCGGACCGCTATGCGCCCGTCCTGCCGGGGGTCCACCGCCGCGCGCAGTGGACCATCCTGGAACGCCCGCTCCGTGTCGACGGCAAGCTCCTGGGCCGCCTGCGCCTCTGGTGCGATCCGCGGCGTCTCGATCCGCAGGGAGTCGAGCTGCTGGAGCGCCTCGTGCCGCAGATGTCCGCCTCCGTCGCCCGCTGCCTGGCCGGCCGCGAGGCGCGGGAGGACGCGCTGACCGGCGCCGTGCTGAGGCGCGTGCTGGAGAAGAAGCTCCACGAGGTCCACGCGCGGGTCCGCGACGAGGGCGGAGACATGGCGGTGATCCTCTGCGACCTCGACCATTTCAAGAAGATCAACGACACCTATGGCCATCCGGCGGGAGACGCCGCGCTCGTGGCAGCCGCGGGAGTCCTCAAGACCACGCACGAAGGAGCTCTCTGCTGCCGCTATGGCGGAGAGGAGTTCGTGCTCCTCATCGAGGGGATGGAGGGAGGAGCGGCCCTCGCCCTGGCCGAGCAGCTGCGCCGGAACATCGAGGAGCTGCCGTTCGAGCACGAGGGCCAGCGCATTCCGCTGACGATGAGCGCCGGAGTCGCCTCCTACCCCGACATTTTGGCCAAGACCGCCGCCGAGCTGATCCTCTTCGCCGACGAGGCCCTCTACGAGGCCAAGCGCCGCGGCCGCAACCGCGTCCTCTTGGACGTCGGCCAGGGCCGCTACCAGGACGTCGAAGGCACCGTCTTCCAGTCCGAAGAGACCCCGAAAGCCTCGGAGCCGCCGCGGATCTTCGTGTAGGTAGGTCGTTCAGCCGCTCCCGCTCTCCCGGTCCAGGCACTCGTTCATCGCCTGCCAGGCGATCTCGACGTCCTCCTCGCGGGTCCGCCAGTTGGAGATCGCCGCGCGCACGCCGGCCACGCCGTGGAAGACGGTCGGGGTCAGGAAGACGCGCCCGTCGTCGCGCAGGCGCGCGAGGAAGGCGGCGACCCGGGCGGAGTCGACCTCTCCCGTGAGGGTGAAACAGACCACGTTCATCCGTACCGGCGCGAGGAGACGGAAGCGGTCCGACCTCTCGATCCGCTCGCCGAGGCTCCGCGCCAAGGCGCAGTCCCGCTCGACGATGTCCTGATAGCCGGCGCGGCCGTAGGCGATCAGGCCGAACCAGGCCGGCAGCGCCCGCAGGCGCCGCGAGCTCTCCGGCGCCAGATGGACGAAGTCCGGCGGATCGGTCATCGGTCCCAGGTAGGCTCCGGCGTTGCGGAACACGGAGACCTGGAGGTCGCGGTCGCGCGTGAAGGCCATCGCCGTGTCGTAGGGCACGTTGAGCCACTTGTGGGCGTCGACCGTGACGCTGTCCGCCTCCGCGACCCCGTCCATCAGGTGCCGGTAGCGCGGGGAGCAGGCCGCGAAGGCGCCGAACGCCGCGTCGACGTGGAGCCAGAATGGGAAGCGCGCCTTGAGCTCGGCGATCGCACGCAGGTCGTCGAAATCCACGGTGTTGACCGTGCCCGCATTGGCGATGACGATCGCGGGGCGGCCATCGAGCGCCGCGAGCTCCCGGCGCAGCGCATCGACGTCCACGGCCTCGCGGTCACCCGGCAGCCGGGACACGGCGCGCACGCACCTGCGGCCCATGCCGAGCATGGACAGCGCTTTGAAAGCGCTGCTGTGCGCCTCCCCGCTCAGCACGGGGATCGGCGGCAGGCTCGCGAGCCCGTCCTCGGCGGCGCTCCCTCCGAGCTGACGCGCCACCCATTCGCGGCCGACCGCCAGCCCCACGAAGTTGGCCATCGTGGCGCCGGTGACGAAGGTCCCGTGGAAGGCCGGCGGCAGGCCGAACAGCTCGCGCAGGAGGTGGATCGCCTCGGACTCGATGTTGGGGGCCGTCGAGTTGCCCATGCTGGTCAGATTGAGGTCGTAGGCCGAGGTCAGCCAGTCGCCGAGGAGAGAGGCCGGGGTCGTGCCGCCGGTGACGAACGCCCAGAAACGCGGGCCGTTGCTGGCCGGCATGGCGCCGGCGTAGCGCTCGACGAACAGATCGAGGGTCCGCCCTGCGCCGAGGCCGTCCGCGGGAAGCCCGAGCGGCTCGATGGAGGGCATCGGACCCGCCGCCGGCCGGGAGTCGATCGATGCGAGGTAGTCGGCCGCGACCTCCAGGGTCTTCTGGAGGAGGTCCGGAAGGTGCTCGAGATCGTGCAACAGGCGCTCGTCCATGCCGTCAGCCCTCCACGCGGGACTCTATCGCGGAGCAAAAACCGGGGGGCGTGCCCGTCCGCCCCCCGGAAGGACTGCATGGGTACTACGGGTACTTCGTTGCTCAAAGAACCGGACTGCGGGATCTGGCGGCTTGCCTCACCTCGTGGGCGGCTCGGCCGGCTTCGGCTGCGGCTTGCGCGGACGCCGGCGCAGCGGCGCCACGTTGAACTCCACCAGCTTCTCGCTGCGTGGCCCGATATCGCCGCGAATCGCCGCCCGCAGGTGCAGCAGCAGGTCCTTGACATGGCGCACCGAAGCCTCCATGTCCTGGCTCAGCTTCTGCTTGTCGGCGATCAGCGTCTGCCGCCGGAAGTCCATCGTCTTGAGCTCCGTCACCGCGACCTCGAGCGGTGCCCGGTACTTCTCGATGCTCGTCAGCAGATCCGCGTTGGCCTCACAGGCGGCGAGCGTCTGGTCGGCCTCCAGAATCGTGTCGGCAAAGGACGCGTGGTTGGGCATTGCCCCTCTCCTTTCTCGGGAAGATTCCGACCTCAGGCGCGGTGGTCCCGTCCACCGTGCCCCGGGTTGATGGATGACCCGAGGCGCAAGGCCACGGGCCGGCGGTCGTCGTTGTGCTGCCTGGTCATATCGAACCTCCTTTGGGTCCGTTGTCTCGGCACCTCCATGGCGCCGAGGCGTCGAGAGGGACTGTTTCCGCCCGACGGCAGGTATACTCGCCGATCGGAGGCGCTGTGTCAAGAGGCTAGTTTGATCAGACCGCAAGATGTTGACATCGGCTCGCATTGAGTAGCACACTATGGCTTGTCTGGTTGTTGCAGTGTCCCCCCTGTTGAGGGGAACGGCTCCCTCCGCGAGGGGAGTCATCACCGTAGCGAGGGGAGCGACTCCCCCGGCGAGGGGAACGACCGCCGCCGGGACCTGGGTCAGCGCGGTCGACAGGGGAGTCAGCGCGCCAGAGAGGGGAGTCGTCGCGCTTGCGAGGGGCGCCGCCGCGCTCGGGACGCGGGCGACCGCCGACGGGACGGGGCCGGCTCCCCCGGCGAGTGACAGCTCTCGGCTGGCGAGGGGAGTCGTCGCGGTCGCGAGGGGCGTCGCCGCGGTGGCGAGCGCGATCATCGCCGTGGCCGCAGCGGTCGTCGCGGTGGCGAGGGGAGTGACTCCTCTCGCAGGGAGGGTCGCAGAGGTCACCAGGGCGGCGGCGCCGCTCCCGGTGGCTGCGGGTTCTTTGACAACTGAATCCACAGGGTACGGGGGTGGTTTCTCCCCGGCCCTCTCGCGCCTTTTCTTTTTTTCAGGGGCCGGGCCGGGGGCGGGCCGGCCCTGCCTTTTTCTACCAGCGTCAGGGAACCAGCCGCTTCGGCGCCCCCGGTCGGGGAAGAGCCGTGCCGTGCGCCAGTCAGCCCAGCTGATCCCGAAGATCCCCGGTCAGGATCTCCACCAGGCCGTCGTCGTCCAACTCGGGCTCCTGGGCGTAAGATACGCCCGATGCGCCTGCTCTCCCGTGCCATGATCCTCGAAGCCCTCGAGGCGCTGGCATGCGAGCTCGCGGCAATGGGAACGAGGCGACAAGAGGAGATCCTGCTCGCCGGAGGCGCCGCTCTTGTGCTGATGTACAACGCCCGCGAGGCAACTCGAGATGTCGATTTCTGCTCGGTGGCCACCGGCAGTTCCGCCGCTCTCCGGCAGGCTGCACGCCGAGTGGCTGTCGCTCTGGAGCTTCCAGATGACTGGCTCAACGACGGCGCGAAGGGTTATCTCAAAGGCCTCCTTCCTGGCGAAGTGCTGCTGGATAGGCCCGCGCTCCTGGTTCGCGCCCTGGGGTCGCAACAGCTCCTTGCGATGAAGCTGAGCGCTTGGCGTGACGACGTGGACATCAGTGACGCTCGGCTTCTCCTCGCTGAGGTCCAGGGGAGTCGTGAGGAAGTGTGGAGTGCGATCGAACCGTTCCTGGTTCCGGGTCGCGAGCTCAAGGCACGATACGCTTTTGAAGACCTCTGGGAATCGATCCATGGATCTTAGAGACCTGGTACGCGCACTCCTCGGCTACGATGCGCTGGCGGCAAGACAGTGGATTGCGGACGCCCAGCGGTCAGGCTTCATTTGGTCTGAGGTATCGGTCCCCGAGGGACTGAACGCCACCGAGCTCGCGACAGCGGCCGGAGTGGCGGAAATCCTGGCAGCGCGGACGGGCCAGTCCCCACCAGACTGGGCGGCGAGCGTTCCTCCGGCGCCGGAGAGGCTTTTTCTCGTTCGCGCGGCGTCGAGCATGCCGCGTCTGCGGTCTCTCTGTGAGCGAGAAGGTCCTGAGCCGCTCAGACGCCGCGGTCTTCTCGCGCCGCCGGAATTCCTGAGCATCGCCTAGCGGGCGCCGCTTCGTTGACCCCTGGCCGCCCCCCTGTTACAGTGTAGATGTCGATCTACACGTGGTGAACCATGGCGCTGAACATCCGGAACGCAGAAACTGAGCAACTCGCCGAGACGTTGGCCAAGCTCACGGGTGAGACCAAGACCGAAGCCGTGACGCAGGCTCTGCGGGATCGCCTTGCCCGCCTGCGCCGGGAGAGGTCCCGGCGGCGCCTCGCCGATGAGCTCGATGAAATCGCACGACATTGCTCCCGGCTGCCTGTGCTGGATTCGAGGGCTCCGGACGAGATCCTCGGCTACGACGAGCACGGATTGCCGCGCTGATGGTGATCGATACCTCCGCCATCCTGGCGGTTCTTCTCGACGAACCCGAACGCCGGCAGTTCAACGAAGCGATCGAGGCGGCGGAATCTCGCGTGCTGTCAGCGGCGACCTTTGTCGAGGTCTCCATCGTGATCGAGGCTCGCTTCGGAGCCGAGGGCCTCCGCGACCTGGACTTGTTCATCGACCGCGCGGGCATCAAGCTCGTCACCGTCGATTCCGCCCAGGCCCACGTGGCACGCCAGGCGTTCAGCCAGTTCGGAAAGGGGCGCCACCCGGCCGGGCTCAACTTCGGTGACTGCTTTTCGTATGCCCTCGCGACGGTGCTCGGCGAGCCACTCCTCTTCAAGGGCGAGGACTTTTCTCGCACCGACATCGCACCGTTCGTGCCCTCTCCCGGAGGAACACTGTCCACGTAGGCGCCCCGGTTGGGGAAGAGCCGTGCCGTGCGCCAGTAAGCCCAGCTGATCCCGTAGATGCCCGGCCAGGATCTCCACATGCTCCCGCAGGATCGTGTAGTGGTCCCCGGGAATATCGCGCACGGCCAGGTCGGCGACGAGACCGGTCCAGCCCAGGGCGGGGTCTTTTTCTCTCCCGGCCGGCCGCTCATCGGCCCGGAAGAGGATGGCTTCGCCCTCATAGGGGTGCGGCTCGTGGGTGGACAGCCCGCGGCGGTTGGCGCGGAAGCGGTCGAAGAAACGGCGCAGATCGCGAGCTCCACGCCAGGTGGCGGCTCCGGAGAGGCGGGGCGAGGTCCAGGGCGAAAGCGGCGACTAGCCCGGCTCCGTCCAGCTCGGGTTCCTGGGACCAGAGGACCGGCGAGGCCGTGTCGATCAGGGCAAATCTACTCTTTTAGGCACCTGTTGCCTGCGGGCACGGCTGTTGACGAGGTTCAGAAAATGGCATAGCCTTTCGGAAATCCACGCCGTGGCTGCCTTCGCCCCTGTTTCACCAGCATGCTGCCACGAGGCAGAGAGATGTCGTGGTTTGCGGCCGTCTGGGAGCCGTCGAGCTTGCGGTATGGACCAACTACTAAGTGCGACTTGGTACCTTTATGGACTTTTCATTCCAGCAACTCCTAGAAACACTGAGAATTGTGGTTTCGGTCATCTCAGGGCTGGTAGCGCTGCTGCCATTCTGGAGCAAGCTCGATGCATCCAAAGGCGAGCGTGCGGCTCTAGGAATCTCTGCCGCTGCGATCGTCTTCCTGCTTTGGCCTGCCGATTACTCCTACTGCAGGCACATATACGGCTATATTTGGGCGACTGCCGGGTTTCTTATTTGGTTCTTCGTGGCTTATGCCTTGGATGTGGCGATCACGCGTCAGTTCAGTCACAGCCAACCGCGACGTGACGATGATCGCATGGACATCATTACAGTTCTTGGAGGCCCCAAGCTAGCGCCTGCTGCTCGTGCGTTGCAGGTGCAAAACCCTCACTGGTCGACGCAGGAAATTTTCGAGAGGCTGGACTACGATCCCCTTCGGACGTGGGAGCGTTGGCCACGCACTCGACTCATTGTCGCACATCGCTTCTTGGCTCTTTCCAAAGGGCTGGCCCCTCTGCTCGCACTCGTCGCTGCCTTAGCATTTCTCGTCCTCTTCAGGGAGGTCCGCCAATCACATCGCGCGTTGACGCTTGAGCCCTCGGAGGATCAGACGGTCTTGGCAGGAAGAAGCATCGCAATAACGCCTACGCTGCACGAGTGTTGCTCGGATATCAAATGGGATATTGATGGCCTCTCGACAGAAAAATTAAGCGGCGCGTTAGGAGAGATTTCCAACACCGGCACGTATAGCGCACCAGCCCGAATCGAGAAAGATCTGGACCTCTATGTAGTCGCTACACCAGTGCAACATACCGAGGAACGCAAAAAGGTCAAAATCCAACTCCGGTCGCATCCAGACTACAGTAAGCCTCATTATTGGGGCGACTTTGTCATCGAGGTCATTGATAAACATTATTCCTGGATAATAGGTAAAAATAAGTTGAACGGTGAGAATGGTCTTGCTTTTGCGCATCGCATGGCCTCTGACGGGATGTTCAATGGCTTTCAAGATATCATCTGCATCGGTGCGGCATCCCGCGAATATAAAAGATCTAAGAGCGACGAGGAACAGCGCGCTATGGATCGGGCAAACGTGTTGGGCCGCTGGGTGCAAGACGCGGTACGGCCAAGCGACGTTCGTATTCATGCGCTCAAGATAGGTCGATACGACGAGGAGACAAAGTTGACTCCGGAACAGACCGCGCCAGAGCGGCAAGTGGTCATTATCGGTATACTTTCAGGTGCAGACGAGAATGTGGACCTGCTCTCTGCACTGCGCAAAGCATTTGAAGAGAAGCGCTCGGAAGAGCCCTTGCTGGGAATGTATCTCGACAAGTATCCCGTAGAGAATTGGAAGCTGCAAGACCTCGACCGCCGAAAGAGCGTCGAGGCTCTTCGCATACCGCGGTGAGAGGCAATTGTCGAGAAAGAATCTCACGCCGCGGCAGCGAGCTTGCCTTCGAACTCGACTGCGTCTCTTACGGCCTGCGGATCGACCATGTACCAGCGAGACACGGCATCAATCGACCCCTGTTCAGCTTTGACAGCTTTGGCGAGGATTGCCGTTGGTACCGACTCAGGGGTAACGATGGGTTGACCGAAGGACCGCTCGGGATCAATCACCACGCGGCGATCACGGCCGAGGGGCCACCAGCGGACAGGCACTCCCTGGATCTTGGAAAACTCCAGTCCCTCGAACAAGAACGGATCGACAACCGATTTGAGCTCGTACTGACTCTTCGCGAGATCGAGAAGAGACTCCTCGCCCGTTTCTTGGACGATGTCTGCGAAGATGGAGCGGCCATCGGTCTTGAGCCGCCTGGTCGAGAATGGATGACTGTCCTCGACGATCTCCGCCGCCAGCTCAGCTGCAAGGCGGATCGTATTCCAGCTGACTCCATGACGTCGAAACGCGTCGATGAAGCGGACTTCCAGCAGGTCCCGAAAACTGAGAAGCATCTCCCCGCTGGATGACTTGATTTGGTGTTCCCAAACTGGGGCGGAAGAGCGTTTGGCGCCGCGAGACTTGACTGCGGCGCCGGTCAACCAGCGCCTGATTCGAGGTGCAGAGACCCCCGTGAGCCGAGTCGCCTCGGGGACCGTATAGACGCCGATCCCGAGAAGGCTTTGTCTGCGCTGAGCCATACCATCTCCATTCTATAGGAGACGCATGTGTCCGGCCAGGGCTTCCACGTCCTCCCGCAGGATCGTGTAGTGGTCCCCGGGAACCTCGCGCACGGTCAGATTGGCCACGAGACCGGTCCAGCCCAGAGCGGGGTCCTCCTCTCTTCCGGCCGGCCGCTCATGGGCACGGAAGAGGACGGCCTCTCCCTCATACAGATGCGGCTCGTAGGTGGACAGCGCGCGGCGGTTGGCGCGGAAGCGGTCGAACAGCCGGCGCAGGTCCGCGAGCTCCACTCCGGGGGCGAGGACTCCCGCCTCTCTCCCGAGCTTCAGGACCAGGGCGAGGGCTCCTTCCTTGTCGAGCCCGGTGAGGTCCACGTCGGGGACGGTGGCTCCGGAGAGGCGGGCGAGGTCCAGCGCGAAGGCGGCGACCAGGCCGGTGTCGTCCGGCTCGGGCTCCTGGGCCCAGAGAACCGGCGAGACCGTGTCGATCAGCGCCAGAAGCTCGACCTGTTCTCCGCGCTCGTTGAGCTGGCGGGCCATCTCGAAGGCCACGACTCCTCCCATGGACCAGCCGGCCAGACGGTAGGGACCCTGCGGCTGGACCTGTTGCACGGCATCTAGATAGAGCGCAGCCACTTCGCGCAGGTCGTCGAGCGGCTTTTCGGGGGATTGCAGGCCGTAGACGGTCTGGCCGGGCAGGCGCCGCGCCAGCTCGCGGTAGGCGACGACCTCGCCTCCGACCGGGTGGACGCAGAACAGCGGGCGGCGGTCCGGCGTGCCTTGCTGGAGCGGGACGAGCACGCCGCGTTCCAAGACTTTCTGCGGATACCCGAGCTCTTCGGCCAGCTCCCGGGCGGGACCGCCGAGGGGGGCCTCCCCCGCTTCCCGCCAGCGCTCCGCCGCCGCGGGGTCCACCCGGCCGTGGGTGAGGAACTTGACGTCCCCCAGCATGCGGGAGACGGCGTGCGGGCCGTCCACCATGCGGGCGGTCCCCTCGCGGTAGGGCTCGGCCATCTGCGGATGGAAGTCCAGGCCCAGGAATTCGCAGGCCTCGCGGAGCACGCGCTCCGGCTCCCGCACCAGCTCCTCGAAACGCACGGTCGTCCAGCGCCCGGCCGGGACATCCTCCAGGAAGCCGAGGATGTTGCGGTTGCTCTCGGTCCAGACCAGCTCGGCGAGCTGGCGCCGGGTGAACGGGTGCGGCTGGCGGAAGAAAATCTGGTCGAGCCGGGCCTCCTCAAACGACCGGAGGGCGGCCTGCGGATGGCGGATCAGATGGAGGTAGCGCGCGCCGGCGAATCCCGCTTCGGCCCGGCGCAGCACCTCGGGATCGAGAGCGTAGGAGGGGGTCTTGTCGACGAGCATCCTTCCCCCGAGCCACTCCTGGAGCTCGCGGTAGAAGCGGCGCGTGGTCCACCCCTGCCGCTCGCCGTCCTCGATGATCCGCTCGGCGTCGGCGGCGCTCACTCCGCGGGCTTCCATGACTGCGCGGACGAGCCCCTCCAGCCAGAAGCGGTCGCGTCCCTGGAACGCGATGTGCCTCTCCTCCAGGGTGCGGAAGGTGAGGAGCTCCAGCTCCGGCGGGGCGAACAGCTCCGGGTGCGCTCCCAGCATGACCCGCAGGAGGGTCGAGCCCGACCGGGGGGCTGAGAGCACGAAGAGGGCCGGCGGGTTGCGCGGCTCCTCGGGCTCGGGGACCGGCGCCGGACGCGAGGCGACGATCAACCGCCGCATCTCCGCGACCTCCGCAGGTCCGACCAGCGCCGCGGGTGCGGCCTCCTCCCCCGCCTCTCCTTCCCCCCAGATCCGCCGGGCGGCGGCCGGGTGCTGCTCCTTGATATAGGTAGCGAGGCTGGCCACCGTGGGATGGTCGAAGATCGCGACGACGTGGACGATCTCGCGCAGCGTCTCCTGGAGGCGGTGGATGAGGATCGCGCCGAGGATCGAGTTGCCGCCGAGCGTGAAGAAGTCGTCGTGGACCCCGATCTCCCGCTCCGCCGGAAGCCCGAGGACGTCCTGGAGCAGCCCGGCGAGGAAGCGTTCGAGATCCGAGCGCGGCGGCACGTGCTCGCGCTGCGGCTCGGTCCCGGCCTCTTCCGGAGCCGGCAACGCCCGGCGGTCGACCTTGCCGTTCGGAGTGAGAGGCAGCGCATCCAGGAAGACGAAGGCCGAGGGGACCATGTAATCGGGCAGCCGGTCGGCCAGGAAGGCGCGCAGCGGTTCCGGGGAGGAGGGGGGGACCACGTAGGCCACCAACCGGCGCTCGCTGCTGCCGGCGCCCTCGCGCGCCAGGACCGCGGAATCGCGCACGGCCGGGTGCGCGGACAGCGCTGCTTCGATCTCCCCCAGCTCGATGCGGAAGCCGCGGATCTTGATCTGGCGGTCGATCCGTCCGAGGGACTCCAGGTCGCCGTCCGGCAGGCGCCGCGCCAGGTCTCCCGACCGGTAGAGCCGCGCGCCGGGCTCGCCCGAGAACGGATCGGGCACGAAGCGCTCGGCGGTGAGGTCCGGCCGTCCGAGATAGCCCAGGGCGAGGCCCGCGCCGCCCACGTGGATCTCCCCGGGCACCCCGATCGGCTGCGGCCGGAGCGCGGGGTCGAGCACGTGGACGGAGAGGTCCGGGATCGGCCGGCCGACGACGCTGCCGCGGCCCAGGTCTTCGGCCTCGAGGAGCCGGAACGTCACGTGGACGGTCGTCTCGGTGATGCCGTACATGTTGACCAGCCGCGGCTGGCGGTCGCCATGGCGCTCGAACCAGGGGGCGAGGCTCGAAAGCTCCAGGGCCTCGCCGCCGAAGATCACCCAGCGCAGGGCGAGAGGAGATTCCCCCTCTCCCGGGTGGGCGTGAGTGCGGGTGGGAGAGGGGGCCAGGGGGTGAGGGTCCTCGGCCCAGAGGAGCTGGCGGAACGCCGACGGCGTCTGGTTGAGGACGGTCACCCGCTCGTCTTTGAGGAGGCGGTAGAAGTCCTCGGGCGAGCGGCTCTCCCAGTAGGGCACGACCACCAGCCGGCCGCCATGGCGGAGGGAGCCCCAGAGCTCCCAGACCGAGAAGTCGAAGGCATAGGAGTGGAAGAGGGTCCAGACGTCCGCGGGGCCGAAGCCGAACCAGGGCGCGGTGGCGGTGAGGAGCCGGTCCACGTTGGCGTGGGTGACCACCACCCCCTTCGGCTTGCCTGTGGAGCCCGAGGTGTAGATGACGTAGGCCGGGAGGGCCGGATCGGCCCCCACGGCCGGACGCCCGGCGCTGCGGCGCTCGATCGCTTCGCGGTCGGCATCGAGATGCACCCGGCGCGGGCCGACCCCGGGCGGGACCAGATCCCCCTCGGTGATCAGGAGCAGCGCGCCGCTGTCCTCCAGCGCATGAGCGAGGCGCTCCGCGGGCCAGGCCGGATCGAGGGGCACGTAGGCGGCTCCGGCCTTGAGCACGGCGAGGATCGTGGCGACCATGCCGGCGGATCTCTCCAGGCAGAGGGCCACGCGGTCGCCGGGGAGCGTGCCCGCGGCCAGCAGGTGGTGGGCGAACCGGTTCGCCCGCTCGTCCAGCTCCCGGTAGGTGAGCCGCTCTCCGGCCGCCGACAGGGCGGGAGCATCCGGCACCCGGTCCACCTGCTCTTCGAAGCGATGGTGGAGGCAGGTCACAGCACAGTCGAAAGACTCTCCGTTCCACTCCACCAGGAGCTGATGCCTCTCCGCCGTGGAAAGGAAGCTCAGCTCGGACAGCGGCCGGTCCGGCGTTTCCATCCAGCCGCCGAGGAGCGCTTCGCAGTGGGCGCCGAGGCGGGCGATCGTGGCGTCCTCGAAAAGGTCGGTGTCGTAGGTGAGGGTGGCACTCAAGCCGTCCGGTCCTTCGAAGAGGTTGACCACCAGCTCGAAGCGCGCGGTCTCGGCCCCCGTGGCGAACGGCGCGAGGGTGAGGCCGGGCAGCTCCAGATCTCCTCCGGGCGCGTTCTGGAGCTGGAGGAGGACCCGCAGCAGCGGCGGCCGGTAGGGGTCGCGGGGGAGCCCCAGCTCGTCGACCAGCTTCTCGAAGGGGAGGTCCTGGTGCGCAAAGGCGCCGAGGGCGGCTTCCCGCGAGCGGGTGAGGACGGCCGGGTAGTCCGGGTCCCCGGCAAGGTCGGTGCGCAGGACGAGGGTGTTCACGAAGAACCCGATCAGCCCCTCGATCTCGGTGCGCGTGCGGCTCGCCACGGGCATGCCGACGACCACGTCGTCCATCCCGGTGGTGCGCTGGAGCAGGGCCGCGAAGCCGGCGTGGAGCGCCATGAAGAGGGTCGCACCCTGCTCGCGGGCGAGGTCGCGCAGCCTCTCGGTCCGCTCGGCGGACAGGGTCCAGCGCCGCGAGGCGCCGCGGGCCGAGGGGACGGGACGCCGCGGATGGTCGGTGGGCAGCTCCAGTGTGGCGGCCCCGGCGAGCTGCCGGCGCCAGTACCCGATCTGCTCCTCCAGCCTCTCGCCCTGGAGCCATCCCCTCTGCCAGACGGCGAAGTCGGCGTACTGGACGGGCAGATCCGGGAGCGGCGAGGGCCGGCCCTGTGCGAAGGCGGCATAGAGCGCGCTCAGCTCGGGCAGGAACACGGCGCCGATCGACCAGCCGTCGGCCGCGATGTGGTGGGTGACCCAGAGGACAGCGTGCTCGGCCGCGGCCAGCCGGATGAGGAGGGAGCGGACCAGGGGACCGCGGGCGAGATCGAAGGGCGCGAGCGCGGTCTCGGCCGCGAGCCGCCGGGCCTCGGCGCCGCGGGCGGCCTCCGGCAGGCTCGAGAGATCGAGAAGCGGCAGCGGTATCTGACTGGAGCGATAAATCACCTGCGCGGGGCGGCCCGCCGAGCCCATTCTGAAGGTGGTGCGGAGCGTCTCGTGGCGCCGGACGATCTCGGAGAGGGCCGCGGCCAGGGCGGCGCGGTCGAGACGGCCGGTCAGGCGCGCGGCGAAGGGCATGTTGTAGGCGGGGGACCCCGGGGCAAGCTGGGCCAGGAACCACAGCCGCTCCTGGGCGAAGGAGAGCGGCAGGTTGCGGCCGCGCGGAACAGGGAGGAGCGGCGGCAGGCCGTCCGTCGAATCAGATCGCTGCAGGTTCTCGATGCGGCCTGCCAGGCCCGCGAGGCTGGGCGCCTCGAAGAGCGCCCGCAGCGGCAGGTCGACCCCCAGGGTCTCGCGGATGCGCGAGGTGACCTGGGTGGCGAGGAGCGAATGGCCTCCCAGCTCGAAGAAGTCGTCGTCCAGCCCCACCTCCTCCATCCCCAGGACCTCCCGCCAGATGGCGGCGAGGGAGATCTCCAGAGGCGTGCGCGGCGGCGCCGAGGCGGTCGAGGGGCGGACGGGGTCCGGCTCCGGCAGGGCGGCGCGGTCCACCTTGCCGTGGACGGTGAGCGGCAGGCGGTCGAGCAGCACGAACGCCGCGGGAACCATGTAGTCGGGCAGCTCGGCCTGGAGCAGCCGGCGCAGCTCCGGGACCAACCGGCCCCGGAGCGGATCGTTGGCGAAGGGACCCTCACCCCCTGGCCCCCTCTCCCACCCGCACTCACGCCCGCCCGGGAGAGGGGGAAATGCGGCGGCCCCGCCTCGTAGAACCGCGCCGAAGCGGAACGGCGAGGTGGGATCGACGGTCAGCTCCACCTCGTAGCCCAGACGCTCGCCCTGGGCCTGGAGATCCTCGGGATCGATCGCCGGTGCGGTCCGCTCCACGATCGCCTGGCGCAGCTCCTCGACGGTTTCGAGCTCCTGTCCGGCGCCGGCCAGCAGCTCCAGGGCAGCGGCTTCGGCGGTGAGGCGGGCGTTGGGGAGGCCCGAGAGGAGGAGCGGGTCCGGGGACTCGACGGGGACGTGAGGGCCGACGTGCAGCACCACGTCGTAGCGGAAGCGGGTCAGCTCGTTGTGGTGGCGGCCCCGCTTGAGCAAAAGATCGACTCCGGTGATCGCCGGGAGCCGCTGCGCCAGGAGATGGAAGAAGGCGGGATCGAGGACCAGCTCCTCCTCGTCCGCCACCCTCCTCCGCACGCGCCGCCGCAGGTCGGCCACCTCGCGGCCGGGGGGCGCCTGGAACAGCTCGACCGAGGTGTAGAACGCTTCCAGCAGAGGCCGGCTGCGCACGTCGCCCACGAAGACCGCGCCTCCCGGAGCGACCGCCGCGACCGCGCCCTCCAGCACGCGGACCAGGTAGTCGACGCTCGGGAAGTACTGCACCACGGAGTTGAGGACGACCAGCTCGAAGTCGCCGGGGGAGACGCCGATCCAGTCGTCGGCGAGCCCCTGAGCCAGCTCCACCTGCGGGAGGCCGCGGCGGCTCAGGGCGGCCCGGACCTGGCCCAAGGCCACGGCCGAGAAGTCGGTGCCGCGGTAGCGCTCGGCGTGGGGAGCGATGCGGAAGAGGAGCAGGCCGGTGCCGCAGCCGACCTCGATCACCCGGCGGTGCGGCAGGGCGAGGAGCCGGTCCACGGTCCCCTCCTGCCACTCCCGCATCTCCTCGGCCGGGATCGGCTCCCCGGTGTAGCTGCTGTTCCAGCCCTGGATGTTGAACGACGGGTCCTCGGCCCCACCCGAATCCGGGCCGCGGCCGTAGGTCTCGTCGTACAGCTCCTGCCAGTGGGACAGGTGGAGGACCGCCTCCTCTTCGGGAGCAGCGGCCTCGGCGGCCCGCGGCACCACATAGGCGACCAGATGGCGGCCCTGGGCTCCGTCGTCGCGCGCCGTCACCACGGCTTCACGCACGCGGGGGTGCCGCTGCAACGCGCTCTCGATCTCCCCCGGCTCGATGCGGAAGCCGCGCAGCTTGACCTGGCGATCGATCCGGCCGAGGAAATCGAGGCCGCCTTCGGGCCGCCAGCGGACCCGGTCGCCGGTCCGGTAGATCCGCTCCCCCGGCAGACCGGCCCACGGGTCGGGGACGAACCGCTCCGCCGTGAGGTCCGGGCGGCCGAGGTAGCCGCGGGCGAGGCCTGCGCCGCCGATCGCGAGCTCGCCCGGCACGCCGGCCAGAGCCAGCTCGCCATGGTCCAGGATGGAGACGCGCGTGCCGTCGATCGGCCGGCCGATGGCGGGAGGCCGTCTGCCGGCGGCCGGCACCGGCGCCCAGGTGGCGACGACGCTGCTCTCGGTCGGCCCGTAGTGGTTCACCAGCGCGAAGGGGAGCAGACGGCGCGGCGCGCGCTGCAGCCGGTCGCCGCCCGCCAGCAGGGCGCGCAGAGCGAAGCCTTCCGGGAGACCCTCCTCGGCCCTCTCGACGAACAGCTCGGCCAGCGGGGTCGGGAGGAAGGCGAGAGTGATCCCCTCGGCGGCCATCCACGCCAGGAGCCGGCCGGGCTCGAGGCGCGTCTCCTCGTCGGGCACGTAGAGGCTCGCGCCGGCCGCGAGATAGGGCCAGACCTCCCAGACCGAGGCGTCGAACGAGGGCGAAGCCAGGAGCGTCGCCCGGTCGCGCCCGGTCACACCGTAGGCGCGCAGATGCCAGTCCACGAGTCCGAGGAGGCCGCGGCGGGGGACCTGCACCCCCTTGGGGCGCCCCGTGGATCCCGAGGTGTAGATCACATAGGCCAGGTTCTCGGGCGCGCAGCGGACGGGAGGCCGCGGGGAGCCGGCCGCCTCGCCGGTTTCAATCCCGACCACCCGCGCCTCCCCGGCCCAGGCCGGCGGTTCGCCCGGGTCGAGCAGAGCGCTCAGCAGCACGGGCATGCCGCTCTCGCGGACCATGAAGGCCAGGCGCTCCTCGGGGTGGGACGGGTCGAGAGGCACGTAGGCGCCGCCGGCGAGGAGCACCGCCAGAGCGCCGAGGACGAGCTCGGGCGAGCGCTCCACGTGCAGACCGACGGGCACGTCGGGGCCGACTCC
>DASPXX010000282.1:0-11912 GCA_035637095.1 Thermoanaerobaculia bacterium
CCCCGCAGCTCCTGGACCGCCTTTGGCACCAGGTGGCCGCCCTCTGGGGCGACATCGGCTGCATCGCTGACCCGGGCGGCGCCTGCCGGGAGAGCTCGGTGCCCACCGGCGACATCGGCTGCGGCGCTGACCCGCACGGCGCCTGCGGCGCAAGCGCAGTGCCCACCGGCGACATCGGCTGTGGCATGGACCCGCACGGCGGCTGCGGCGCGAGCGCAGTGCCGACCGGCGACATCGGCTGCGGCGCTGACCCGGGCGGCGCCTGCGGCCACTAGGCTTTTCCGCCTCGGCCCCCCCTCGGGGGGGCCTCTTGTTGCGCCCTTTTGATGGCTTCGGCGGTCCGCCGGGCCAGCTCCACCGTGGCTTCCTCCCGGCGCGCGGCCTCGCAGAAGACACCGAGGGCGGCCAGGGCTTCGCGCTCGATGTTGTACGTTCGAAAGACCGCCTGCATCCGCCCCGCCAGGAACATCACCTCGCGTGTGTGCCCTCGTTCGAGATGGACCGCGGCCAGATCCAGCCCGGCGAAAGCGGCGTCGTAGGGGAGCCCGTGAGCCACCAGGTTGTCGAAGACCTGCTCGAGAGCGGCCGTGGCCTTGGCGATCCGCCCGAGGCCCGCATCGACCAGGGCCTCGTTCCAGAGCGTGCGAATCAAATCCAGCTCGTCATCGCCGACCACTTCGCGAACTGCCGGCACGAGGTCCTCCGCGGCCCGTAATTTGCCGAGCTTCCGCAGGGCCACCGAGAGATTGAAGAGCAACACCCAGATGTCTCGCGGTTTGCCCGCCTTCTCGACATGCGGCCGTGCCTGCTGCAAGGCCTCGATGGCCGCTTCCACGTTTTCCATCTGATCGAGCGTCGCGGCCTTGTTGAGGAGGATGCGGCCTCTTCCCTCCTCCGGGCTGAGCTCCAGGGCCTTCCTGTGGAGCTCCAGGGCTTCCGAAAATCGCCGCTGCTCACGCCGGAGTGACGCTTCGCGATCGAGGGGCCACCACTCGGCGAGAGGAAGATCGTCCTCTTCGCCCGCCGCCCAGGACGCCCAGCCCTTCTGGAAAGCGCTGTCGGAGACGTCGAGGTCGTTGTCGACCCGGTGAGCGTTCGCGAGCGAGAAGGTGCCCCATCCTTCGAGGCGCTTGCGGCGGCTCTCCGGCCCTGGCACGAAGGGAACGGTGAACAAGGCGAGCTCGGCCCATTCGATCGCCTTGGCCGGCGTGTCGGCCGCGGCGCGCTCGGACTCAAAAGCCAGGCGCTCGACCATAGCCCATGTCTGGTAGTCCTCGGCGATCCGTATCCGCTCGCGTCGCGCCTGCACCATGGGCAATTGGCGGAGGTGCCCGCAATTCTCCTCGGCGCGCTGCCGGTCGAGGGCGATGCGCTCCTCGCGCTTGCGGCGTACCAGGAGCGGATAGACAATCCGCGCCACATGGTGCCCGATCAAACCGGCGCCTACCACGCAGCGGCGGATGTCCTCTTCCTCCGGCGTCACCGGCTCGGGAGACGGTGCCGCGGCCCGAACCCACTGGCCGAAGCCGAGAGCCATGTCGAGCGCCGCGGCGGGCAGCCCCATGGGCGCGATGATCTCCTCCGCCTCCTGGCGGCTCGGCTCCTTCCGCCAGCCCTTTTCCAGGTTGTGCATGACCCCTTCCGACAGATCGTTGGCCTCCCCGAGCCGCTCCGCCGGCCAGTCCATCTCCTGGCGCAGCCGCCGGATCGCCCGGGCGCGTTGCTTCGGCGTCGGTTTCCTTCCCCTCTCTCGACCCATGGGCCGCCCCCTTTGGTGAGGTGTGACAGCTTTCCACTATCTGGAGGTGTGCTGAAGACCTCCCAGCGGGACAGCTTGACCGCTCTCCACAAGTAAAGTTGCCGGAGACGGGGTACCAAGGGACAACTTTCCCAGAATTCTGCCTGCCAGCGTTATCGCAAGCGGGTAGACCGCTGCTCGAGGGCCATTCCAGTTTTACGCTGCCGGTCATGCCGATGACGCACCGACCGACCCTGACCGCCACGTCGACGGAAGCCCTCGCCGCGGCACGAGAGCAGTTGCGCCACACGATCGAGCGGCTCGATGAGGCGCGGGCCGACCTGGAGGCCACCGCCGCGGGTCTCCGCCTGCCGGAGCGCGAAGGGGACATCGACGGCCCCCTCGCCGGCATATGCGAGCTGGATGCGGTGATCCGCTGCGACGTGCACGACCGCCTGAAGCCGCTGCTCGCCAGCCTGCGGAGCCTGCTCCACGACAACGAGGAACCGAAGGATGAATGAGGAGCCCGCGATGCCCGCCGAGCCGTTGCTCACAGAGCTGCTCGCCGCAGCGCCCGAGGCGCGGCACCGCCTGCTCGCGCAGGAGCGTTTCCACTCTCTCGATCTGGCGGAGCTCCTGCTGCAAAAGAGCGCGGAGTCCCAGCTCCAGGCGACCCAGGACGCCTTGCGGCTGGCCCGGATCGCCGGCCACCTGGCGTCCCATCTCGCGCCGTCCGAGGTGGCGGACGGGGTCCTCGCCTGCGCCCGCTGCCTGGAAGGCAACGCCCTGCGCCTCGACGGGGAGCCCGAGCTCGCCGCCGAGGCGTTCGTCTCGGCCGTTCCGGCGCTCCAGGAGCCGGCGGACCATGCCGTGTTCTCGCGCGGTCTCGGCCTGGTCCGTTGGGAGCAGGGACGGCCGGACGAAGCTCTGGCTCTCTTCAAATACGCGGGAATTTTGTTCGGGGAGGAAGCGCCGGCCGAGCGCGACACGACACGGCTGCTTCAGGGTGTGCTCCTCGCAGAGCTCGGCTTTGCCCAGGCGGCCGCCGAGGTCCTGATGAACATCCCGCCCCCTGACCGCCACCCGGCGCTCTGTGGCCGAGCCGTCCTGAGCCTCGCCTTCGCCATCGAGCCGGAGCATCCGAATCGAGACGGTTACACACGCTACCTCCTGGACAAAGGCGTCTCGGTCTATCCGCTGCTCGCCCGCGACACGGAGGAGCTCAACAGCCTGTACCGGTTGGAAGCGCGGGTGCAGGCCAAGCTCGGCCGGATCGAGGAAGCCCGGGAGACGTTGGGCGGCCTGCGCCACCATTATCTGGAGACCGGGGATCTCCCAGAGCTCGCCCTGGTGACGATCGACCTCCTGGCGCTTCAGGCGGCGGCGGGAGAGCTTCCCAGCGTCGTGCCTTTCCGGAGCGACCTCGAAGGCTTCGAGCCCGAGGACGGAGGCCCTCTCGCCCTGGCGGCCGTCGACCGGATGTTTGCCACGGAGGCCGCAGACCCCTGGGAGAGCGCCTTCGACGCCGGCGCCTGGCTGGTCCGCATGTTGCGGTTCTCGCGCATCCCCACCCGGCCGATTCCTTTTGCATGAGGGCGAGCCTTTTTCTTTTCCAACGGAGGAGCTTCGATCGAGGAGGCGCACGATGCGAGGCGAAATGTTCGCCGAGTTTGGGAGGGCTCTCCGGGCCCTTCGCGAGTCGGCCGGCCTCTCCCAGGCCGCTCTGGCGCGCAAAGCCGGCATAGGGAAGAGTCAGGAGTCCAAATACGAGAGCGGCAAGGAGCTGCCGAAGCTCGAAACCCTGGGGAAGGTTCTCGAAGCTCTGGGCACCGATCCTTTGACCTTTTTCTATACCGCCCACCTCTTGCAGCATCGCGCAGAGATCTCTCCCTCGGCGCTCCTGGTGATCACGGCCACGGACCACCGCGATCCGGCCCTGGCGAGCTTCCGGCGTCTGTTCGGCCATTTCCTGGAAGCGTTCGAAGTCTTCCTGGCGGCCCGGGTCTGCAATGACGTCCTTCAACGAGGAGAAATCCATGAGTCATGATCTGGAAGAGCCGGAGCCCGGCCGCAACCAGACCGCCGCGGCCGAGCCGGAGGCAGAGGTCTTTACCGCCGCGCAGGCGGTCAATCTCCTGGGCCTCACGAGCGCGAAGCTCGCTCGCTACATCCGGGAGTTGCGCCTCGAGGTCCCTCGCGGCAATCGCCTGCGCATCACCCGGGCCGACCTCGAAATGTTGCGGACCTACCACAGGAACCGCGCGGATGGCCCTCGCTTTCGCGAGTCGGAGATGGCCCGCGAGTACGCGGAGGCGCTCAAGGAACAAGCCCAGCTCTTCCGCTCCCTGAGGAAGCTCGCCAACGACGCGCTCAAGGTGGAAAAGCGTCTCCGCAAAGCCGCCCCGGCCGGCCTTGGCGCGATCCACACCCTGCCTGAGCCCGACCTGGTCCTCGTGACCCCCTTGAGTGTCAGCATCGCACCGAGTGGCAAGCGCTACCGGGCCAGCTTTCCCGAAGCGGATCTCGAGGCCATGGGGGCCACCCGCGACGAGGCTCTTCAGGAGCTTCGCAAGGAAATCGCTCGCGCGTACGAGCGTCTCGAAAAGGGCCACTTCTTTTACGATGAAGACAGGGAGCGCCTTCGTGTCCTGAAGCGCTTGATCACCCGCAGGCCTTGAAGCAGGGAGAATAACCTCTCATAGCGGGGCTACGATGACTTTGACGGGACCCTGCGCTTCGTGCCCTTCCTGGAGCGCGTCGCCGTGCGGGTGATTCTCAACGACCGCACGGCGATGCTGGGAGCGGCCCGGGTGGCGCTACTTCAGGTGCTTCGCCAGGAACGCCGTCGTCCTCCCCCAGGCGTCCTTGGCCGCGGCGGGGTTGTAGTTGCCTCCGGAGGCGTTGGCGAAGGCGTGGTTCGCGTCGTCGTAGATGTGGATCTCGACGCTCTTGCCGAGGCTCTTCAGGGCGGACTCGAACGCGCGGATGCTCTCGACCGGGATGCTCGTGTCCTTGCCGCCGAAGAAGCCGATCACCGGCATCTGGAGCGGGCGGAGCTTCTCCTTGTCGGTCTCCAGGTGGCCGTAGTAGATGACGGTTGCGTCGATCTTGTCGGGCAGGAGGAGGGCGGTCTGGAGCGACCAGCCGCCGCCGAAGCACCAGCCGATGACTCCGATCTTCGGCGCCTTCTGCTTCGTCTCCAGATATTGATAGGCGGCGCGCACGTTCTGCTCGCCGGGTCCTAGGTCCGCCAGCACTTTCTGCATGAGCTGCTGGGCGGCCTCGGGCTTGTCGGCGGTCTGGCCGCCGTAGAGGTCCACGGCGAGCGCGGTATAGCCCT
Source organism: Thermoanaerobaculia bacterium (assembly GCA_035637095.1). Taxonomy (GTDB): domain Bacteria; phylum Acidobacteriota; class Thermoanaerobaculia; order Multivoradales; family UBA5704; genus UBA5704. The sequence goes on from DASPXX010000282.1 coordinate 5,079, forward strand.
CGCCGGCCAGCCGCTTCGTCATCTGGCGGATGTTGTCGTTGAGACCCCACCACTCGTGGATCACGATGAGGCCGGGCAGCGGTCCCTTGGCGCTCTTCGGGCGCGCCAGGTAGCCGTGGACCGGCTGGCCGCCCACCTCGGCGTAGACCACGTCCTCGCCGGTCACCGCCTGCGCGGGCGGCGTCGTGGCGGCTTCGGTCGGTTTCGGGGCGTCGTGCTGGTGTTGCGCCGCCATCGCTTCCGCTTCGCTCTTGCCCTCGGCGTGAGCAAAGCCTGCCGTCAGCGGCAGCAGAGCGAGAGCCATCCACAGCGTCTTCATCACCATCCTGTCCTCCCTTCCTCGGTCTTCACGATCGTTTCTGGGGTGAGGGCTTCACCACCTGCGCGACGGCGGCCGCGAGCTGATAGGGCTCCACCGGTTTGGCCAGATGCAGCTGAAAGCCCGCCTCCAGCGCCTTGCGGCGGTCGCCCTCCGCGGCGTAGGCCGTGAGCGCGATGGCCGGGATCTCGCGGATCTCGCCGTCCAGCCCGCGGATGCGGCGGATCAGCTCGTAGCCGTCCACGTCCGGCATCCCGATGTCCGCGATGATCACGTCGGCCCCCTCCTGGAGCAGGTCGTCCAACGCTTCCATGGCCGAGGCCGCGGTGCGGACCCGGGCGCCGAACCGTTCGAGGACGTGAGGCAGCACCTCGCGGACGTCCTGCTCGTCGTCCACCAGGAGGACGTGCAAACCCTGGACCTCCTCGATCTCCGCGCCGCCGGCCGCCTCCGCCGCCTCCTCGGGCGCGCGCTCCGGCACCGGCTCCGCCGGCCGCAACGCGCGGGGCGTCGTCGCCGGCAAGGTCACGGTGAAGGTCGATCCCATCCCCTCCCCGCCGCTCTCCGCCTGCACCGTCCCGCCGTGCAGCTCGACCAGATGGCGGACGATGGCGAGGCCCAGGCCGAGACCGCCGTGCACGCGGGTCGTGCTGCTGTCCGCCTGCCGGAAACGTTCGAACGCGTAGGCGAGGAAGTCGGCGCGGATGCCGATCCCGGTGTCGCTCACCCGGATGCGGGCCTGCCCCCCGGCGCGCTCCAGGCGGATCTCGACGCGCCCCTTCTCCGGCGTGAACTTGACGGCGTTGGCGAGGAGGTTCCAGATCACCTGCTGCATCCGGTTGGGGTCGCCCGGGATGGGCGGGACGTCGGGGTCGCAGGAGGTCTCGATGCGGATCTCCTTGGCCTCGGCGGCCGGCCGCACCGCGTCGACCGCCGTCGCGATGACCTGCGGCAGCTCGACGCGGCGGAGCTTCAAGCGGAGCTTGCCGGTGATGATCCGCGAGACGTCCAACAGGTCGTCGATGATCTGGCTCTGCGCCTTGGCATTGCGCTCGATGGTGTCGAGCGCCCGCCGCATGCCGTCCGCGTCGAGAGAGCCGCTCTTGGTCAGCCAGGTCCAGCCCAGGATCGCGTTGAGCGGCGTGCGCAGCTCGTGGGAGAGCGTGCTCAGGAACTCGTCCTTGATCCGGTTGGCCTCCTCGGCCCGGCGGCGCGCCTCCTGCTCGCGCAGCAGGAGCTCGCGCCGCTCCTCCTCTCCCCGCCGGCGCCAGGTGATGTCGCGCGCCACCCAGACCACCGAGCGCTCCAGGAGCGGGGTGATCGCCGCCTCCAGCCAGCGGCCGGCGCCGTCGACCACCAGGTCGTACTCCAGGTGAACGGTCTGCCAGCTGTCCAGGGCCTCATGGATCCGCGACAGGAACAGGTCCGCCTGCTCGGCGGGAAAGACGTCCTGCAGGCGGCGGCCGTGCAGCTCGGCCACGACGCGGCTGGAGGCCGCCGCCCGGGTGGGGGCCACTTTCAGGCAGAGCCCCTCGTCGTCGAAGATGAAGATGGCGTCGCGCATCGCCGCGAAGAGGGCGCGCAGCTCGGCCGCCGAGGAGCGCAGCACCGCGGTCTGCTCCTCCACGCGCCGCTCGAGCCGCCCGGCGTGTTGGCGCAGCTCGGCGTCCTTGCCGGCCAGCGCGCCGGCCATTAGATCGAAGGCGGCGGCCAGGCGCCCGACCTCGTCGCCCTGCCGGAGACCGACGCGGCGCGACATGTCTCCCGCGGCGAGGGCGTTCGCGGTCTGGCCGACCAGGCGCAGGGGACGGGTGGCCCAGCGCGCCGCCGCGAGACCTAAGGCGATGGCGAGGAGCGCGGTCAGGCCGACCACCGCCAAGTCGCGGGCCGCCAGCCCATGCAGCAGGATCACCACCGTCAGAGGGGCGACCGCCGGAATGCTCAGCAGCACGGTGAGCTTGACCGACCAGGGCAGATCGCGCCAGCGCAGGCTCATGGCACAGCGTGGTTCTCCGAGTGAAGCGAGACCATCGAGGTAACCCGTTGCGCGACCCATCATATACTGGGGGCCCGATGAAGATTTTCCTGAAGTCGCTGGCCGCCCTCCTGTTTCTGGCCCTGGCCGTCTGGGCGATCCGGTCCGACTCGCTGCCGGACCGGGCGGGAGCCGGCGGTGCCGGCGCGGCGGCGCTGGATGAGCGGATGCCCGCCCTGGGAGATCCGGGCTGGCGCGTCTCTCCGGTCTGGGACGACGGCAAGGCCGAGTACTGCGCCTACGACGTGACCTGGGCCCGCTACGGCCACCACTTCCCCGGCCGCGCCCTGCTCGTCGTGGTCAAGGAGCCCTGGGCGCCGGAGCTGGACGTCAAGGCGGATACGCCGCGCCCGGACGGCTTCGACGTCCTCAAGCTGAACCACATCCGCGACGTGCCGACCGGCATCTACACCTACCACCAGATGGCGAGCGTCTTCGCCCGCCGGGACACCGGCGCGCTGCGCAAGATCGCCGCGACGAGCACCGAGGCGTGCGGCGTCTCGATGGCCGAGATGGCCGGCGGCCGGCTGGAGACCCGCTCGTATTTCGACGGCCAGGGCGACCGCACGATGGACTTCCCGGAGGGCACCCTCCCCGAGGACGGCCTCCCTCTCTTCCTGCGCGGCTACGTGCGGGGAGCGGCGCCGGCGACCCTGAGCATCTTCCCGTCGCTCCTCTACGGGTCCTTCCCGAAGCTCGAGCCCGCCTCCTACCGGGTGGAGAAGCGGAGCCTGCCGGCGGTGGAGACGGCGGCCGGCGCCGTGCCCGGCGTCGAGCTCAAGCTGACCAGCGGGACCTCGGTTCTCACCTACACCTTCGATCCCCAGCCCCCCCACCGCCTCCTCCGCTTCGAGCGCGAGGACGGCACGCTCTACCGCATGGCCAAGTGCGACCGCATCCCCTACTGGACGCTGCACAACCCGGGGGACGAGGCGTGGTGGCCGGAAAAGTTGAAGCCGGCGCCGTAAAGGGCCCCCACCCCGAGACCTCACCCCCTGGCCCCCTCTCCCATCGCCCCCCCACCGACCGGGAGAGGGGGAACCCCCACCCGCGCAGGATGTGACTTTGGGAGGTGGCGCCCCCTCTCCCGGGGGAAGGGGGGGCGATGGGAGAGGGGGTCGGGGGGTGAGGTCGGGCGGGGGAAGGCCTCCGCCTCCACGAGACAGGGCCCCCGGCGTGGTGGCCCTCTCCTACAGCGTCGTCAGCACCCGCTCCAGCCGCTCCAGCGCCCAGTCGATCTCGTCCTTCTTGATCACCAGGGGCGGGGCGATGCGGATGACGTTGTCGTGGGTCTCCTTGCAGAGGAGCCCTTCCTTCTGGAGCGCCTCGCAGAAGCGGCGGGCGCCGCCGGCCTCGGGGTGCAGCTCGATCCCGATCCACAGACCTTTGCCGCGGACCTCCTTGATGTGCGGCGAGCGGATCTTCTGCAGGCGCTCGAGGAAGTAGGGGCCGAGCGCCGCCGAATTCTCGACCATCCGCTCGTCGACGAGGGCGCGCAGTGCGGCGCGGCCCACCGCGGCGGCCATCGGGTTGCCGCCGTAGGTCGAGCCGTGCTCCCCGGGCTTGAAGACGGCCATCACCGGATCGTCCGCCAGGATGCCCGAGACCGGGTAGAAGCCTCCCGAGAGGGCCTTGCCCACGATCACCATGTCGGGCCGGACCCCTTCGTGCTCGTAGCAGAACATCTTGCCGGTGCGGCCGAGGCCGGACTGGATCTCGTCGCAGATCAGCAGCGCATTGTGCTCCTGCGTGATCTCGCGGAGGCGCTGCAGGTACCCCGCGGGGGGGATCACGATGCCCGCCTCGCCCTGGATCGGCTCGACCAGGACCGCCGCCACGTTCGGGTGCATGGCCGCGGCGACCGCCTCGGCGTCGCCATAGGGGAGGATGCGGAAGCCCGGGGTGAAGGGGCCGAAGCCGGCGCGGTAGGACGGCTCGCTGGAGAAGCTGACGATGGTGATGGTGCGGCCGTGGAAGTTGTTGCTGAAGACGAGGATCTCGGCCTGGCCGTCCGGGACTCCCTTGACCTGCGTCGCCCATTTGCGGGCGGTCTTCAAGGCGGTCTCCACCGCCTCGGCTCCGGTGTTCATCGGCAGGAACTTGTCGAAGCCGGAGAGCTCGCAGAGCTCTTTGTAGAAGAGGCCGAGCTGATCGCTGCGGAACGCCCGGGAGGTCAGGGTGACGGCATGGGCCTGCTGCAGCAGGGCCTCCAGGATCCGCGGATGGCAATGCCCCTGGTTGACGGCTGAATAGGCCGCCAGGAAGTCCAGATACTTGTTCCCCTCCACGTCCCACATCCAGACCCCCTCGGCGCGGCTGACGACGACGTCGAGCGGATGGTAGTTGTGGGCGCCGTAGCGCTCTTCGAGCGCGATATAGTCCTCTGTCGTCAGCTCGGCGGTCTCTGGCAACACGGTGGTGCTCATAAGGTCTCCTCCAAGTCCCTGCATTCTGTCACAGCCCCCGTCCTGCTATCATCCCGGTACCACAAGCGATGGTCGAATACTCCAACGTCCCCCGCGACTCCCGGCGCGTCCCGATCGCGACCTCGGTCCAGTTCAAGTTCGACCGGTTCAGCGGCTTCATCAGCGAATACTCCTCGAACATCTCGCCCACCGGGATGTTCATCGTCTCGGACAACCCGGAGCCGCCCGGCCGCATCCTGGACCTGGAGTTCCGGTTGGGGGACGGGTTCGAGATCATCAAGGGGCAGGGCGAGGTGGTGTGGGCCCGCACCGCGAACGAGGGGTCCGGCCGGCTGCCCGGGATGGGGATCCGCTTCCTCGACCTCTCCCCGGGCAGCAAGGAGCTCATCTACCGGATCGTCGACCAGTTCGTGGCCCAGGGCGGCACGCCCTTCGACCTCACCGGCGTCCGTCCTGCTCCGGTCATCCCACCGGCCCCACCCTCGCCGGACTCCGGCGAGCTGCCGCCGCTCGCGCACGAGCCGGACCCCTTCCCGGACCTGGAAGGGGCCGCCGGAACCGTGCTACCCTGGTCTCCCACTCAGAAGGAACAGAAGGAGACCCCGATGCGCGGTGGCGATGTGCTCCCTCCTCTGGAGCCGCTGGATGAGATCTTCCGTCTGGAGGAGGCGGCGCCGGCAGGCCCGGTGAACGATCCGGTCCCGCCGCACGAGCCGGACCTCGACCTGACGCAGGCCGGCCCGACGGTCGTCGGTTTCGACGAGCCGATCCCCGATCCGCCGTCGTACCCCACGGCGGGCGCGCCCTCCTCTCCCGCGAACGACCTCTTCGCCTCCTATCTCCCGCAGCCGGCAGCGCCCCAGGACACGCCGCAGGTGCGGCCGCTCTCGACGCTCGCCGGAGGCGCTTCGGTCCAGCACCAGTCGCGGCGCGTTTTCGTCCCGGTTCTCCTGGTCGTCCTGCTCGCGGTGGCCGTGGCGGCGTTCTTCCTGCGCGACCGGATCGGCGGCTGGGTCGGCCTGGGCGGCGGCGACGAGGAGGTCGCGACCGCCGGACAGCGGCCGCTCCCCCGCCGGCCGGCCGCTCCGCCGCCGCCGCCCACGCTCCACGAGGAGGTGAGCCTCACCTCGGACGCCATGGCGAGCCGCCAGGAGGAGGCGCCGCCCGAATCCCAACCTTTGCCGGAAGTCGTCCAGCGCAAGCCTGCGCCGGCTCCCGCTCCCGCTCCTGTCCCGGCCCCCCCTGCGGCCGCCGCGGGTCCCGCGGCCACCGCCATCGAGCGCATCACGTTCGAGCCGTCCCTGGGCGGCACCACGGTGATCCTGTGGGGCAACGGCGCCCTGCGGCCGGAGAGCTACAAGCGGATCAGCGTCGAGTCCCCGCCGCGCGAGGTGCTGCAGATCCGCGGGGTGCGCCGGCCGTTTACGCCGACCCGCATCCCGGTCGGGACCTCCGAGGTCAAGCAGATCCGCATCGGCTACCACGAGGCCCCGGGAGGCAACGAGCTGCACGTGGTCCTCGACCTGGCGGGACCCCGCGTCAGGATCGCCAGCATCGAGCCGGACGGGCAGCGCCTGCGCATCCTCCTGCAGGCGCGGTAGACAGGTTCTGGAGCACCCCTGCCGTGGCGCAACACACAGTGAGCCCCCTGAAACGCCGGCTTCTCCGGGAGCTGGTGCGCGACAACGTGGAGCTGAAGGAGAACCGGCTCCCGCGCTCGCTGCGCAGGAGCACCCACAGGATGCGGACCGCGGTGCGCGTCCTCGGGCTGATCCTCGTCCCGGTCGCGCTGCTCGGCTCGACGCGGCTGATCTCCTCTCTCGCTTCGGCGCCCCCGCCGGCTCCCCGGGCGGCCGTCGCGCAGACCCAGCCGCAGACCGCCGCCCGCCGGTTCGGCGCGCCCATGCCGATCAATCCCGACGTCCTGCCGCTCGCGGTGCGCAAGATCGCCCTCGATCCGGGGCACGGCGGTGGCAGCCTGGGGACCCATACGCCGCAGGGGCTCAAGGAGAAGGACCTGACGCTCGACATCGCCGGCCGCCTGCGCAAGCTCT
>DASPXX010000283.1:0-29799 GCA_035637095.1 Thermoanaerobaculia bacterium
CGGCACCCAGTCCACGCTCTCCACCTTGGCGGCGATCCGCCGCGCGCCCGCCGCGACCGCCGCCTCGACCAGGGCGCAGTCGAAGTCGGCGCGGCGGAAGATGCGGAGACCGGCGAGGGGGAGGCAGACGCTCCGTCCGGAAGCGTTCTCCAGGACCGCTTCGGGGCTCACGACCGCCGGCAGGAGGGAGGGATCGAAGCCTTCCAGGCGAGGCAGGACGTGCCCGGGGACCGCGCCGCCGCAGGGCTTCTCGCCCGGCCGCCCCGGCACCCAGAGGTCGACCTCGGCGCCTCCGCGGGCGAGAGCGAGCGCGGCGGCTGCGCCGGCCGGCCCGCCACCAATGACTGCTATTCGTGTCATCGTTTTTCTCCCCTCTCCCGCTCGCGGGAGAGGGGCCGGGGGTGAGGGCTCACTCTTCTTCTTCGATCGCCAGCACCACCACGGTCACGTTGTCGATGCCGCCGCGGGCGTTCGAGTCGTTGACCAACCGGCGGCAGATCTCATGCAGGCTGCCGTCCGCGGCCAGGCGGTCGCGGATGTCGGCGTCGGAGAGCATACCGGTCAGGCCGTCCGAGCAGAGGAGATAGAGGTCGCCCGGCCGGACCTCGATCTCGCGGACGTCGACCAGCACGTCGCTCTCGCCGCCGAGAGCGCGGGTCACCACGTTCTTGAGCGGATGGGAGCGCGCCTGCTCCTTGGAGAGGAAGCCGGCCACGACCTGCTCGTTGACCCAGGTGTGGTCCTGGGTGAGCTGATCGAGCCGGCCGCCGCGCAACCGATAGGCGCGGCTGTCTCCCACGTGGGCCACCGCGGCCACGTTGCCCGCCAGGAGGACACCGACGACGGTCGTCCCCATGCCGTAGAGCGAGCCGTCCTTGCTGATCGCCCGCAGCACGCTGTCGTGGGCGATGCGGATCGCCATCTTGAGCAGGTTGGTGTGCCGCTCGAGGCGGCTGTCCATGCCGAACGGCCAGGTGGTGTCCTTGTCGGCCGTCTTGTGGACGAAGTCGCGGATCGCGTTGACCGCGAGCTGTGCGGCGACCTCCCCGTGGCTGTGCCCCCCCATCCCGTCGGCCACGATGTACAGCTTGTGCTCCGGGTCGATCTCGAAGTAGTCCTCGTTGTGGACCCGGGTGAGCCCCACGTCCGAGAGCCCGCAAGCCTTGACGCGCACCATGGTTCAGGCCTTTCCGAACAGGCCCCCGCGTCGCGGGGCCTTGGTCAGCTCGTCCAGAGACCGCTGGACGGCAGGGTCGTCCTCACCCCACTCGATCGCGCGGCGGTAGTGATAGATGGCGCGGTCGACCTGACCGGCCATCTGGCAGACGCGCCCCGCCTGCTTGGCATAGGTCGGATTCATCGGCTCCAGCTCGCACGCGCGCTCGATGGCCGCGACGGCCCGGGTCAGCCAGTTCCTCTCCTGGGCACAGGCGAGGGCCAGGTGCTGCCAGGCCTGGGGATTGGTCGGGTCGGCCTTGGTGGCGCGGTCGAAGTTGTCGGCCGCCTCCAGCCAGCTCTTCTCCTTGTAGGCCTTGATCCCGCGCTGCATATAGGCGCGGCAGATCTGCCGCGGGTCCGTATCGTTGGTCGGACGCAGCAGCTCGACGTCGTGCTGCCGCCGCCGCTCCGAATCGGAGAGGATGTTGAACGCCTGGGTGATCTCCTGGAACTCCAGCTCGGCCTTCTGCTTGTCCTCGCCCTGGAAGCGGTCCGGATGGCGCAGCCGTGCCAGCTCCCGGAAGCGGTGCCGGATCTGCTCCTCGGTCGCATTGCGTGGCAAGGCGAGGACGGCGTAGAGGTCCCTGGCCATACTGGCGTCCTATTGCTGCTTGATTCTATACAACCGGAGGGCTGTCGAGCGCACCGCATCCGGCACGTTCTTGTCACGCCCGATGTCGCGCAGGTCGCGCACCGACATCCGGTTGACCAGCCGGAGCGCGACCGGCAGAGGCGTCCGGCCATTTTGCACCAGGAGCTTGGCCACGTTGTAGCGGGAGATCCACTCGCGCTTCTTGGAGATCGCCTCCAGGACCTCCGGGGGCACGGCCCGGCTGGACGCCGCCTGCTCCACCTCCTGCTCCGAGAGCGGATTGCCGAGGAGAGCCACCAGGGCGACCTGGGGATTGGTGTCGCGCAGCAAGAGCGCCCGCAGCTGGCGGCTGGCGCCGCGGGCCAGCTTCAAGCGGGCGGGGACAGGCAGCATGCGGATCTGCCCTTCGGACAGCCCCGTCTTGGTCTCCACCTCACCCTCGGCCGGGACCTCCTGGCGCACCTTTTCCACCACCGCCGCCAGCTCGTGGTCGCTCATCTCCTCCGGGAGCTCCGGAGCGAGGACGGGAGCGGCGGCGGGGCGGCGCCCCTGGGGCAGGAGGTGCTCGCGATATTCACCGATCCGCCTCTGGGTATAGCCGGAGAGATGGGGATTGCGCTCCAGCGCGTCGAGGATCGCCGGCTCGTCGATGATGGCGTCCTGGCGCAGGATGAGGATCTCCTGGAGGTCGGCCGGCAGGCGGCCGGCCAGATCCACCAGGATCGGGCGCGGCACGTCACGCCGCCGCAGGATGGTTTCGATCAGCAGCGGGTGCTCGGTCTCGGCGGCGAAGAAGGTGAGGACCTCCTCTCCGGCCTGGCGCTCCAGGAACGGAGCGATGATCCGGGGATCCACCGTGCGGAGCGACTCCACGGCGCGCCGGGCGATCTCCGGATCGATCCCGCGGGCCAGCTCGACCTGCAGGGGGATGAGCTCGTCCGGAGGGAGCGGCAGAAGCCCGGAGGCGGCCAGAATCTGGAGCTGGCGGTTGGCTCCCGACCGGACGTGTTCGAGCAGAGAGCCCTGGCTCTCGGCCATGGCTCAGCGGGCCTCTCGCTTCTCGCGCAGCGCCCGCACCGTGTCGAGGTCGATGACGAGCTCCACGACCTTGCCGGGGCTCTTGTCGAACGGATAGGGATAGCCGTTCACCTGGATGTCCGCGGCCGACGCATTCCCGAGCTTCACCGAGACACTTTTTTGGGCTTCGAGCTGCATCGACTCGCCCTGGACGTGGATCTCCTCGATGGGGCTCTTGGCATCCGCCACCGCCTTGACCCAGCATTCACCGGAGAAGTCGAGGGTGATCTCGAGCGGCGCCTTCGGAGTCTGCGGCGTCGCAGGCGGCGGCCCGACAGGCTGCTGTGGAGCCGCGGGTTGCGGCGCGGCGACCTGCGGCGGAGGAGCCGTCGCGGGCTGGTCCTCCCTCTTTTCGACCAGCCACGAGACGAGCGCCACGAGAGCGAGGAGCAGCGCGCCGGCCAGCAGCAGGAAGAGCCCCCAGGTCCACCCCCGCCCCTTCTTGCGCCGCTTCCTCTCCCTCTCCATGGCGACCAGGGTGGCGTCGCCCTGCTGGTCCACCTGTTCCGGCTGGTGGACGGCCAGGTAGTGGTTGACCACCTCGTCGGGCGAGAGGCCCACGTAGCGGGCGTACTCGCGGAGGAAGCCCTTGGCGAAGATGGGAGCGGGAAGCAGATCGAAGCGGTCCGCCTCCATCGCTTCGAGATAGCGCAAGCTGATCTTGGTGCGATCGGCGATATCGCGCAGGCTGATCTCGCGCATCTCGCGCTGGCGGCGGAGCCATTCGCCGAAGGAGCTGCCTTCGGCCGGGCCGCTCTTGTCCCAGGGCGGGCGTCCGGCTCGCTTGGTCCCCTCTCCGGAAGTGGGGCCTGCCTCCGTCGTCACAGTCTCGGCCTCCGCATCCTTGCCGTGGGCTGGAGATCTCTGTCGTCTCGATACATCTTTCGGCACGCGGCCCATAACTTTATGCTCCGGTCCGCCCAGGGGTCAAATCGGACGTCCATCGCTCATCCCTCCACTCGTTCTCCGAGCAAGACTCGCGCCCGCTGCCGCACGGCCTCGGGCGCACGAATGTCGTGTGACACCGCTCTCAACTCCGGCTTGCGCAGGAGCGGCAGCAGGCGCAAGGCAGCCGCCACCGGCATATTCGGATGGCGGGCCAGCGCAGCCTGCAGGCCGGGGCGCGTGCCCCAGCGGCGGTCCGCGGCAATCGCGGCGAGCACCGGTCCGGGCGTGCCCGCCGCATGGACCACCGGCGCGAGGATATCCTCAGTCAGCCGCGGATTGTCGAGCATCGCCGAGATCACGCCCGGGTGGGGGTCATGGCGGAGCTGGGCGAGCGTACCCGCGGCCGCGCGGCGCGCCAGGGAGATCTTTTCGCCCAGGGCGAGCTCGGGCAACCGGATGGCCAGGTACTGGTCCGCCACCCGCCGCACCCGCGGCCGGATGCGGGTATCCAGGCCGAGCTCCATCAGGTCGCGCCACCAGAGCCCGGGCACGAAGCGCAGGGCCACCGGCTCAGGGGTCTGCGGATGGAGCGCCAGGTCGCGCCGCACCTCGTAGAAAGCGACGAGCCGCGGCTGCCCGGCGAGGATCTCGATGACCTCCGGAGTGCAGTACGGATTGTGCAGAACCTGCCGGATCGCGGGCGGCTCGAGCGCCGTCAGATGCTCGCGCACGAGGTCCAGGAGCTCCACCACGCCGGCCTCCCGCAAGCGGCGGTCGAGAGGCGACTCGGAAGCCGGCGCATGTCCCGGCGGCTCTTTCATGAGGTCTAGCTTACAGAATCTGGTATCTTCCATGTTCTCTATGGCGATCTCCCGGAATACGCAGAACCACCTGGCCAAGGGCGACTTCTCGGCTCTCGAGGGGGAATGGCTCGCAAGCCTTGAGCAGGACCCCATCGATCTGGACTATTTCGTGGGCGTGGCGCGAGCTCTCTCCGGCAACAGCGAGGAGGGACGCGCCCGCGACCTCCTGGAGCTGCTCGACGAGCAGCTGCGGGAAAAGGGCGCCTGGGCGGCGCGCCTCAAGCTCCTCCAACGCGCCGGCAACCTCCTCCTGCCTCCCGAGAAGGTCCATCCCACCGTCGTCGCGACCCTCGGCAAGCTCTACGGCGACCGCCCCACCTACAAGGGGCTGTTCGAAGCCGTCGGCCTGCACCGCGCTCCCCAGGACATCCCCAAGACCTGGGAGAAGGTGGACCGCCTGGAGACCCTCCTCTCGTTCGACGTGGGGACGGTCGTGGCGATGGAGGGCAAGGGGGTCGGACGGGTGGTGGACGCGAACCTGGGTCTGGAGAGCTTCAAGGTCGACTTCGAGCGCAACAAGGGGCTGATGGTCGGCTTCAAGGCCGCGCCCAAGCTGCTCCAGCCGCTCAAGCCCGACCACGTGCTGCGGCGCAAGATCGAGGCGCCGGATGTCCTCAAGTCGCTGGCTCCGCCCGATCTCCTGCGCCTCGTCCTGCAGAGCTACGACCGGGCGCTCACCGCAGGCGAGATCCGCGACATCCTCCACGGCATCGTCAGCGAGTCGCAATGGACCTCCTGGTGGGGAGCGGCCCGCAAACACCAGCAGGTGGTCGCGAGCGGCGGCGGCGCGCGCCAGACCTACCGCTGGGCCGACACCGGCGCCGACGCTCTGGAATCGGTCTGGAAGGCTTTTCACAAGGCCGATCCGCGCGGCAAGATGGACCGTCTGCGCAAGGAGGGCCTGCGCGATCCCAAGCTGCGTGACCGCATGGCGGAGGATCTGGTGGTGGCGGCCGAGGCGGTGGCCGACACGGATCCGGGCCTGGCCTTCGAGATCTGGTTCGCGCTGGAGCGCACCGGCGGCGCGCCCGCGGACGTGGACTGGAGCCCGGACGACCTGCTGGCCCACCAGCCGCTCAAGGTGTTCACCGGGATCGAGGACCGCCTGCTGCGCGAGCGGGCCTATACGATGGCCCGCGAGCGGCGCGATGACTGGCCCAACCTCTTCCGCGAGGCGATCGCGCGGGAGACCGACCCGCGCGCGCTCGAGGTGCTGGCCGAGGGTCTCGCCCAGGGCGCTCCGCGCGAGCTCGAACGCCTCCTGGACAACCTGCTGGCCCAACCCCACCGCATGCCGGCGGCCTTCGTCTGGCTCGCCGAGCGCGCCGCGGTGGACGAGCCGCTCAGGACGCGCAATCCGCTGCGCCTCCTGCAGCAGATCCTCACCACCATGTCACGCGACGAGTTCGCGCCGTACCGGCTGCGGCTCTTGGCCCTGGCCGAATCGGGGGGCACGGTGCCGCGCCTGCTCGCCCATCTCACCGAAGATCAGGCGCCGCAGGCGGAAGACGCCGTGCAGCGCGCCTCGAACCTGGAGCCGTACCAGCGCGAGCAGCTGGTCAACGCCATCCACCTGCGCTTTCCGATGCAGCGCAAGGAGACCGGTCCGGCGGCGATCTATGCTCTGGCCGCGTCGATCGACGCCAAGCGCCAGGAGCTGCACCACATCATGACGGTCGAGGTCCCGGCCAACCGCAAAGCGATCGAAGAGGCCCGCGCCATGGGCGACCTGCGGGAAAACTTCGAGTACAAGTCCGCGCGACAGCGCCACGAGTACCTGAACGCCCGCGCCGCGGCTCTGAACGCCGAGCTCAACCGCATCCGCCCCATCGACACCACCGGGATGGACACCTCCGAGGTGCGCATCGGCACCCGCGTCCATCTGGCCGGTCCCGGCAAGAGCTGGGTGATCACCATCCTGGGACCATGGGAGAGCAAGCCCGAGGAGGACGTCATCTCCTACGAGTCGGACCTGGCCAAGGAGCTGCTCGGCAAAGGGGTGGGGGCGGCGATCAATACGGCGGGCGAGACCTGGTCGATCGCGATGATCGAGCCGCACCGGTGACTACCGGAAGATCCCGGTCTTGCGCTCCGGCTCGCCGCCGCCGCTGCCGCCACCGCCCATGAGACGCTGATTGAGCTCCTTGATGCGCTCCATCAGCTTGTCGATCTTCTCCTGGGCTTCCTGGCGGAGGCGGGCGTAGTCGCCGCGCAGCTTCTCGCGGTCGGTGGACATCTCCTGGAGGCGCCGGCCCAGCTCCTCGGTCTGGACGTCGCGCTCGCGGATGGCGCCGTGCAGGGCGGAGATCTCCATCTCCTTCTCGCTCAGGATCAGCTTGACCTTCTCTTCCTGCTCCTCGTACAGCCGCTTGAACTGCTGCAGCTCCACGATCTCCGAAAAATCGGATGTGGCCACTTCGCCTCCTCTCTCCTCGATCTTGGGGAACATGCGGCGGAGCTTCAGCGAGAGGTCCTCGGGATCGGGGGACTGACGCATCGCCTCCGCGTAGGAGATCGTACCGTGCACCAGGAGCGCCATCAGCGACTGGTTCATCGACTGCATGTGGTAGTAGCCCACCGAGGTTTCGATCTCCTCGTGGATCTGGCTGATCTCGCCCTTCTCGATCATCTTGGAGACCTTGGGCGAGGCGCGCATGACCTCCAGGGCCGCGACCAGCCCCTGGCCGTCCTGCCGCTCCACCAGCTTCATCGAGACGACGCCCTTGAGGATCTGAGCGAGCTGGGTGCGCACCTGCGTCTGCTGGTCCGGCGGGAAGGTGTCCAGGATGCGGTCGATCGTCTGCGGGGCGTTGTTGGTATGCAGGGTCGAGAAGACCAGGTGGCCGGTCTCCGCCGCCGTGATCACGGTCGCCACCGTCTCCGAGTCGCGCATCTCGCCGACCATGATGACGTCCGGGTCCTGCCGCATGGCGTTGCGCAGCGCCTCGGAGAAGGCGCCGGTGTCGGTGCCCACCTCGCGCTGGGAGATCGACGCCATGTCGTCGCTGAACAGGAACTCCATCGGGTCTTCGATGGTGATCACGTGCACCGGGCGGTTCTTCGAGATGTGGCGGATCAGCGCCGCCAGCGTGGTCGACTTGCCGCTGCCGGTCGGACCGGTGATGAGGACGAGCCCCATCGGCAGGTTGCAGAGCTCGAGGAGGACCTTCGGCAGGTCGAGGTCCTCGAGGCTCTTGATCTGGTACGGGATGCGGCGGAAGCACGCGGCGATGTTCCCGCGCTGCATATAGATGTTGCAGCGGAAGCGGGCGAGGCCGCGCACGCCATAGCCCAGGTCGACGGACATCTTCTCCTCGAGCTTCGACTTCTGCCGCGGAGTGAGGATGCCGAGGAGCATCTCGGTGAGCTTGTCCATGGCCAGGGGCTCCGCTTCCAGAGGGAGCAGACGCCCGCTGATCCGCAAAAGCGGCGGCCGGGTCGGCTTCAGATGCAGGTCCGAAGCCCCCTTGTCAGTCATCAGCTTCAGGAGACGGTCGAGTTCCATGATCGCAGTTGACGAATCGCCTGATCTTACATCAAAACCTCACCTCCTCAATCCCCCTGCCCGGTCAGAGGCTCAGCGACAGCGGCACCACACCCTCCAGCTCGAGGAGCCTCCGCTTCATGTCGAGGCCGCCGCCGTAGCCGGTCAGGGAGCCGTCGGCGCCGATCACGCGATGGCAAGGGATGATCACGCCGATCGGATTGTTGTGGTTTGCCTGGCCGACGGCCCGCACGGCGGCGGGGCGGCCGATCTCGCGGGCCATGTCGCCATAGGTGCGGGTCTCGCCGTAGGGGATGCGCAGAAGCGCCTCCCAGCACTGGCGCTGGAACTCGGTGCCGCCGGTCTCCAGAGGGAGGTCGAAGTCGCGCCGGCGGCCGGCGAGGTACTCGTCGAGCTGCCGGCGCATCTCGGGGATGGGTGGCGCGTCGGGGTCCGGCTCCGCCTCGGGCCAGTAGTGCTCGAGCACCTCCGCCGCCCGCTCTCGCGTGGGGCAGTGGCTCAGCCCGATCAGAGCGCCGTCGCGGGCCACGGCCACGGCCCAGCCCAGGGAATCCTGGAACAGGTCGAACGACAGCATGGGACCGCCGCTCAGAACTTCCGCATCAGGCCGACGACCACGCCCTGGATGCGCACGTTCTGCGCCGGGACGCGCATCGGCTCCATGGTGGGGTTCGACGGCTGCAGCCGGACCAGCTTGCCTTCCGGATAGAAGCGCTTGAGGGTCGCGTCGTCGCCGACCAGGGCGACGACCATCTCGCCCGGCTCGGCGACGTCCCGGCGCAGGACGATGATGAAGTCGCCGTCCATGATCCCCTCGTCGATCATCGACTCGCCCACCACGCGGAGCACGTAATGCTCCCCCTGCCGGTTGCTCAGCAGGTGGCCGGGCACAGCGACCCGCTCGTTGCTGGAGATCGCCTCGATCGGACGACCGGCCGCGATCCGGCCATAGAAGGGGAGATCGTGGTCCCCCTCGCCCCCGGGGATGGCGCGCAACAGCTCGATGCCCCGCTTCTGGTTCCAGTCGCGCCGCAGGAATCCCTTCTCCTGGAGCAACTTCAGATGCTTGTACGCCGTGCCGTAGGACGAAAATCCGAACCGCTCACAGATTTCGCGATGGGTCGGAGCGATGCCCCGCTCCTTCCGGTACGCCTGGATGTATTCCAGAATTTCTTTCTGCCGCTCGGTCAGGTAGGTCATGGCGGGGAGTATAGGCGGAAACTCGGCGTAATGCAACACTCAACTCGAGTCGAGGTTTCTTCAAGAGGGTACGTGGGGAAAAAAGCCCCAGGTCCGGAAGAGCTCGCCGGTCGCGAAGCGGGGGTGAGCCCCCTTCTCCAGCAGGAGCACGGAAGCCTGATAGGATGCAGGCGCCATGGAACCGAACAGCGCGCCGGGCAGCGACGAGGAAGCCCGCCTCGTCCGCGGCCTCGGCACCTGGGACGCCGCCCTCTTGACCATCGGCTCGGTCGTCGGGACCGGCATCTTTCTCACCACCAGCGACATGGCGCGGGTGCTGCCGGACGGCGGCCTCATCCTCTGGGTGTGGATCGCGGGCGGGTTGCTGACGCTCGCCGGCGCTCTCACCTACGCCGAGCTCGGCGTGATGTTTCCCCGTGCCGGCGGCCTCTACCACTACCTCAAGGAGGCCTACGGCCCGCTCTGGGGGTTCCTCTACGGGTGGATCGCCTTCCTGGTCATCATGTCCGGCGGCATCGCGGCCATCGCCGTGGGCTTCGGGCAATATCTGGCGAGCTTCGTCCCTCCCCTCGCCGAGACCTTCTTCACGCTCTCCGTTCCCGGCCTGCCGGCTCTCCCGATCACCGGCATCAAGCTCGCGGCGGTGGGGTCCATCGTGCTCCTCACCGCGGTCAACCATCTGGGCCTCGAGGAGGGGGCCTGGACGCAGAACGCCTTGACCGTCCTCAAAGTGGGATCGATCCTGGTCTTCGGCGTCCTGGGGCTCCTCGCGCCGGCCCCGGCGACGTCCGGAGGGGGCGGAGCCGCCGCGGCTCCCCAGACGCCGGTGGGCGGTGCGCTCCTGGTGGCGTTCGGCGTGGCGATGGTCGCGACCCTCTGGACCTATGACGGATGGTACGGGCTGACCTGCTCGGCCGGGGAGGTGCGCGACCCGGCGCGCAGCCTGCCGCGCGGGCTGATCCTGGGCACCCTGGCGGTCATCGGGCTCTACCTGCTGCTCAACCTCGCCTACGTCCGCGCCATGCCGGTGACCGCGATGGCCGCGGAGCCGCGGATCGCCGAGGCGGCCGCCTCCCGGCTGTTCGGCCCCGGAGGCGCGCGCCTGATCTCGCTCGCCGTCCTCGTCTCCGCCTTCGGCTGCATCTCCTCGACCATCCTCTACAGCTCGCGGATCTACCTGCCGATGGCGGCCGACGGCCTGTTCTTCCGATCGCTCGCGGCGGTCCATCCGCGCTTCCGCACGCCGGTCCGCTCGCTCTGGGCGCAGAGCGCCTGGGCGGCGCTCCTGGCGGTTTCGGGGACCTACGCGCAGCTCTACACCTACGTGGTGTTCGCCTCGGTCGTCTTCCATGCGGCGATCGCGGCGGCGGTCTTCGTCTTCCGGCGGCGCCGGCCCGACCTGCCGCGCCCCTACCGTACCTGGGGCTATCCCGTCGTCCCGGCCCTGTTCATCCTGGCCTGCCTCCTGCTAATCGGGAACACCCTCGTCGAGAGCCCGCGGGAGTCGCTCGCCGGGCTCGGGCTGCTGGTCCTGGGGCTGCCGGTGTATGTGTGGTTCCGGAGGAAGGGAAGAGCATAGAATCGAGGTCGACCGAGCGCGGGGAGAGGTCTGTCCAACAGGTCCCGGAAACCATCATCTGGAGGAATTCGCGTGAAACGTACCCTTGTGTCGACGGCCCTGCTGTGCCTCCTGCTGGCGGGCGGCGTCCATGCCGCTCCGGCCGCCAAGGCGGAGAAGAAAGACGAGCCCAAAGACCTTCTGAATGCCGATACCTTCGAGGGGCTCTCACTGCGCGGGATCGGCCCCGCCATCACCTCGGGCCGGATCATCGACCTCGCGATCCACCCCGGCCAGCCCAACACCTGGTATGTGGCGACCGCGGGGGGCGGCGTCTGGAAGACCACCACCGCGGGCATCTCCTTCTCCCCCCTCTTCGACAAGCAGGCCTCGTATTCGATCGGCTGCGTCACCATCGATCCCAACAACCCGCTGGTCGTCTGGGTGGGGAGCGGTGAGAACAACAGCCAGCGCAGCGTCTCCTATGGAGACGGCGTGTACAAGTCGGTCGACGGCGGCAAGACGTGGACGGACGTCGGCCTCAAAGCTTCGGAGCACATCGGCAAGATCGTCGTCGACCCCCGCGATTCGGACACCGTCTACGTGGCGGCCCAGGGTCCCCTCTGGGCGCCCGGCGGCGACCGCGGCCTCTACAAGACGACGGACGGGGGCAAGACCTGGAAAGCGGTCCTCACCATCAGCGAGAACACCGGCGTCACCGACGTGGTGATGGATCCGCGCAATCCGGACGTCCTCTAT
Organism: Thermoanaerobaculia bacterium; assembly: GCA_035637095.1. Lineage (GTDB taxonomy): Bacteria > Acidobacteriota > Thermoanaerobaculia > Multivoradales > UBA5704 > UBA5704. The sequence goes on from DASPXX010000283.1 coordinate 11,661, forward strand.
GCCGCCTCCTACCAGCGGCGGCGCCACGTCTGGACGCTCATCAACGGCGGCCCCGAGTCGGCCATCTACAAGAGCCGCGACGGCGGCGCCACGTGGACCAAGCTGACCGCGGGCCTGCCCAAGGTGGAGCTCGGCCGCGTCGGCCTGGCGATCGCGCCGGCCAATCCCGACGTCGTCTACGCCAGCATCGAGGCGGCGCGCGACGAAGGGGGCTTCTTCCGCTCCGACGACGCCGGCGCGAACTGGGCGAAGCAGAGCAGCGAGGTCGCCGGTAGCGCCCAGTACTACCAGGAGCTGTTCCCCGATCCGCACGACGCCGACACCGTCTACTCGGTCGACGTCTACCTGCAGGTGACCAACGACGGCGGCAAGACCTGGCACCACGCCGGTGAGATCAACAAGCACGTCGACAACCACGTGGTCTGGATCGATCCGCGAAACTCGGATCACCTCCTGGTGGGGTGCGACGGCGGGCTCTACGAGAGCTACGACCGCGCCAAGCACTGGCGGTTCATCGCCAACCTGCCGGTCACCCAGTTCTATCGCGTCGACGTGGACTACGCGAAGCCGTTCTACAACGTCTACGGCGGCACCCAGGACAACTTCAGCCTCGGCGGCCCGTCGCGGACCCTGACCCAGCACGGCATCACCAACCAGGACTGGTTCGTGACCCAGGGAGGCGACGGCTTCGAGACCGTGGCCGACCCCGAGGATCCCAACATCCTCTATGCCCAGGCGCAGTACGGCGAGGTCGTCCGCTACGACCGGAAGAGCGGCGAGCGGGTGGACGTCAAGCCCCAGCCGGGGCCCGGCGAGCCGGCGCTCCGCTTCAACTGGGACTCGCCGATCCTGGTCAGCCCGCACTCCCATACCCGCGTCTACTTCGCCGCCCAGAAGGTCTTCAGGAGCGACGACCGCGGCAACACCTGGCGCGCCGTGAGCCCCGACCTCACCCGGCAGATCGACCGCAACAAGCTGAAGGTCATGGGCAAGGTCTGGAGCGTCGACGCGGTGGCGCGGGGCGCCTCGACCTCTCCCTACGGAAACATCGTCTCGCTCGCCGAGTCGCCGAAGAAGGAGGGGCTCCTCTACGTCGGCACCGACGACGGGCTGGTTCAGATCACCGAGGACGGCGGCGCCAACTGGCGCAAGATCGACCGCTTCCCGGGCATCCCCGACGACACCTACGTGTCGCGCCTGGAGCCGTCCGCCGTCGACGCGGACACCGTCTTCGCCGCTTTCGACAACCACAAGCAGGGCGATTTCAAGCCGTACCTCCTGAAGAGCACGGATCGCGGCCGCACCTGGACCTCGATCGCCGGCGACCTGCCGAAGAACGGTGCGGTCTACGCGGTCGTCCAGGACCACGTCGATCCGAACCTGCTGTTTGCCGGCACCGAGTTCGGCGCCTACTTCAGCCTGGACGGCGGCAAGCGCTGGACCCGCTTGAAGAGCCTGCCGACGGTCGCCGTGCGCGACATGATCATCCAGCGGCGGGAGAACGATCTGGTGCTCGCGACCTTCGGCCGCGGCTTCTACATCCTGGACGACTACACCCCGCTGCGGGGGCTCAAGACCGAGACCCTGCAGAAGGACGCCGCTCTCTTCCCGGTGAAGCCGGCGCCGATGTACATCGAGGAGCGGCCGTACGGCCTGCGCGGCAAGGCCTTCCAGGGCGAGTCGTTCTTCACCGCCCCGAACCCCCCGTTCGGCGCGGTGTTCACCTATTACCTCAAAGACGACCTGCAGACCCTCAAGAAGGCGCGCTGGCAGACCGAGGAACAGGCCGAGAAGGAAGGGGGCAACGTCGCCTTCCCGAGCTGGGAGGAGCTGCGCGCGGAGGACCGGGAGAAGGATCCGGTGGTCCTCGTCACGGTCAGCGACGAGCAGGGAAACGTGGTGCGCCGCCTCACCGGGCCGACCACCGCCGGCTTCCACCGGGTGGCCTGGGATCTCCGCTACCCCACCTCGCTCCCGCCCTCCGACGAGCCGGTCTCGGAAGAGGACCTGTTCTCCGAGCCGCACCTGGGGCCGCTCGCCGCGCCCGGGACCTACCGGGTGACCATCGCCAAGCGGGAGAACGGTACGCTGACCCAGCTCGCCGGACCGCAGAGCTTCGAGGCCGTCCCCATGAACCTGGGCAGCCTGCCGGCGCAGGACCAGGCCGCCGCCCGCGCCTTCCATCAGAAGACCGCACGGCTGCAGCGCGCGGTGGCGGGCGCCGAGCAGATCGTCGAAGAGACCCACGACAGGATCAACGCCATCCAGCGCGCGCTCCTCGATACGCCGCGCGCCGACGACAAGCTGAGCGACGAGGCGGACGCCCTCGAACGGCGCCTGCTGGACCTCGACATCATCCTCGAGGGCGACACGACCGAGACCAACCGCAACGAGACGCTGCCGCCCTCGATCGACGACCGGGTGGACCGGGTGATCGAGAGCCAGTGGAGCACCACCGCCGGTCCGACGCAGACCGATCTCGACGCCTACCGTCTGGCCGCGGAAGCCTTCGCGCCGGTGCTCGCCGACCTGCGCAAGCTGGTCGAGGTGGACCTGAAGGCGCTGGAGGAGAAGCTGGAGACGGCCGGAGCTCCGTGGACCCCGGGCCGGCTCCCGATCTGGCAGCCCGAGTAGAGCCGGATGTAACACGCCAGGCCCGGTCGCGCCTACACTCTGCATCGGGGGCGGACCGGGCCGCCCCTCTCGTCTGGATTCGAGGAGAGTGGTTGTGCCACCGTCACGCCCTTCAGGCGCTCAGGAGAGCGCTGCGGTCCGTCTGTTCTTCGCCTTGTCGCCCCGCCTGCCGTTGGCGGCGCAACCCGATCCGCCGGACGCGCTCCGACCCTGGGAGGAGGTGAGCGTACCGCGGCCGCGGGGGCCGGAGACGCTCCCCGCGACCTGGTTTCCGGCGGACGCGGCGCGGGGAGCGGTCCTCCTGCTCCCCCCCTGGCTGGCCTGGGGCAGGTCGTACTTCCATCGCTGGGGGCGGATCAAGGCGTTGCACGAGGCCGGCTATCACGCCCTGACACTCGACCTTCCCGGGGTCTCGAACGTAGCGGCCCGCGGCTTCCTCGACCGCGACGTCGAAGCGGGACTCGACTTCCTGGCCGCGAAGGCTCCGGGGCTGCCGCTCCATGTCTGGGGCGTCAGCGCGGGAGGCTACTGGGCGCATCCGGTCCTCGCCCGCACCCGGCTGGTGGCTGGAGCCATGTTCGAGGACGTGGCGCCGCACCTGCTCGAATGGTCCCGGCGGGTCGCCCCGCAACAGTGGCCGGCCTACCTGGTCTTCGAGCACGTGCTGCGGACGGCCTACCGCTACCTGGACATGCGGCGGCACGCGGAAGCCTTTTCCGTGCGGGCGATCACCTACGTCAGCGGCGCGCAGGACGAAGGCGTACGCCCCCCCGACACCCAGGAGCTCGCCAGCCACGCGAACGCCCGCGTCCAGATCATCGAAGGCGCCAGGCACCTCGAGTCCATCAAGCTCGCCAACCAGGAGATCCTCGCGCTGGCGCTGGAGACCTTCGCGCAAGCGGAGGCTACACACCAAAAGCGTCCGGATCCCGGACCACCGCGCGTGCTGCTCCGGCGTACTGACAACGGTCCGGGAGGAGAAACATCTCCAGGTGGCGCCGGAAGTCGGCCGCCACGTCCACCTGCCCTTCCGCCTCGTACTTGCGGACCGAGGCGGTGACCCTCGTCTCACAGTAGGCGCACTTCTCGTGGAAGAGCTTCTCGAGCGCGGCCTTCACCCGTTCGTCCGCGTAGATTCCGGGATTGATCTCGCCCGCTCTGGCCGGGCTCGCCTCCGCTTTCTTGCGCCAGGCATCGTCCGGCCGGATCGGCCGGCCCTGCTCGTCCGCGCGGTTCCGATCGATATGGATCAAGGCCCGGGGCTCACAGATTGTGCTTATCGATGAGGCGCTTGAGCTCGCGGACCATATCGCTCTCGCGCGACTCGGGCAGGGGGCGTGCCCCGATCTCCAGAGCGAGATCACGAATCTCCCGCGTCTCGGCCGCCCTCCGCTCCTCGCGCGGAATGGCCGCGAGCGAACGGTACCGAACGACCTTCTCCTGCATCTCGGGTGCGTAGACCTCCGTGTCGAAGAGCCGCTCGTCGGCCAGCATGTCCTCGGCGGAGTAGCCCGTGAAGTCCGGGACCGAGGTTTCCGCCACCACCTGATCGCCCTCGCGCCGGAGCACTACGAGCTCTTCGGGCCGGGCGTCGAGCGCCACGAGCGGGCTGTGGGTCGTGGCGAAAAGCTGCATCTTGGGAAGAGCTTTCGCCAGTCGCGGGAGAATCTCCGCCTGCATGGAAGGGTGCAGGTGCTGCTCGATCTCGTCGACCAGCAGGATGCCGTTGGCATTTCCCTCAGGGTCGATCCGGTCAGCCCGCAACGCCCAGCCGTAGAGGTCCAGCAGCCAGCTGAAGGTCAGGCGGTAGCCGTCGGCCCAGCCTTCGAGACGCACCGTCCCACCGATCGATGGTCCCGAGAGCTCGACTCCTCCGCCTTTCGGAAGACGGATCTCATCGGCGGGAGTCAGGCCGAGCGCCGTTCCGATGCATTGCAGGATTGCCTGGTATGACAGGGAGCCCAGAGAGTCATTGAGGCGGCGGAGCGTCAGCTCTGGGCCCAGGAGCGTGCGGCGATAGTCGAAAAGCGTGTAGACCGAATCCGCCACCCGGTAGTCGCGCCCCGTATCGGTCCCGACGCCAAACCGCCCAGCGCCGTATCCGCAGACGAGCAAGGGAGGGTCATCCGGGAGGGGGAGACTGGTCTCCTGCTGCTCGATGCCCTCCTTGCCGTTCTCGCGGACCAACCAGGACTTCGACGCAAGATCGCCCAGATCGAGACTGATGACACCCAGCGAGCTGCCGGCAGCGACGAAATCACCGATCGGCTCCGCCAACAACGCATTCGCAGCCGACAGGTCGCACAGCCCCAACGCAATCGCGCGCAACACGGTCGTCTTGCAGGTCCCGTTCTTCCCGATGATCAGCGTCCGCTGCCGGGGCTTGCCGTCCGGACCGCGGAGATCGAGGTCGAGATCCCGGAAGCCGCGGATGTTCTCCAGACGGATGCGCGAGATGTACATGCGCAACATACTACCGCCCTTGCCCCCTCCCCCGCCATTGACTAAGCTGCGCGTCGGAGCCGAGCCGGCCATCTCCGGCCAACGCCCTTCGAGGTGCCCCGCATGCATGGAGTCGCGCGCCGTTCCGTTCTCTTCGCCTCCGTTCTCCTCCTCTCGCTGACCGCGGCAGCGGCCGCCGCTCCTCCCTCGGAGCTCAAGGACCCGGACGGGCTGTCGTCTCTCAAATACCGTCTCCTCGGTCCGGCCTGGGGCGGGCGCGTGGCCCGGGTGGCGGGCGTTCCGGGCAACTCCAACGTCTTTTTCGCAGCCACCGCCTCGGGCGGAGTCTGGAGGTCCGAGGACGGCGGGCTCTCCTGGAACCCCGTGTTCGACGACCAGCCGATCTCCTCGACCGGCTCGATCGCCGTCGCGCCCTCCGATCCCAACGTCATCTACGTGGGCTCCGGCGAGGCCAACATCCGCGGCAACGTGGGCGCCGGCAACGGTATCTACAAGTCCACCGACGGCGGCAAGACCTGGACCCACGTGTGGACCCAGGAAGGGCAGATCGGCACCATGGTCGTCGACCCGCACGACCCGGACATCGCCTTCGCCGCCGTTCTCGGCCACGCCTTCGGGCCGAATCCCGAGCGCGGCGTCTACCGCACCACCGACGGCGGCAAGACCTGGAAGCAGGTGCTCAAGAAGGACGCGGACACCGGAGCCTCGGACGTGGCGCTCGACCCCTCCAATCCGCACATCGTCTTCGCCGGCCTCTGGCAGGCCCGCCGCCGCCCCTGGGAGATGACCAGCGGCGGCCCGGGCAGCGGGCTCTGGGTCTCCCGGGATGGCGGCGACACCTGGAAGCAGCTCACCGGCAACGGCCTTCCCGAAGGCACCTGGGGCAAGGTCGGCGTGGCCGTGGCCCCGTCCGACGGCCGGCGCGTCTACGCCATCATCGAGGCCGAGAAGGGGGGCCTCTTCCGCTCCGACGACGGCGGGTCGAGCTGGGAGCTGGCAACCGCCTATCGCGGGCTCCGCCAGCGCGCCTGGTACTACTCCACCCTGACCGTCTCGCCGGTGAATCCGGACGAGATCTGGGCTCCCGAGGTCGCCATGTACCAGAGCATCGACGGCGGCCACAACTTCCGGCAGATCCGCACCATCCACCACGGCGACCATCACGACGTCTGGATCGATCCGAAAAATCCCAAGCGGATGATCGCCGCCCACGACGGCGGGGTCGACATCTCGACCGACGGCGGCGCCACCTGGTTCCAGCCCCCCCTGCCGATCGGCCAGCTCTACCACATCTCCGTGGATACCCGGGTGCCGTTCCACGTGGCGGGCGCGCTCCAGGACATCGGTACGACCCAGGGTCCCAGCGACTCCCTCACCAGCGGCGGCATCCGCAACTCCGAATGGCACGGGGTGGGCGGCGGCGAAGCCGGCTGGGTGGTCTCCGACCCGTCCGACCCGAACATCGTCTACGCGGGCGAATACCTGGGCATCATCACCCGCTACGACCACCGCACGGGCGAGGAGAGGAACGTCAGCGCCTGGCCGGACAACCCGTCCGGCTGGGCCGGCCAGGACATGCGCTACCGCTTCCAGTGGACCGCGCCGATCGCGGTCTCGCCGCACGATCCCAAGGTCATCTATCACGGCGCCAACGTCCTCTTCCGCACCGCGGACGGCGGCCAGACGTGGACCGCCGTGAGCGGCGACCTGACCCACAACGACAAGACCAAGGAGCAATGGTCCGGCGGCCCGATCACCGGCGACAACACCGGCGTCGAGACCTACTGCACCATCTTCGTCGTCGCCGAGTCCCCCCGGCAGGCGGACCTGATCTGGGTGGGAACCGACGACGGACTGGTTCACGTCACCGAGGATGGAGGCAAGAGCTGGCACAACGTCACGGCCAACGTCCCCGGCCTCCCCGAGTGGGGGACGGTCAGCATGATCGAGCCCTCGCATTTCGATGCCAAAACCGCCTACCTGGTGGTCGACGCCCACCGGCTCGACGACATGCGCCCCTACCTCTGGAAGACCACCGACCTGGGCCGCAGCTGGAAGCGTCTCGACGGCAACCTGCCGAAGGGCGTCTACCTGCACTCCGTACGCGAAGACCCTGAGCAGCAGGGCACGCTCTACCTGGGAACCGAGCGCGGCGTCGCCTTCTCCACCGACGACGGCGCCACCTGGCGCTCCCTGCACCTGAACCTCCCCACCGTCGCGGTGCACGACCTGCAGGTCAAGGACGACCATCTGGTGCTGGGAACCCACGGCCGGTCCGCCTGGATTTTCGACGACCTGCCGGTGGTCCGCTCCCTGAAGGAGATCGACAAGGACGCCGAAGCCAAGGGCCTCCACCTGTTCCCGGCTCCCGACGCGGTCCACTGGAGCCTCGAGTCCGTCCCGAGTCTCGGCTGGACGGGGACCAATCCGCCGCGCGGCGCCCGGATCTATTACTGGCTGAAGGACGAGCCCAAAGGCGACGTCAAGCTGGAGGTCCTGGACGCCTCGGGCCGCGTGGTGAACACCATGACCAGCAAGGCACCGGAGGTCACCGGCAGCAGCGAGTACGTGGACGACGAGAAGGAGGCTCTCGCGCAGCTCGCCCTGCCCAAGGGTAAGGGCGTGCAGCGCGCCGTCTGGCCGATCGTCTGGGACGGCGCCGAGATGATCCCCAACTCCAAGCTCGACTCGGGCTTTCCGCTGATCGGCCCCTCGGCCCTGCCCGGCACCTATACCTTGCGCTTGACGGTCGACGGCAAGACCGCCACGACTCCGCTCAAGGTCCTCCCCGACCCGCGCTCCACGGTCTCACCCCAGGACCTGGAGGCGCAGCTCCGGTTCGCTCTCGACGTGCGCGACCAGATCACGCGCCTGACGCGGGCCGAGCTGCGGCTCCAGAGCGTCCGCCGGCAGCTCGCGGCACACGACGACCTGCTGGCCAAGGAGCCCGGCGCAGCCGATCTGATCACCGCCTCCAAGGACCTCATCGCGAAGCTCGACGCCATCGACGAGAAGCTGCACAACCCCAAGGCCCAGATCACCTACGACGTCCTGGCCATGCGCGGGGGCGCCATGCTCTACTCGCGCCTCTCCCCCCTGTTCGACTTCGTGAAAGGCGGCGACGGAGCACCGACGCAAGGCATGCGCGAAGCCTTCGCCGCCTACAAACAGGATTTGGGTACTCAGGAAGCCGCGCTGAACGCCCTGCTCGACAAGGACCTGGCGAATCTCAACGCCACGGCAGCGAAGCTCGGGTATCCGGCGGTGTGGGTGTCAGCCCCGGGGAAGTAAAAAAAGGATTTCAAGGACACCAGGGGCCTCAAGGACCGCCAGGACGAGAGCCACGAAAGAACCGATCGTGACGGCCAACGCCCAGGTTCACCGGCGCCGCGCTCAAGCATTGGAGCCAACGACGAAGGTGGATGCGCGGCGTCCGGTGCAACCGCTAGTTTGGGCGGCGTCCCACCGCGCCTGCGGTTACGACCCGTCCGACGCTGCCGTGGGCGGCCACGCGCCGATCCGCTGCCGCAACGCAACGATCTTGCCAAGGTGATATGCGTTATGCACCGCCACACTATAAAGCTCGTCGGCCATTGTCACGCCCGGCTCTACCTCGAGGGCCAACCGCTCAGGCGCCTGCCCCAACGCTGCCGCAGCGCGAGCGCCGTCCAAGAACACTCGCACCAAGTCGTGCCATTGGTGCTCGTGCTCCGGCGCCGCGCTCGGATACACGTCGCCGGCCGGGTCGCCCGGCTCGATGATACTCTGCTGGTACGCCACAATGTGCCACAGCTCGGCGTAGATCGAGTGCGACGCGCCGTCCGGGCATAGCGTGACTTGCTCGAGCGTTAGCCCGGACAGCAGGTGGGCTCGCGCGGGGAACTCGCCGACCAGAAACAGATGTTCCAGGATATGCATCGCATAGCTCCTTTTCTCCCTATGTTCGTCACTGCGACACGGTAGCCGCCCATCCGCTTGATGCCCGGGGGTTAGGCATGCCTCATGCTCCTGGCTACTCACCCATTCGAGGGGCCATCCAATTCGAGGACGCGGCCCTTCCGGCCCAACGGGCCGGGAGAGCGGAGCCCGGGGATGAGGCCGCAGGCCGATTCCCCGGGTCCCGGGAGGTCCATGCCTCCGCGGCCTGACAGGCCGCGGGAGGGGCGGCCGGAAACAGTTCGCTCGCCGGGCCGGCTCCCGCGGCCCTTCAGGCCGCGAACCATGGCGCGCCTGTTGACCCAGGGTATCGGCCTGCGGCCAGGCCTCAACCCTGGGCTCCGCTCTCCCGGCCCGTTGGGCCGGATAGGAGGGAAGAACTGGAACCCGGTTTTGCAACAACCGGGTAAAGAGCAAACCGCACACGGTTGAAGTGGTCGCCATCTGGCACACGAGCCGATACCCAGATCTCAATCTATAGCGCAAAAAGAGCCGAGCCGGAATCCGGTTTTTTCTTGAGACGGGGCCGAGCCAAGCGTGCTGGCGAACGGGATGGAACTCAGCGGTGGCGTCAGCCGTCCGCTGGAGCGACCGGGTTCGCCGGACTCCTTCTCCAATGGGAATATGACTCCTCCAGTTCTTTAAAGCTAGAGCCGCCGGCTCTTATCTCGCATGCTAACGCTCCTCGCGGAGATTTGTTCGGCAGTATGGGCAGATCCGTGCGAACGCAGGAATTTCCATGTTGCAGTAAGAACATACCTCCGTCACCAACCGCTCAGGATTTTGTCTATAGTATTCTCTTTCTAGATCCCTCCGCCTCTTATGCTCCTCATTTTCTCTCCGGTCTGCCTCGGCCTTCTCTGCAGCCCACCGCCTTTCCAAATGTCGGTTGATCTTCCACGACAGAATAAACGTCGCCAGCAGAAGTAGCATAAGGAGAACAGTGCCAAGATTCCCCTGGAGAGACCCTTCATCGATCCCAAGCAATGCAAGGAGACCCATCCCTACGGCCCACGTGAGCAATGCTAACCCCAGCCAAGTAAGACAACCAAAACCACCACCCAATGGAGCTCTGTCGCTCAAGACTAATCCTCCAGAGGAAGGTCAAATTCCGCGCACGCCCTCACCGCGTGTAGAGCGCCTCGTGGTACGCCCGGCCTTCCTCGACCTGGCGGATGCGGCCGGCGGCGGCCATGCGGCGGAGCGCGGTGGCCACGTTGCGGACCTGGACCGGCCGGCGCAGATGTTTGCCGTAGCGCTGGTTGATCTCGCGGGCGATGGACGCTCCGCCGAACGTCTCGGTGGGGTCCTTGGTCTCCATCACGCGGGCCGCGAGATTGCTGACACGGATCGATGCGCGGGCCGCCCGCTGCTCGCGATGGTAGACCTCCCGCTCCGCGTGATGCGCCTCCTGGCTCTCATGATGCTTCACGCACACCTCGAGCTCGGTCAGGAGCTTCCAAACAGACATCTCTTGTCGCATTGCACTCTCCTCTTCCGTCGTTGCACCGCTCGAACGTCGCAACCGAGGGCGTGAGCCCCTCATTGCACCGGAGAACCGTCGCAATGGACCTCCTGACCGGCGCAACGATCCGGTGCAAGCCACCATTGTACCTCTCCAACGTGACGCAGAACAGGGGAAACCTGCCTTTGCACCGGTACATTGCGACATTGCACCGGTTCCATCGAGCTCTCCTCCGTCCGGCCGGGCCACGCGACAGCTCCAACCGTCGCGGATACAGGTACAACGGCTCGGAGAACCTCTGGACTGTCGCAACGATCGCGACCAACGGCGCAAAGCGAACGCCCGTTGCGCCATTTATCGGGTACATTGGCGCAAAGTACCGATCCCGCGAGCCGTTGGACGAGATCGTTGCGCCGCTCTGCCGGTACAATGTCGCGAATTTCCGATTTGTTGCGACAACCAAGAAGTATAATGCGCTAACGGAAGGGAGCACGGCGGTGTCGAGGCTGATGATTGCGCCGCTCGAGAGGTTCGACGCGCCATTGCTCCGGTACGTTGCGCCGATGTACCTGTACATTGCGACGTTGTACCGGTACGTTGCGCTGTTGCACCAGTGCAATGCGCCATTGCACCGGTACAATGGCGCGTTGCACCGGTACGTTGCGTCGATGCACCGGTACGTTGCGCTGTTACACCGGTACGGAGAGAGATTGCAGGCCGATCTCTACGCCCGTCGCGTGAGTTGCAGAGGCCCACGCGGCCCGCCTCCTCTTCACCCCCCGAGGATCCGCCCCAGCCATCCGGCCAGCCGGTCGAGGGGGACGCGTCCTCTCTGGGTCACCGGCACGACCACGTTGCCGATGAGCGGGGCGGCGAACTCGAAGTCGGCGTTGAGCTCGTAGGAGGGATGGTCCTCCCGGCGCAGGCTGCGGAGCGCCCGGGCGACGTCGTCGTAGCGGACCGTCACCGGCAGCGTCACCCGGCTCTCCCCGGAGGCGGCGATCTCGGTGCGCTCGCTGCGCCGGCCGTCGAGCAGCCGCGCGCCTTCCAGGTTCAGGCGATACGCCACGCCGTCCAGCACCAGGCTCCGCGCGTTGGGGTTGTCGACCTGGAAGTCGAAGAGGAGCTCGGCGGAGTCCAGGCCCACGCTGCCGACGTCGAGACCCATCAGCCGCACGTCGGGCCTCGCGAAGGAAGCGAGACCGAGCGTGGAGCACCCGGAGAGTCCCAGACAAGTGCCGAGGAACGCGATCAGGAGCGCGGCCGACGCGAAAGCGCGATGTCGTAGTATCCCGGGGATGTCCATTTCCTGGCCTCCTTTTGGTACTCTCCCACACTCTCTACTTTCAAGGAGCGTGCCGCGGCCTCGAGGTGCGGACGAGCTACAATGAAGAGCACTCCGAAGTCTTCCCGTCCGGGTCGCCAGCTTTCTCACGAGCCGCGATGTCGCCGCAGGAGCAGGTGTTGTACGAATTCGAAGGGTATGTCCTCGATCCGGTCCGCCGGCTTCTGACCCGGTCGGGGGAGCCGGTTCCGCTCCCTCCGAAGGCCCTGGCGACACTGCTCGTCCTGGTGGAGCGACACGGCCAGGTGGTGGACAAGGAGGAGATCCTCCAGAAGGTCTGGCCCGATACGTTCATCACGGAGGCGACGCTCACCCAGAACGTCTTCCGCCTGCGCAAGACGTTGGGCGAGGAGGCGGGCGAGCACCGGTTCATCGTGACGGTGCCCGGGCGGGGGTACAGCTTCGTGGCCGATCTGCGGCACTCCGCACCGTCCTCGTTCACGCCGGTGTCGGCCGAGGCGCCCCCACCTGCCGCGCCCCCTGTGCCTCCCGAGGCTCCCGTGCCGTCCCTGGGAGAGGACACCGGGATCTCCGTCCCGGTCTCAGAGCCGGCTCCGATCGAATCGGGGCACAGCGGGTCGAAGGTCCCCCGGTGGATCGCCCTCGGCGGATCGGCGCTCCTTCTGATCGCTGTCGGGGCGGTCTCCCTCTCCGTCATGCGCTCCCGCCGGTCCGATCCCCCCAGACCTCCGGGCGCCCTCCAGGAGACGGCCCGGGCGCCCCGCCGCTCGATCGCGGTGCTCGGCTTCCGGAACCTCTCCGGCCGCGACGAGTCCGCCTGGCTGTCGACCGCCCTGGCGGAGATGTTCACGGGCGAGCTCGGCGTCGGCGAGAGGCTCCACACCATCACCGGCGAGAGCGTGACCCAGACCAAGCGGGATCTGCGCCTCGGCGATCCCCAGAACCTGTCGCGGGACACCCTGAGCCGCCTCCACGACCGGCTGGCGTGCGACGTGGTCCTGCTCGGGTCGTATCTCGCGCTCGGCCAGGAGGGAGGGGGCCGCATCCGGGTCGACCTGAAGCTGCAGGACACGGCGACGGGGGAGACGCTCTCGGTTCTCACCGGGACGCGCGACGAGGGGGATCTCTTCGAGCTGGTCTCCGATCTCGGGCGCGATCTGCGGGTGAAGCTGGGGACCGGCCCGGCCACGCACACCGAGGTGGCCTCCACCCGCGCGGCCTTCCCGGCCGGCCGCGAGGCGGGCCGTCTCTACTCCCAGGGACTGGAGCACCTGCGCGCCCTGGATACCTTGGCGGCGCGCGACCTCCTGGAGCGCGCGACCGAGGCCGAGCCCACCTTCCCGCTGGCCCATGCCGCCCTCGCCAGCGCCTGGTCCACGCTCGGCTACGACGCGAACGCCGAGCAGGAGGCCGCCCGCGCGCTCGCGCTCTCCGCCGGCCTGCCGCGCGAAGACCGCCTCCTCGTCGAAGCCGCGCACGCCGAGACCCGCCGCGACTGGGCGAAGGCGGTCGACATCTACGACAGTCTCTGGCGCTTCTTCCCCGACAACCTGGAGCACGGTCTCCACCTCGCCGATGCCGAGGTCGCGGCCGGGCGCGCCCGGCGGGCGCTCGTCACGATCGCCAGCCTGCGCCGGCTGCCGGAGCCACTGGCGGACGATCCGCGCATCGACCTGGCCGAGGCCGAAGCCGCGGCCGCCCTCTCGGACTTTGCGAGCCAGGAGAGAGCCGCCCTCCATGCCGCGGAGAAGGGGCGGAAGCTGAAAGCCCGGCTGCTCACCGCCCAGGCGCTGCACCTCCAGGGGCTCGCCCTGCGCAGCCAGGGGAGGCAGGAGGAGGCGCTCGCCCGCATCCACGAAGCGGAAAGCATCTTCTCCGCCGCGGGCGACCAGGTCGGCGTCGCCAGCGCCATTCACGACATCGCCAATCTGCTGCGCGACAGCGGGGACTTCGAGGGCGCGCGCCAGCAGTATCAACGGGCCCTGGACATTCATCGCGAGGCGGGAAACCAGCGCGGTATCGTGCTCGCCCTCACCAACCTCGGCGGGTTGGAGATCCAGGCGGGGAACTACGACAAGGCGCAGGGGCTGCTGCAGGAGGTCGTCAAGATCTCACAGGAGGTCCACGATCCCCTGGGGGAGGCGCGGGCCCTCACCAGTCTCGGCAGCGCGTACCAGGAGCAGGGGGACCTGCAGGCGGCCCAGCGGTCGCTCGAAGAGGCGTTGCGGCGGTTCCGGAGCATCGGCCACATCCTGGGGGAGGCGGGAGCCCGCACCAGCCTGTCGGCGGTGTACCTGGATCTCGGCAGACTGCGTGAGGCGCGGGCCGAGGCCGAAAACGGAATCCGCCTCTCCCGGCAGATCGGCCATCCGCGCAGCCTCGGCCTGGCGCTGCGCAAGCTGGGCCTCGTCCTGGTCGAGGAGGGACAGCTCAAGGAGGCCCAGGCGGCTTATCGGGAGATGGATGAGCTGGCGGGCAGGACCGGGCACAAGCTGCTCCTCGCCGATGCCAAGGCCGGGACGGCCGAGATCCAGCGCCTCCAGGGGAAGCTGGCGGAGGCGCAGCAGAACGCGAAGATCGCGCTCGATCTCTGGACGGAGACCGCCGAGCGGCAGCAGACGGCGGAAGGTCAGCTCGCCCTGGCCCGGATCGCGCTGAACGCGGGAAGAGTCGAGGCGGCGGAGCAGCAGGCCCGTGAGGCGCTGGACCGGTTCCGCGCCCTGCGGCTCGCCGACGGCGAAGCGCTCGGCCACGAGGCCCTCGCCGAGATCTTCCTTGCCCGCGGCCAGGCCGGCGCCGCCAACGACGAGATCGGCAGCGCGCTGAAGCTGACGGCTCCCAGCCAGAACCGGCGGGTGCGCCTGGCGGTCACGATCTCGGCCGGGCGGACCGCCGGTGCCCAGGGACGGACGGCCGAGGCACGGAGGACGCTCGCCGCAGCCCGCGACGAAGGCGCCCTCCTGGGTCTGCGGATGTCTGCGCTCGACGCGGCGCTCGCGCTCGCCGAGCTCGAGCTGCTGCAAGGCGATCCGGTGGCCGGAGAGCAGAGCCTGAAGAGCCTGCACGAGGAAGCCTCCCGCCGGGGCTATGAGCTGGCCGCCGGCCGGGCGTTCCGCCTGCTGCAGGCAGCGGAGGTGGCGCGGCGATAGGGGGAGGGGACTACCAATCCACGCAGATCCTGACCCGCAGGTCGCGCCGGCGATCGCGGTAGAAGAGGCAGCCTTCGCGCCGGCCGTGGAGATAGAGGTCGCGGAGGATCTCCACGTCTTTCCGGCAGTATTCCTCCACCAGATCGAGCCGGCCCTGGCGCACCCATTCGAGGCTCTGAAGCCCGTCGGCCGACTTGTCCGTGCCCAGCGTCTCCTGGGCGAGATGGCCCATGCCGATCCGCCGGCCGGCGCGCGCATAGACGTCTTCCAAAAGGTCGAGGGTGGGGAGCAGGCGGGAGTAGTCCACTCCGGTGTAGCCGGAGAGGACCTTGTAGTCGAATCGCCGGATGTTGAAGCCGACCACCAGGGTCGCCGCGCGCAGCGCGTCGCTCAGGGCGCGGACCTCGCTCTCGGGATAGACCGCGAAGCTCCCCTCCTCCAGACAGCAGACGACGCCCAGGGCGACTCCCATGCGGTGGGACTTGCGCCATCCGCCGACGTCGGCCGCGGAACGCAGGGTCTCGATGTCGAAGAGGAGCGTCCGCGGCAGGCCCGCGGAGACGAACGGCGCCCGCCGGTAGCGCCGCGGCGCCGGGCCGGGCTCCGACCAGGGGCCGGCCTCGCGCTCGGGGAAGTCGAGGTCGTCCTCGGCAGCCCCCGGAGGGGACGGCACCTGCGTTGGACCCTCACCCCCCGGCCCCCTCTCCCACCCGCACTCCCCTTCCCCCGGGAGAGGGGGAGAAAAACCAGAGGCAGGTATCTTCAGCTCCCCCCTCTCCCGGGCGGGCGTGAGTGCGGGTAGGAGAGGGGGGTCGGGGGGGTGAGGGTCCTCCAGCGCCAGCTCGGGCGCCACGATCGGCGCCACCGCTTCTTCCAGGCCCAGGAGCAGCCGGAGCGACCGCGCGGCGCCGGCCTTGTGCAGCGGGCGGTTGCCGTTGCCGCACTTGGGCGACTGGATGCACGACGGGCAGCCGTCCTCGCAGGCGCAGCTCTCGATCAGCACCAGCACCCGCCGCAGCAGCTCGGGCAGCTCCTCGAATCCGCGGGCGGCGATCCCCACTCCCCCGGGATAGCCGTCGTAGATGAACACCGCGCCGCAGCCGACCTGCGGATGGAACGAGTAGGAGATGCCGCCGATGTCGCCGCGGTCGCACAGGGCGAGCAGCGGGAAGAGCGAGATCGCCGCGTGCTCGGAGGCGTGGAGCGAGCCCATGTAGTGCTCGCCGCGCCGGCGCAGCGTCTCCTCCACCGCCTTCGGCGCCACCCACCAGAGCCCCACGGTCTCGAAATGGACCGGCGGCAGGTCGAGCGGATGCTGGTCGATCGACTCCTGGCTGTAGATCCGCTTGCGCTCGTAACCGATCACCCTCTCGGTGACCTTCACCCGCCCGAGGCCGGCGTGGAGCGGCCCGTCCGTGCGCTCGCGGAGGACCTCCAGGATCTCGGTCTCCTTCTCGGCCAGCGGGCTGGTGAAATAGTCCACGTCCGCCACCACCGCCTGCACCCTGCGCTCCTCGAGGTCCAGCTCCTCCACCTTGTACTGCCGGCCGCCGTGGAGATAGATCGCCCCTGGGTGGCATTCGTGGAGGACCCGCACGCCGTCGATCGTGCCGATCATCCGCCCGCCATCGAGGATCGCGTGCTGCGCTCCGGTGCCGCGCAGGGTGACGTGCCGCTGCGGCCGGCGGCGCAGCGAGCAGAATTCCGTCCCGTCCTCGGCCTCCAGCAGGTGCCCCTCGCCGACCAGCTCCGCCACCCGCGGCGTGTGCCTCTCCAGATACGGCTGGTCGTCGCGCCGGGAGAGCGGGAGCTCGGCCGCCGCGCAGATCAGGTGGGCGCGCGACACCGGATCGTTGACCGGGTCCACGATCAGCCGCTCGCAGGGGCGCTCCAGGAACTGGTCGGGATGATCGAGGAAGAACTGGTCGAGGGCGTCCGGCAGGGCCACCAGCGCGGTGATCGACTCGCGGCCGGCGCGCCCCACCCTTCCGGAGCGCTGCCAGGTGGCCATCATGCTTCCGGGATACCCCACCAGGATGCAGGCGTCGAGGCCTCCCACGTCGATCCCCATCTCCAGGGCCGAGGTGGAGATGACTCCGTCCAGCTGGCCGTCGAAGAGAGATTTCTCGATCCGCCGCCGCTCCTCGGGCAGGAAGCCGGCGCGGTAGCTCGCGACGCGCTGGGCGAGGTCCGGCTCCTCCCGCCGCAGCCAGGAGTAGAGGAGCTCGGTGATGCGCCGCGCCTTGGTGAAGACGATCGTCTTCAAGCCCGCCTTCAGGAAGCGGACGAAGAGCTGGAGCGTCGCCGTGTACGGGCTCGCCACCGGCCGGAAGAGCAGGAAGTGCCGCCCTTCGCGCGGCGCGCCGGATTCGGCGATCCAGTGGAAGCGCTTCCCCGTCAGGGTCTCGGCGAACTCGGCCGCGTTGGCGGCGGTGGCGGACGAGGCGATGACCAGCGGATCGCCGCCGACCGCCCGGCAGAGCCGCAGCAGGCGCTGCAGCACATGATGAAAATGGCTGCCGAAGATCCCGCGGTAGGTGTGCAGCTCGTCGAGGACGATCCAGCGCAGGTCGGCGAGGAACGGCCCCCAGGTCGTCCAGCTGCCGAGGATGCTCAGGTGGAGCATGTCCGGGTTGGAGACGATGACGCGCGGGAACTGCTTGCGGATCGCCGCCCGCTTTGCCGCCGGAGTGTCGCCGTCGTAGATCTCGCAGCCGGCCACGTCGGAGGAGAGCCCGGCCTCTTCGGCGAGATGGGCGAGCTTGCCGCGCTGGTCCTGTCCCAAAGCCTTCAAGGGGAAGAGGAAGAGGCCGTGCCCCGGGCCGCCCCGCGCCGCCTCCTCGAGGACCGGGAGCTGGAAGACCAGCGACTTGCCCGAGGCCGTGGGTGTCGTGATCAGCACGTTCTCGCCGCGCCGCACCGCCGCGATTCCCTCCGCCTGGTGCGACCACAGGCCGGGGACGCCGCCGCGGGAGATCGCCTGCACCAGAGGCCCGGGGAGCGGCGGATCGAGCTCGGCGTACACCGGATCGCTCCCCGGCAGATAGGCCGCATAGGTGAGCTGCGGCCCGAGCTTCGCGTCCCGGCGCAACTCGTCGATCAGATCCGGGAACGAAGGGGGAGCGGCGAGCTGCGAATTACGAGGCATTACCGCCACATGGTAGCACTCTCACATCCCCGTCAGCA
>DASPXX010000284.1:0-19747 GCA_035637095.1 Thermoanaerobaculia bacterium
GTGGTGTCGTACCCCGTGAGCGTCGCCTGGGGGACCGTCATCCCGCGCTCGATGCCGATCCGCATCTCGGCGATCAGCTCATCGACGTAGCGCGGCCAGGCCCGCAGGCGCGCGATGTAATTTTCATAGTCCTTGACCGTCGAAGGCGACATGTCCTCGGGCAGCCGGGCGAAACCGATGTGGAACCCCGAGTCGGCGTTGAACGGCATCTGCCAGGTGCCGAGCTCGTAATCGGCAACGCGGTCCTCCAGCTCGCGGCGAAACATCGCGGCGCTGACCTGGTCCTCCGTAGAGAGCTTCGACACGTCGATACCGTCGAGCTCGGCGAGGAACTTGCGGTCGGAGGCGACGCGCCGCTCCAAATCCTCCGGGCGTTCGGAGGGTAGCAGAGCGTCGTACTCGTGGCGGCCGATGGAGGTGGCCTCGAGAGGGTCCTCCTTGAGGCGGACCTCCCACTCGCGATCGAACAGGTTGTGGAGCCGGGCGGTCTCGTCCGCGGCGGCGGCGGGCCACGAGGAGAGGAGCAGGCAGGAACAGACAAGCAGAAATTTCTTCATGATCGGGTCTCCCGCGATATCGCTACGGAGGATACCCGATCGGGAGGAGGGACGGAGCCCCGGCGGCCGGAGAGGACCGCCGGGGAGGGGAGGTCTAGCGGAAGCGCCAGGCGAGGCCGGCGTTCACCGCGAAGCCGTCGAGATCGATCTTGACGTTGTCGTTCACTCGGAGGTTGTCGTTCCGCGTTCTCGTCAGAGTCGACTCGGTGCTCCGATAGAGGGCTTCGGCGAAGAAGTTGGTCCTTCCGCCGGGCTCGCCGAAGAAGGAGCCGGCCGAGACGTGCCAGCCGGTCTCGTCGTCGACATTGATGCCCTTGCGAGTGGTGTCGATGAAGAAGTAGGTTGCGCCGCCTCCGATCCAGGGGCTGAAGGAGCCGCGCGGCTGGAAGTTGTAGTGGATGCCGACGTCGACGGGCAGTACCTCGAGGCTGTTCTTCTTGAAGAACCCTTCGTTGGGATCGAAGAGGTTGCCGACGGGCTCATCGCTGAGCTCCCGGTAGTAGGTGCCATCGAGAGCGAGGGCGAACCCGCTCTGACCGAACGGGATGTCGAAACCGAGGCCACCACCGAAGGTATCGTCGACGTCGCTAGTGTTCCAGTAGGAGCCGTAGATCTTGAACTGGGCCTCCGCCGGGGTTGCGAAGACCGCGAGGGCCGCGAGAATCGCCAGGATCCCGAGTATTTTCTTCATCTTGTACCTCCTTCTGTACTACAGGTAGGCCACACCCACCCGTACGCGGGACGCACCGCGCGCACCCGTTAACGAAGCAGGCTCTACTGCAAGGGGAGTGCCGGAATGTAAGCATGGTCGGTTACAATCGAGCCGTGCGGAAGATCCGGGAGGTGCCCGGATTCAGTTCCGTGGTATCCTCCAAGAGGAATTTGCCCATGGCTGTCGCGGCTGTTGATGTCCATCGCTGGACCCGGGAAGACTACGAGCGCATGGCCGCCGAGGGATACTTCGCGCCCGACGCACGGGTGGAGCTCGTCGACGGAGTCGTCTACGACATGTCGCCACAGAAAGGACCGCACACGACCTGCCTTCATCTGGCGCTCCACGCGTTGACACGCCTCTTCCCGGATGCCTATGTCCGCGTTCAGTCACCCCTCGCCTTGTCGGACGACTCCGAGCCGGAGCCTGACCTTGCCGTCGTCCGGGGTACTGTCGAGGACTACGCCAACGAGCACCCGACCACTGCGTTGCTCGTCGTCGAGGTGGCGGACTCTTCCCTCGCCCACGATGCGGGCACAAAGATCCCTCTCTATGCCCGTTGCAGGATTCCAGAGGCTTGGCTGTTGGACGTGAAGGCGAAGATCCTGAAGGTTCACCGCGATCCTGTCGAAGGCCTCTACCAGGCGCAGCAGGTTCTCCGGACCGGCGACACGGTCTCCCCCCTGGCCCGGCGGGAAGCCCGGATCTCCGTGGCCGCTTTCTTCCCCAAGGATCCCTAACCAGCCCGCCCCACCTCCGCCAGCGCCTCGTCCGGCAGCGCGAAGGAGCCGGCGATCAGGTCCGAGTCGGGCTCGGCGATCTCCGGCCAGCGGGCGCGGAGGATCTGGACATCGAAGATCTCCTGGACCAGCCCCTCGAAGCGGAGGAAGCCGGCGATCTTGCCGCTGCGCAGGTCGACCACCCAAACGCCGCAGAGCTTCTCCTTCACCCGCTCGGTCAGCGGGAGCCCGCCGAAGATGTTCGTCTCGCGCACCTGCGAGAGGCCCACGAAGGCGAACGGTCCGGCGAAGGCCAGGCCGCGGGTGAAGCCGGGGAGCTCCGTCACCGTGTCCACCCGGTGGGTGAGGGGGTCGACCACGGCGAGGGTCCCCTTCCCGGATTCGAGGACCCAGAGCCGGCCGCCGTACCAGCGCGGTGAGTGCGGCATCGAGAGCCCCCGCGCCACCGTCTCTCCCGAGGAGACGTCCAGCAGCACACCGCCGTGGGCCTTGTCCTCCCGCCAGCCCTGGGGCGCGTCGGTGGCCCCCAGGGCGGTCGCCCACCGCACGCGGCCGTCCACGACCGCGAGGCCGTTCAGATGGCAGCGGTCCTCGGGGACCAGAGCGGAGACGAAGGAGGGGCGCCAGCGCGGCACGAAGCTGTGCTCCCCGTCGAGGACCGCGAGACAGGAGAAGCGGGTGTTGACGACCCACAGCTCGCCGCCGGCGAAGGCCATCTCGTGGACGCGGATGTCTCCCGTGACGTGGCTCGTCCGCGGCAGGAAGACGGCGTCGTGGCGGCCCGGCGGATCGAGCCGGCGAGCCGCCTCCGGCTGGTTGCGGTACTCCCAGACGTGCCGCTGGGTGCCGATCGCCAGGTAGTGGGGCCCCACGGCGATCCCCATCGGGCTCGCGAAGGACCGGAAGTGGGTGTTGAGACGGTCGCCGTCGGCGCGCACCGCGATCAGGCGTCCGCTCTGGTAGGTCGAGACGAGCAGCGAGGCGCCGATCTCGCGCAGGAGGCTCGGAACGCTCGCGGTGTAGACGCTGCGGAAAGCTTCAGGGTTGCCCGTGGAGACGGGAGCGGAGACGGCCGGGACGACGGGTCGGGGTCCCTGGGCCGGCGAGCGGCGGTCCGGCCGCCGCGCCGGCGGCCGGGCGAAGATCGCGCGGGCGCGCTCCGCCACCGGGGTCACCCGCGCGATGACCGGCTCGAGCTCCGGCGCGTTGTGGCGCCACTTCTCGGGCGCCGGCGACGTCAGGGTGTGGCGCGAGAGAGGGAGCGGCGCAGACAGCTCGCGGTCCCAGGCGAGACCGGCGAAGTCGCAGAGGCGTGCGATCTCCGCCTGGGGATCGGCGATCAGCTGGTCGTAGCCTGCGACGCACCAGCGCCCCGGCGGGAGTGCCTCGAGATCGTCGAGGAGGATCTCCGTCGCCGTGATCCACTGCCGGGTGACGATCTCGGCGAGGCTCTGCCCCTCCAGGTCGCGCCAGCCGGGGACGAGGAGGAGCGACCAGGGGAGGTCCTTCCATCCGGGCAGGCCCGGGTAGGTCACGAAGCGCCCCGATGTCCAGGCGTCGAGCATGCTGGAGATCGTCTCGCGCGGGTCCCTGTAGAGATAAAGGAAGAAGGCGTCCGGGAACGCCTGGGCCAGGAAAGGGACCCGCAGGGAGTTCTTCGGCGTCTTCTCGAGCAGGCGCAGGGAGTGGCTCCCGGGCGGCGGGCGGTTGCCGTCGCGGTCGCGGACCTCGGCGAGGAAGCGCTCCTCCAGCCGGCGCACGACGTCCGGCGTGGCCTCGGCCGCGCTCAGGCGGTTCGAGTCCCAGCCGCGAGCAGCAGGTTGCAGATCCGGGATCCCCTCGATCAGGCCGTGGCTTTCGCCGCCGATCGTCCATACCCCAGGCGCCTGCGCCAGGGTTTCGAACAGCAGGCTCGTCCCCGAGCGCGGCGAGGCGACGATGAAGAGGGGGCGGTCGAAGGGGCCCTCACCCCCCGGCCCCCTCTCCCACCCCCTCCCGGCCGCCGGGAGAGGGGGAGAAAAGCCAGGATTGCCGGTTCCCCCCTCTCCCGGCAGGGTGGGAGGGGGTGGGAGAGGGGGGCCAGGGGGGTGAGGGGCCACCCCCACCAGCACCACCGCGTGCCGGATCGCCTCGGCCGCCTCCTGCCCGTTCACCAGACGCAGGCCGGCGAAGGGGCGGAGGCGCGTGGCGAAGGTATCGAGGCGGCTCTTGTAGGCCGGCCAGCCTTCCGGCGACTCTCCCCAGTGCGCCCAGAGGGAGCGCCAATCGCGGAGGAACGCCTCGACCTCTGCGCGCAGCTCCGGAGACGGGATGGTGAGCTCGGCCAGGATGGGGGTCAGGAGCGTCTCCTGCTCCCAGGGAGACATGACCACGGGCAGGTTGACCGTCTCGGTCGCGATCTCCGGGTCGGCGTCCGGATCGAAGGGGACGAAGCGGGGCTCGTCTCCGGACCGCTCGACCAGGTCCCAGAAGACGGCCGAGCCGGTGGTGTCCGCCACCAAGTGGATGCGCCGGGTCGGGTTGGGGTTGAGGACGTTGTGGCGTTTCCAGGTGTCGAAGATCCAGGCTTCACCGGCGGCCATGTGGACCTCCCGGTCGCCGCACAGGAAGCGCACCCCCGGCGCGGTGACCACCGGCACGTGAATCCGCACCCGCTGCATCCAGTAGTAGTTGACGTCGGTGTGCGCGGTGGCCTCCGTGTTGCCGTCGAGGCGCATGAGGCGGGTCCGCCCGAGGACCGAGCCGAAAGCGGCGAGGACCTGCCGGAGGTAGGGCAGGCGGCCCAGGTGGGGCGTGGGCCGCATCGGACCCTGGGCCGCATCGTTCCGCGGATCGCCTCCGGCGGCGATCAGCGGCAGGGCGGAGTTGCCGGGGTGCCCCTGCGGGTGGGGCCGCCAGGCAGCCTCCTCGATCCCTGCGATCTCGGCGGCCAGACGCTCGGCGTCGAAGCGCAGGGGCAGCTGGATGAATTCCGCGGCGAGTCGCATCTGTCTTCTCGAAGACCGAATCTTGGCATATACTGCGTTAGCTTGCAAACTGGATAGCGGCTCGGAGGTTCTGATGGCCATCTTCAACGTCGACAACCTGACCGACGCGGGTCCCGGCAGCCTGCGCCAGGCGATCGCGGATGCCAACACGGCTCCGGGCGCCGATGTCGTCACCTTCCAGACCGGGCTGACCGGCACGATCGCCCTGACCTCGGGCCAGATCGACGTCCACGACTCGGTGGACATCCAGGGGCCGGGAGCCGCGGTCCTGACGGTGAGCGGCAGCAATGCCTCGCGCGTCTTCTACCTCTACAACAGCGCCGCTCTCCTGGACGTCACGATCTCCGGCCTGACGGTCACCGGCGGGAACGCCACGATTGGGGGCGGCATCGTCGACTGGGGCGAGACCCTCCTCCTCCACGACATGGTCCTCACCGGCAACAACGCCTCGGACCAGGGCGGTGCGCTCGAGGTCCTCGCCGGCTTCAACTCCCCGCTTCTCCCCTTCGATGTCACGATCCGCGATTGCGTCCTCTCCGGGAACACGGCGGTCAACGGCGGAGCCGTCGCGCTCTACCTGGACAACGGCGTCGCCTTCGGGACGGTCCTCGTCGAAGGATCGACGATCACCGGCAACGACGCCAGCTGCGACGGGGGCGGGATTCTCATCCCCTGGCATCGCGGGGACGTGACGATCCAGACCTCGACGATCTCCGGCAACGACGCGGGAGCGGGCGGTGGCGGGATCTGGCAGGGCTTCTTCTATCTCGGCTCCACGCTGACCGTCCGCGAGACGACGATCTCGGGCAATACGGCCGACCACGGGGGCGGCCTCGGCGTCTACTACGAGTACGGCACGCTGCTCGTCGAGAACAGCACGGTCTCCGCCAACCAGGCGACCGGGGGTGCTGGCGGCGGCGTGTACGTCGGCTACTTCTATGGCGGCGACGACGTCACGCTGCGGCATGCGACCATCGCAGGCAATTCGGCCGTGCAGGGCGGCGGCGTGTTCGCCCAGGTCGGCCAGCCGCTGCTCGACCATACGATCGTCGCGGACAACACGGCCGGGTCGAACCCCGATCTGGCGAACGGTGACGCGAGCTTCGACCTCCGCTACAGCCTGGTGGAGACTCCCGGGACCGCCAACGTCAACGACCTGGTCGGCAACCTCTTCAGCCAGGACCCGCAGCTCGGCCCCTTGCAGGGGAACGGCGGCCCGACCGCGACCCTCCGGCAGGCGGTCACCAGCCCGGTGGTGGACGCCGGGGAGCCCGCGACCCTGGCGACCGACCAGCGCGGCGTGCCGCGCCCCGGCGGCGTGGCGGTGGACATCGGCGCCGTCGAGCTCAGCCCCGGGTTCCTCCAGCTTTCGGCCAGTGCCTATAGCGTGAACGAGAATGCCGGGACGGTGACGGTCACCGTCACCCGCACGGGCGGCACGGATGGCGCGGTGGCCGTGAGCTACGCCACGAGCGACGGCACGGCGACCGACCCGGCCGATTTCGCGGACGCCGCCGGGACGCTCAACTGGGCGGACGGCGACGCGGCGCCGAAGACCTTCCAGGTGACGATCGTCGACGATCTCCTCGATGAGCCGGACGAGACCTTCGGCGTCGCCCTCTCCAATCCGCAGGTCGCCGTGCTGGGCGCCCCCACCACTGCGACCGTGACCATCCTCGACAACGACCCGCCGGCCGTGCTCAACCCGGGGGTCCTCCAGCTCTCGGCGAGCGCCTACAGCGTCAATGAGAATGCCGGGACCGTGACGATCACCGTCACCCGCACGGGTGGCTCGGACGGCGCGGTGTCGGTGAGCTACGCCACGAGCGACGACACGGCCGGCAGCCCGGCCGACTTCACGGCCGCCGGCGGGATGCTCAACTGGGCGGACGGCGACACGGCGCCGAAGACCTTCCAGGTGACGATCGCCGACGACCTGCTCGACGAGCCGGACGAGACGTTCGGCGTGACCCTCTCCAATCCGCAGGCCGCCACGCTGGGCACCCCGGCCGCCGCGACGGTGACCATCCTCGACGACGACTTGCGGCAGTCGGCGGTGGAGATCCCGACCCTCGGCGGCCTTGGCGAGGCCCTGCTGGCCGGCCTGGTGGGCCTGGCCGGATTCCTCCGGCTGCGGCGTCGCAAGGGGCTGCCGTAACGCCGGGCCGGATCGCTTCGCCTGAGTGGGAGGCCGGTGATATCGTTCCTTCCATAGACCGGCTTCAGAGCGAGCATTCGCGAAAAGGAGTCCCAGCATGACCGTTGCCTCTCCCCCTCCTCCACCCGGAGCCCCGGCCCCCATGCCTCCCAGGAAGGGCATGGGCCCGCTCGGCTGGATCGCCATCGGATGCGGAGCGATCGCCCTCCTCGGGGTCCTCACCCTCGCCGTTGGCGGATACATGTTCAAGAAGAAGGTCGTGGATCCCTTCAAAAAGAACCCCACCCTGACTGCCGCCGAGTACATCGTCAGGGCGAATCCCGAGCTCGAGGTCGTTTCCTCCGATCAGGAGAAGGGCACGCTGACCATCAAGAACAAGAAGACCGGCGAGACGGTGACCATGAACGCCTCGGACATCGAGCACGGAAAGATCTCCTTCAAGACCGACAAGGGGACGACCGTGGTCGACACCTCGCAGGCCGGGGAATCGGGCGGCGTCAAGGTGACCGGCGCCGACGGCTCGCAGCTCACCTTCGGAGGCGAGGCCCCCAAGAACCTCCCCTCGTGGGTCCCGGTCTACCCTGGAAGCACGGTGACCGGCGCCATGGATACCACCAACAGCGAAGGCCGCACCGCAACGTTCGCCATCTCCTCCGACGATGCGGTCGACAAGGTCATCGAGTTCTATGAGGCGAAGCTCGGCGAGGCCGGTCTCAAGGTCTCGAAAACGACGATGGATGCCGGCGGCCAGCACTCCGCCATCATCACGGCCACCAGCGAGGACGACAAGAGGAACGCCAACGTGACGGTCGGCCAGCAGGAGGGGAAGACGCAGGCCACGGTCAGCTTCGTGGACAAGAAGTAGCGTCTAGCCTCCACGGACCCTGGCGCGTCGGCAGGCGGAGGGCCCGTTTGAGAGCGGCCAGGAACCTGGGGCGCGGCCATTCGACGGCGCCGAAGCGCTCCAGGTGCCCGGTCCAGCTCTGGCAGTCCACCAGCTGGAACTGCCAGCGGACCAGCTGGGCCAGGAGCGTCGCGAAGGCCACCTTCGAGGCGTCCGGCGCCTCGGCGTACATCGATTCGCCGAAGAAGACGCCGCCCAGCGAGACCCCGTAGAGCCCGCCCGCCAGCGCGCCGTCCTTCCACGCTTCGATCGAGTGGGCGAGCCCCTCCGCGTGGAGGGCCGTGTACCCCTCCCGCATCTCGTCCGTGATCCACGTCCCGTCCTGATCCGGACGGGGTTTTCTGGCGCAGCCGTCGATCACCGCGGCGAACGCGGTGTCGGCGCGCACCTCGTACTCGCCGCGGCGCATCCGCTTGCGCAGGGAGCGGGAGATGTGCGCCTCCTCCGGCACCAGGACGAAGCGCGGATCGGGGCAGAACCAGAGGAGCGGCAGGTTGTCGTGAGGCCAGGGGAAGATCCCATGGCTGTAGGCGTCCTTCAAGATCTCCGCGTCGGGACGGCCGCCGATCGCCACGACCCCGTCCTCGGTCGCCCAGCTCACGGGCGGGAAGAGCGATCGGCGGCGGGCTGTCCAGACCGGCATGGAGGGCTACCCGGGCATCTTCAGCGGGTCCCACTGCGGGAGAAGCTGGAACTTCGCCGCTTCGACCTTGGTGCGGAAGGCGGCCACATCCTCGGCGAAGAAGCGGTTCAAGTCGTCGACGGCCTGCCGCGCCTCCTTCTCCACCCGGTCGAGATAGGCGAGCTGAGCCGGCGAGGGGGCATCCCACGACGAGCTCACGGAGCGGGACACAGAGCCGATCCGCTGCTCCAGGTCGGCGTCCTCGACGAGCCCCTTCACGTCCTCCGTCGCCCAGAAGCGACGCTCGAGGTCGCCGAGCTTGCGCTGCAGGTCGCGCGCCGCGTCGAGCACGGCCTTGCGCGCCGGATCGTCCGCACCGCCCTGCTTCTTCGCGTCCGCCTGGTCACGGCGGAGCTGTGCCGTGACGGCGTCGACGTCCCTCCGCGTCCGCTGGATGCGCGCCACGGCGTCGGCCACGGTATCGAGGAGCTTGTTGGCCCGCCGGAGCGCGGCGACGTTCGCCTCGCGCTCTTCGCGGGTGACCTTGAACCGCGGATCGCCCAGCACCTGCACCCTCCCCTCCGCGGTCTGCCCCGCATAGCTCACCCGGACCTTGTAGGTGCCGGGCAGCACCTCGGGGCCGCGGTTGCTGCGGAGCTCCGAGAAGCCCTCGTCGTCCCGCTTGCGCGGGATGCGCTTCGGTGCATCGGAGCGCAGGTCCCAGGCGGCGCGGTTGACCCCGAGCTTGACCGGTGCGTCGAGGCTGCGGATCACCGCGCCGGAGTCGTCGAGGACCTCGATCTTGGCCTGCGGCCCCTTCTTCCGGCCTCCCGCATCCTCGTCCGCGGCGGCCTGCTCCTCGGGCGGCGGCATGCCCTCCAGCGGCTTGCCGCCCTGGGGCTGCGCCGTCACCGGCGTCTTCTCCTTCGGCGGAGCGCCGGCCTTCTCCCGGGCTTCCTTCTCCTTGCGCTCCCGCTCGGTGCCGGCGTCCGGATGCGGCAGGCCGGGAGCATTCAACGAGAAGGTGATCAGCGCGCCGTACGGCCGGCTCTCGCCGCGGAACTCGCCGTTGCCCGGGAAGCGCTCGCCGGCGCCTTGCGCAACCCGATATTGCTGCGCGTCCGGAATCGGGAACAGATGGACCGGCTGCTTCTGCACCTCCTCCGTCAGCTCGCGCAGGGGCCGGATGTCATCGAGCACGAAGAAGGCCCGGCCGTGCGTGGCGAGCACCAGGTCCTCCTCGCGCGGATGGATGATCATGTCCATCACCGAGACGGTCGGCACGCCGTGCTTCCAGTGCATCCACTCCTTGCCGCCGTCGAGCGACACCCAGAGGCCGAATTCGGTGCCCAGGAACAGGAGGTCGGGATCCTTCGGGTCCTGGACGACCTTCAGGGCATACCCCCGCAGGTTCTTCGTCGCCAGGCTCGTCCAGGTGCGGCCGTAGTCGGTCGTCTTATAGACATAGGGATTCAGGTCGGAGCGCCGGTGGTTGTCGAACACCACGAAGGCGGTCCCGGCGTCGTGCGGCGAGGGCTCCACGTGGGGGATCCAGGTGTTGTCCGGCACGCCGCGCACGTTCTTCTCGACGCTCGTCCAGGTCTTGCCGCCGTCGCGCGTGACGTGCAGCCGTCCGTCGTCGGTGCCGGCCCAGAGGACGCCGCGCTCGACCGGGCTCACCGCGAGCGCGATGACGGTGGTGAAGTTCTCGGCGCCCGAGGCGTCCACGGTGAGCCCGCCGCTCTCCTTCTGCTTCTGCCATTCGGGCTTGTTGGTCGTCAGGTCGCCGCTCAGAAGCGTCCAGGTGTCGCCGCGGTCGGTCGACTTGTGGACGTACTGGCTGCCGAAATAGAGCGTGTCGGGATCGAAGGGATCGAGAGCGAAGCCCGCGTTCCAGTTGAAGCGCAGCTCTTTCCCCTCGGGCGGGGCCGGACGGATGTCCTTGCGCTCGCCCGTCCGCAGGTCCCAGCGCAGGAGGAACCCCTCCTGGCTCATCGAATAGCCGCGCATCGGATCGCGCGGATCGGGCGCCGTGTCGAAGCCGTCGCCGAAGCCGACCTCGCTCCAATGGTGGTTGCGGATGCCTCCCGATTCCCAGACGGTGTTGGGACCCTTCCACGAGCCGTTGTCCTGCATGCCGCCGTAGACGTTGTACGGCCTCTCCATGTCGACCCGCACGTGGTAGAGCTGGCCGACCGGCAGGTTGCCCGCGAAGCGCCAGTTGGCGCCGCGGTCGTCGCTCGAGAACACACCGCCGTCGTTGCCCTCGATGATCCGGTTCGGGTGATTCGGATCGATCCACATGGCGTGGTTGTCCGGATGGACGGTGCGGAACCCGGCGAGGGTCGAGAAGCTCTTCCCGGCATCGGTCGAGACGTCGAGAGTCGTTTGCAGGCGGTAGACCCGGTTGGGGTCCGCCGGGTCGATCCGCAGGTCCGCGTAGTAGAAGGGGCGCGGCGAGACCGAGGCCTCGGTGTTCGCCGGCTTCCAGGTCGCGCCGCCGTCCGTCGAGCGCAGGAGCGCGTTCTTCTCCGCCTCGACGAGGGCGTAGACGATCCGCGGGTCGGAGCGGGAGATGGCGACCCCGATCCGCCCCAGGTCCCCCTTGGGCAATCCGTCCGACTCGGTCATCCGCTTCCAGGTCTCGCCGCCGTCGTAGGTGACGAACAGGCCGGAGCCCGGGCCGCCGGAGCGGAAGAACCAGGGCCAGCGCCGGTAGTCCCACAGGGCGGCGAAGAGCTTGTTGGGGTTCGAGGGGTCGATCGTCAGGTCCGCGGCGCCGGTCCGCTCGTCCACGTAGAGCACGCGCCGCCAGGTCTTGCCGCCGTCCTCGGTCTTGTAGACGCCGCGCTCGGAGCTCTCTCCCCACGCCTGTCCCATGGCCGCCACCCACGCCACCCGCGGATCGGAGGGGTGGAGGAGGATGCGGCTCACCCGCTCCGTCTTCTCGAGGCCGAGGCGCTGCCAGGTCTTCCCGCCGTCGAGCGTCTTGAAGACTCCCTCGCCCACCGAGACGCTGTTGCGCGGATTGCTTTCGCCGGTGCCTACCCAGACCACGTCGGAATTGTTGGGATCGATGGCCAGGGCGCCGATCGACGCCACCGGCTGGTCGTCGAAGACCGGCTCCCAGGTCAGACCGCCGTTGACCGACTTCCAGACGCCGCCGCTGGCCGAGCCGATCCAGACCAGGTTCGGGTCCCTGGCCCACCCTTCGACGACCGCGATACGGCCGCTCATCGCCGCCGGGCCGATCGCGCGGGCCTTCATCCCGGCCAGCAGGGATGGGTCGACGGCTGCCAGGGCAGGACCGGCGAGGAGCGCCAGACCCAGAACCAGACCAAGCTTCTCCTTCATGAGAGACACCTCCACGAGTAGAACCGACGGCACAGAGCCTACCGGTGCGGAGACGGTCCGGGCAACTTTTCCCCGTGGCCGGCGTATGGAAGACGAAGAGAGCGCCCGGCGCCGCAATCGGGTATCCTGGCACTCTGTTCCCCAGAGCGTTCATCGAACGAGCAATGACGAGGAGGCAAGCATGATCCGTAAAAATCTGGCCGGCCTGATGATTGTGATGGTCGGCCTGGTGAGCACCGCCGTCTGGGCGCAGACCGCCGACGAGCTGATCGAGAAGAACATCCAGGCGAAGGGCGGACGGGAAAAGATCAAGGCGATCAAGACGCTGCGCATGACCGGCAAGATGGGCCTCGGGCAGGGGATCGAGGCGCCGGTCACGCTGGAGATGGCCCGGCCCGACAAGATGCGTCTGGAGTTCGTCGTGCAGGGGATGACCGGCATCCAGACCTACGACGGCAAGGAGGGCTGGATGCTGATGCCCTTCATGGGCAAGACCGATCCCGAGCCGATCGCCGGCAAGCAGCTCGAGTCGATCCAGGAGCAGGCCGACTTCGACGGTCTGCTGATGGACTACAAGGACAAGGGCCACAAGGTGGAGCTCGTCGGCAAGGAGGACCTGGAAGGGACTCCGGCCTACAAGCTCAAGATCACGAAGAAGAACGGCGACACCGGGTACTACTGGCTCGACGCCGACAGCTTCCTCGACCTCAAGGCTTCGGGGAAGACCACCGTGAACGGCCAGGAGATCGAGGGCGAGACCTATTTCGGCGACTACAAAGAGAGCGGCGGCGTGATGTTCGCCCATTCCGTGGAGAACAAGGCGGTGGGTCAGCCGGGGACCATGACGATCACGATCGACAAGATCGAGGTCAACCCCGATCTGCCGGCCGAGCACTTCGGCAAGCCGGAGGCGGCCAAGCCCGCCGCCGCGAAGCCATGAGGTGTACCCCTCGGAGGCTCCTCGGCCTGGCCGCGGGCCTGGCGGTCAACCTGATATTGGGCGCGAGCGCGCCGGCCGCCGCGCAGGTCGAGATCGACTCGTTCACTTTCGGCGGGCTCGAAGCCCGTCCCATCGGTCCCGCGGTGACCAGCGGCCGCATCTCCTCGATCGACGCCGTCGCCGACGATCCTCTCACCATCTACATCGGAGCGGCCAGCGGCGGTGTCTGGAAGTCCGTGGACGGCGGGACGACCTTCAAGCCGGTCTTCGACGATTCCGTTCAGTCGATCGGCGCCATCCGCGTCGATCCCCGCAATCCGAAGAACGTCTGGGTCGGCACCGGCGAGTCGTGGACGCGCAACAGCGTGTCGATCGGCGACGGCGTCTACCGGTCGACCGACGGGGGAGAGAGCTGGACCCACCTCGGGCTCGACAAGACCGAGCGCATCGCCCGCATCCAGGTCAGCTCGGCGAGCTCCGACACCGCCTGGGTCTGCGCCACCGGAGCGCTGTGGAATTCCGGCGCGGACCGCGGCGTCTACAAGACGACCGACGGCGGCAAGACCTGGAAGCGCGTCCTCTCCGTCGACGCCGACACCGGCTGCTCCGATCTGGCGATCGATCCGCAGGAGCCGCGCATCCTCTATGCCGGCTTCTGGACCTTCCGCCGCGGCCCCAGCTTCTTCCGCTCCGGCGGCAAGGGGAGCAGCCTGTGGAAGAGCACGGACGGCGGCGAGACCTGGCGCAAGATCGAAAACGGCCTGCCGGAGGGCGACAAGGGGCGGATCGCCGTCGCCGTGGCGCCGTCCCGGCCGAGCGTGGTGTACGCGCTCGTCGAATCCGGGGACACCGCCCTCTACCGCTCCGACAACCTCGGCGAAAGCTGGGAGAAGGTCAACAGCTCGTTCAACGTCCAGGTCCGCCCGTTCTACTTCGCCACCCTGACCGTCGACCCCACGGACCACAACCGGATCTACAAGCCGGGCCTCTCCCTCACCATGAGCGAGGACGGCGGGCACACCTTCGACGGCTCCCTCATCCCGAGCTTCAACGGCCCGCACGGCGACCATCACGCCCTGTGGATCAACCCCAAGAACCCGAACGAGATGATCCTGGGCACCGACGGCGGCGCCTACATCTCGGAGGACCGCAGCAACCACTGGCGGCACGTGAGCTCCCTGCCGGTCGCGCAGCTCTACCACGTCAGCTACGACATGGACTTCCCCTACAACGTCTACGGCGGCCTGCAGGACAACGGCTCCTGGCAGGGCCCGTCGCGCGGGACCTCGGGAATCCACAACCGCGACTGGCGCAACGTCGGCACCGGCGACGGCTTCTACGCCTTCCGCGATCCGACCGATCCGGACCTGGTGTTCTCCGAATTCCAGGGCGGCAAGATCTCGCGCCTGCGGCTCTCGACCGGCGAGAGCCGCGAGATCCAGCCGCTGCCCGGCGCCGGTGAGCCGGACTACCGCTTCAACTGGAACACGCCGGTCGCTTTCAGCCCGAACGATCCGGGGACGCTCTACGTCGGCTCCCAGTTCCTCTTCCGCTCGCGCGACCGGGGCGAGTCGTGGGAGAAGATCTCGCCCGATCTCTCGACCAACGACCGCGAGCTGCAGCAGCAGCTCAAGTCCGGCGGTCTCACGGTGGACAACTCGACCGCCGAGAACCACACGACGATCTATGCGATCAGCGAGTCCCCCAAGAACCGGGACGTGCTCTGGGCCGGCACCGACGACGGCAACCTCCAGGTCACGAAGGACGGCGGCAAAGCCTGGACGAACGTGGCGGGCAACCTGCCCGGCGTGCCGCGCGGCACCTGGGTCTCCAGCGTCGAGGCCAGCCCCTCTGACGAGGCCACGGCCTTCGCGACGCTCGACAACCATGCCCGCGGGGACATGAAGACGTATGTCTTCAGGACGACCGATCTCGGCAAGACCTGGACCCCGCTCGCGACCGATGCCCTCGAAGGCTATGCCCACATCATCCGCCAGGACCCGAAGAGCCCCGATCTGCTCTTCCTGGGCACCGAGCTCGGCCTCTTCATCTCGGTCGACGGCGGCGCGCGCTGGGCCCGCTTCACCGGCAACTTCCCCGACAAGGTGGCGGTGCGCGACCTGGCGATCCACCCCAGAGACCAGGACCTGATCATCGCCACCCACGGCCGCGGCATCTACATCCTGGAGGACCTCACGGCCCTGCGCAGCCTCACGCCCGAGGTGATGGAGAAGGAGGTGGCGTTCCTCCCCTCCAAGCAGGCGGTGATGATCATCCCCACGTCGATTCAGGACTTCCCGGGCGACGACGAGTTCGTCGGCACCAATCCGGAGGAGGCCGCCTCCATCACCTACTGGCTCAAGAAGCGGCACATGTTCGGCGATCTCAAAGTGGAGGTCTATGATGACCGGGGGCAGCTGGTGGCCTCGCTCCCCGGCGGCAAGCGCAAGGGGATCAACCGGGTGAGCTGGCCCATGCGCCTCCCCTCGCCCAAGATGCCGGGAGGGAACTCGGTCATCGAGTCCCAAAACGCGTTCTACGGACCGCGGGCGCTCCCTGGGACCTATACGGTCAAGCTGATCAAGGGCGACCAGACGCTGGAGAGCCGGGTGGAGCTGGTGCCCGATCCGCGCTCGACCCACACGGCCGAGGACCGGAAGCTGCAGCATGAGACGGTGATGGCCCTCTACGGCATGCTCGAGCGGCTCACCTGGGTCGACGAGTCGGCGGTGGCCGTCCGCGACGGTCTGCGGCAGCGGGCCGGCGGTCTGCCGAAGGGGGACAAGCTGCGCGGAAGGATCGAGAAGCTGGCGGGCGATCTCGACGCGTTCCATGCCTCCCTGGTGGCGACCGGCGAGGGCGGGTTCCTCTCCGGCGAGTCGCAGCTCCGCGAGAAGATGGGAAGCCTCTACGGCGGAGTCAACGGCTACGAGGGCCGGCCGACGAAGTCGCAGCTCGACCAGGTGAAGGTCCTGGGCGGGGAGCTCGACGCCGCTGCCGCGCGGCTCGCGGGGATCGGGAACGGCGAGCTGGCCGCGATCGATCAGGCCCTGGCCGCGCGCAAGCTCGAGCCGGTGAAGCTCCCGACCTTCGAGGAGTGGAAGAAGAAGTAGAGCTGATATGCCGACCCGTTATCTCGACGACGCCACGCCGGTCGTCCAGTTCGACCCGCAGCTCGAGGTCTCGCCCTTCGCGCTGTTCCGCCGGATGAAGGACGGCGATCCGCCGCTCTTGGTCGACGTGCGGCCGGCGGCGGGCCGGCTCTCGCTTCAGGGAGCCATCCCCTATCCCGGACCGGAATGGTCGCCGCCCCGCGGCCGCGACGTGGTGCTGATCGACGACGACGGCACCGTCGCGATCGAAGGGACCCGCCACATGCAGGCCGCCGGCTGGCCCAACGTCAAGGCCCTGTTCGGCGGCCTGGACCTCTATGAGTTCTCGCTCGATCCCGAGGTGGTCGGGGAGGAGACGTTCCTGGTGAGACATGCCGCGAGCCCGGCAAGTAGATGACGCGGGTGGCCGGGCGTAATTTAGCGTTTCCTGTGCGAAAAGGCCCGTTTCACACGAGCAACGGCGCTCTTCCCGTGTGCAAAGGCTCGTTACGCAGGAGAAACGGCATTTTTCTCGTGTGCAAAGGTCCGTTTCACCGGCGTACTTTAGGATTCCCTGTGTGAAGAGCCTCTTTTCACACGAGCAACGGCTCTTTTCCCATGTGCAACGGCTCGTTGCTCAGGAGAAAGGGCGCGTTTCCCGTGTGCAATGGCTCGTTACGCAGGAGCAACGGCATTTTTCTCGTGTGCAACGGTTCGTTTCACCGGCGCATTTTAGACTTTCCTGTGTGAAGAGCCTCATTTCACATGAGCAACGGAGCGTTTCTCGTGTGCAATGGCCCCTTGCGCAGGAGAAGAGAAGCGTTTCTCATGTGCAATGGCTCGTTGCGCAGAAGAAGAGAGGCGTTTCTCATGTGCAATGGCTCGTTGCGCAGGAGAAGAGAGGCGTTTCCCATGTGCAATGACCCGTTGCACAGGAGAAGAGAGGCGTTTCCCATGTGCGATGACCCGTTGCGCAGGAGAAGAAAGGCGTTTCTCGTGTGTAATGACCCGTTGCACAGGAGAAGAGAGACGTTTCTCGTGGGCGATGACCCGTTGCACGGGAGAAGAGAGGCTTTTCTCGTGGGCGATGACCCGTTGCACAGGAGAAGAGAGGCGTTTCACACGAGCGACGAGGCGTTTCGCACGCGCAACGGGGTCAGGCGAGGCTGCTCAGCCTCGACTCCCCCGTACCTGCCCCACGGCGTGGCTGAAGACAGTGGGCATGATCCGAGATGCTACCAGTCTGAAGCCCTGGCGTCTCCGAGCATCCCGAGCCTCGGATCGACCAATCCCAGGGGTGGGAACGAACGTCCCGAGCCTCGGCGCGCGCGATGACACGAATCCGCCTCACAGCCCGTACAGCCGCATCTTCGTCCTGAGCGTAGTGCGAGAGATCCCGAGCCGGCGGCTGGCCTCGCTCTGGTTGCCGCCGGCCTGCTCCAGGGCCGTCGCGATGAGCCGCCGGTCGTACTCTTCGTGCGCCGCCCGGAGGCTGCTGGGAGCCGAGTCCTCGGCGTCCGGCATGGGGGGAGGAGGCTCCGGCACCTCGGGGCGCAGGCTGGCGCTGGGGATGGCGGCCTCCACGCGCGGGAGCCTGAACGTGCCGGCCGCCACGCTCCAGTTACGGACGAGGTACTGGCGGGCCTGGATCAGCTCGCTCTCGCTGAGCTGGCGGACGCGCACCACAGCCAGAAGCTCCTCCCAGGCGCGCCGGATCTGCTCGTTGCACGCCGCTCCCGCCTGGGACGTCGCGGTGATCGCCTCCTCGCAAAGGGCCGCGGCCTTGCCGAGCGCGCCTCTCCGGCAGAGGCACTCGAAGAGGGTCAGCAGGGTGATGAAGGCTTCCTTGTAGAGCTCCTGGTCGAAATAGGCTTTCACCGTGTGGCGAAAGAGCTTTTCGGATTCCCTTTCGCGATCGAAACTGTCAAGAAGCCGCGCCGCGAAATACACGACGCGCAACCGCGTCCCCGCGTCGACATGCTCGGAGAGCGATTTTGCTTCCATGAAGTAGGGAAACGCCTCCAGGGGGCGCTCCAGAAGGACCAGGCCCTCGACGAGAGCGAGTTTTGCCAATGTCTGAAGTCGGAGCTCCTGTGGAGGCATGCGCTCGAGGGCGAACTGGGCTCTCTCGATCCCTTCCGCCGGCCGGCAGGCGGCGAGGAGGCAGCTGGCCTCCTTGACCGCATTGTGCGCGACGGCCTGCCAGTCTTCCAAGTCGCGGAAGATCTCCACGGCCCGGCGGACGTGGGCCAGCGCCTTCTCGAAGTCGCCGAGGTCGGTGCACAACGAGCAGTGGATGGAGAGGAGCCCGGCTTCCAGGCCCGGATCTCCCGTCCCCTGGGCCAGGTGGCGCCGCGCCTCTTCGATCGCCGCGGTCGAGCCCGGAAAATCCGCCGCGAGCCGGCGGCAGTTCGCGACGACCGTCATGGCCTCTCCCCGGAGGTCATTCTTCAGGGTCCTCGGATAGCGGGGCTCCGGAAGGAGATCCACGACCATCAAGGCAGCGCGGACCTTGCTCTCGCCGAGGAAGGGGTCCGAGAGCGCGGTGGCTCTCGCGTCGGCCAGGATCGCCTCGAAAACCGGCAGGCTCTGCAGGGAAGTAGTCGAGCGGATCTTCTTGATCTGCGCTTCCGGGCCGAGATTCCTGATTTCGGCCCACCAACTCCCGGCCGTGATGTCCTCGACCCAGCCGCTCGCTTCCGCCTCGAGGATCGCCACGAGAGAGTTGCGGGCATCCGTGGGACGGAACGGAAGGCTTCCACCCGCCTTCGCCTGAACCAGGCACCCGGCGCCGCTCGCCCGGCAGCGGCGGCAGTGCACCACATGCCGGATGGCGCGCACCGTCTCGGCCTCGTTGGCCGGCCCGCGGAGAAGTTGCAGCCAAGCTTCCCGGCTGAAGTGTCGGCTCATCGTGCTCCCCCATCAAATCCCAATTTTCCTAGTGTAGCGGAAAGAGGGGGCGGAGGTGCCCCCTTAAAGAAGAGAGTGTGCCAACCCGGGTACCGCGTGTTCTTAGCCGTCGGGGTCGAGATGGTTGCCCGCGTCGCCCGTGGTCCCGTTGGGGTCGTAACTGTTGCCCGCGTCGCCCGTGGTCGTCGCGCCGTCGGGATCGGTGTGGTTGCCGGCGTCCACCTGGTCGGTGGTCCAGAGGGCCGAGACCATATCCAGGAGGCTGCCGAGGTGGGGCGCTCCCCCGCCCAAAGCCAGGGCCAGCGCCAGAAGAACAGTGTGCACCATGGAACAGATCCTTTCCGGGGATGGAGAGGCCTCTGGTCAGACATTGACCAGTGGTCAGAAACAGAGCACCCCCGGGGCAGTCTGCCCCTTTGCCAGAGTCGGGACAACCCGACAGAAAGGAGAGATCCATGGACAGTCTCTTCATCCCGACCCTGGAAACCGAACGCTTGTGGCTGCGGTCTCTTTGCAGGAGCGACGTCGACGACTACGCCGCGCTGAACGCGGATCCCGAAGTGATGCACCACCTGGGGGGTACGTGGGACCGGGGCCGGTCCTGGCGGCACATGGCCTACATCCTGGGCCACTGGCAGCTCCGGAGCGCCGGCATGTGGGCGGTGGAGCACAGGGAGGCCGGCGCGTTCGTCGGCATCGTCGGCTTTTTCGAGCCGGAAGGCTGGCCGGGATTCGAGCTCGCCGGGCGGCTGGCGCGGCACTGGTGGGGGT
>DASPXX010000285.1:0-36820 GCA_035637095.1 Thermoanaerobaculia bacterium
CTCGAGCCCGGCAGCCCCTGGTACAACATGGCCATCCCCCTGCGCCTGACCGGGCGGCTGGAGGCTGCGGCGCTCGGCGCGGCGCTCGCCGAGGTCGAGCGCCGGCACGAGGTCCTGCGCACCTGCTTCGCTCTCGACGGCGAGGGGCGCGCCGTCCAGGTCGTCGGCCCGCCGGCCGGCCTGCCGCTGCCCGGAGTCGATCTGGGAGGGCTGCCCCCGGCCCGGCGCGAGGCCGAGCTGCGGCGCCTCCTCACGGCCGAAGTCCGGCGTCCGTTCGACCTCGCCCGCGGGCCGCTCCTGCGCGCCCACCTTTACACCACCGGCGAGGCCGAGCACGCGTTTCTCCTCAACATGCACCACATCGTCTCGGACGGCTGGTCGCTCGGGGTGCTGGTGCGCGAGATCGCGGCGCTCTACGAAGCCTTTGCGCGCCGGCTCCCGTCACCGCTTGCCGCGCTGCCGGTCCAGTACGCGGACTTCGCGGTCTGGCAGCGCGCCCTGCTCGCCGGGCCGGCTCTCGCCGATCTGCTCGGCTACTGGCAGCGGCAGCTCGACGGGATGCCGCCGCTGGTCGAGCTGCCGGCCGACCGGCCGCGTCCGGCCGTCCAGACCTTCCGCGGTACGACCTTGCCGCTCGCCCTGCCCCCGGGCACCATGGCGGCGGTCCAGGCGCTCTCCCGGCGCGAGGGCGCCACACCGTTCATGACGCTCCTCGCCTGCTTTCTGGCGCTGCTTCACCGCTACACCGGGCAGAGCGATCTCGCCGTCGGCACACCCATCGCCAACCGTGGCCGGGCGGAGCTCGAAGGGCTGATCGGCTTCTTCGTCAATACCCTCGTGCTGCGCGGCGGCCTCTCCGGAGATCCCGGCTTCCGCGAGCTGCTGGACCGGGTGAAGTCGGTGGCCGTGGGCGCCTACGGGCATCAGGACCTGCCCTTCGAAAAGCTGGTCGAGGAGCTCGAGCCCGAGCGGCAGCTCTCGCACAACCCTCTGTTCCAGATCCTGTTCGTACTGCAGAACGCGCCGGTGCCGGCGCTCGACCTCTCCGGGCTGACTCTCGGACCGCTGCCGGCGCCGAGCGGCACGTCGAAGTTCGACCTTTCTCTCTATTTCTGGGACGGAGCCGAGCTCGCCGGCTACTTCGAGTACAACACCGACCTCTTCGACCCGGCGACGATCGCCCGTCTGGCGGACCACTTCGCGAGTCTGGCGGCGGGGGCGCTCGCCGGCCCGGAGCGGCGGATCTCGGAGCTGCCGCTCCTCGGCCCGGCAGAGAAGCACCGGCTGCTCGTCGAGGCCACCGACACGGCGCCGGCTTTTCGCGTCGCCCCTGAGCTCACACGCCTCCACCATCCCTTCGAGGAGCAGGCGGCGCGCACGCCCGAGGCCGTCGCCCTGGTGGCCGGCGAGGAGCGCCTCACCTACCGCGAGCTCGACCGCCGAGCCAACCGGCTCGCCCATCGCCTGCGCGGCCTCGGAGTCGGTGCGGAGAGCATGGTGGGCATCGCGATGCGGCGCTCGGCCGACCTCGTGGTGGCGATCCTCGCGACTTTGAAGGCCGGCGGCGCCTACGTGCCGCTCGACCCCGAGTACCCCGCCGAGCGCCTCGCCTTCATCCTCGAGGACTCCCGCGCGCCGGTCTTGATCGTCGACGCCGCGGAGGCGGTGGGCGGCGCCGCCGCGAGCGGCGTCCGACGGGTCTGCCCCGCTGCCGAGCGCGAGGCGATCGCCGCGCTGCCGGTCGAGCCGCCGGCGCTCTCCGGCCCCGCCGGGCTCGCCTACGTGATCTACACCTCCGGCTCGACCGGCCGCCCCAAGGGCGTCGCCATCGAGCACC
The DNA here is from genome assembly GCA_035637095.1 of Thermoanaerobaculia bacterium. GTDB lineage: Bacteria > Acidobacteriota > Thermoanaerobaculia > Multivoradales > UBA5704 > UBA5704. Next base: position 1,838 of record DASPXX010000285.1, read on the forward strand.
GCAGCGCCCTCCTCTTCGTCCACTGGGCGCGCGAGGTCTTTGCGCCCCGGGACCTGGAGGGAGTCCTGTTCTCGACCTCGATCTGCTTCGACCTGTCGATCTTCGAGCTGTTCGTGCCCCTCTCCTGGGGAGGGCGGATCATCCTCGCCGAGGACGTGCTCGCCCTGCCCGCCCTGCCGGCCGCCGCCGAGGTGACGCTCATCAACACCGTTCCCTCGGCGATCTCCGAGCTGATCCGGCTGCAGGCTCTGCCGCGCTCGGTGCGCATCGTGAACCTGGCCGGGGAGCCGCTCTCGCGCGCCCTGGCGGACCGGGTGTACGTCGAGCCGGGAGTCGACCGGCTCTACGATCTCTATGGACCGTCGGAGGACACCACCTACTCGACCTTCGCGCTGGCCGGCCGGGGGAGCGCTCAGGAGCCCGCGATCGGCCGGCCGCTGCCGGGGAAGCGCGTCCACCTGCTCGACCGGCGGCTGCGGGTGGTGCCGCTGGGCGTGCCGGGCGAGCTCTGCCTGGCCGGTGACGGCCTGGTCCGCGGCTATCTCGGCCGTCCCGGGCTGACCGCCGAGAGGTTCATTCCCGACCCCTTCGCCAGCGAGCCGGGGGGGCGCCTCTACCGCACCGGCGACCTGGCGCGCTGGCTGCCGGACGGCAACCTCGCCTACCTCGGCCGGACCGACCACCAGGTCAAGATCCGCGGCTTCCGCATCGAGCTGGGGGAGATCGAGACCGCCCTCCACGCGCATCCGGCGGTCCGCGAGGCGGTGGTCACCGCGGGCGCCGGTCCGAGCGGGGAGCAGCGTCTGGTGGCCTACATCGTCCAGGCGCAGGACCTCGCGGAGAGCGGCGAGGAGATCGCCGCCTGGCGGTCGGAGCACGTCGCCCAGTGGCGGGCGCTCTACGACCACACCTACGGCAGCGCCCCGGCGGCCGCGAGAGCCGGCGGCGACTCCACGTTCAACATCGCCGGCTGGAACAGCAGCTACACGGGCGAGCCGATCCCGGCCGCCGAGATGGCTGCCTGGGTCGACTCGACCGTCGAGCGCATCCTGGCGCTGGCCCGGGAGCTGCCCGCGCGAGCGCCAAGAATCCTGGAGATCGGCTGCGGCACCGGCCTGCTGCTCTTCCGGCTCGCCCCGCACGCGGCGCGCTACGAGGGACGCGATTTCTCCGCCGCCGCGGTCGAGTACGTCGAGGCCCAGCTCGCGGAGATGGCGGCGGCCGGCCGGCCGCTGTCGCAGGTCGCGGTCGCGCAGCGCACGGCCGACGACTTCTCGGGGGTCGAGCCGGGCTCGTTCGACCTCGTGATCCTCAACTCGGTCGTGCAGTATTTCCCCGACGTCGAGTACCTGCGCCGGGTGCTCGCCGGCGCCGTGCGGGCGACGGCGCCCGGCGGCGCCGTGTTCGTGGGGGATGTGCGGAGCCTGCCTCTCCTCGGGGCCTTCGCGGCCTCGGTCGAGCTGCATCAGGCACCGGGATCGCTGCCCGCGGCCGAGCTGGCGCAGCGGGTGCGCCGGCGGGTCCAGGCGGAGGAAGAGCTGGTCCTCGATCCGGCGTTCTTCGCCGCCCTCGCCGAGACTCTGCCCGAGGTCGCGCGCGCCGAGGTGTGGCTGAAGCGCGGCCGGCAGGCCAACGAGCTGGTCCGCTTCCGCTGCGACAGCGTGCTCCGGCTGCGGGAGGGGGACGCCGTCACGGCCACCGGAGCCGGAGAGCCGCCGCCCACGGTGCGCCTCGGCTGGGCCGAGCGGACCCTGTCGATCGCGTCCGTGCGGCGGCGGCTGGTGGACGAGCGGCCGCCCGACCTCACGCTGTACGGCATCCCCAACGCCCGGGTGCTGGCGGCGGTCGGGGCCGCGGACCGGCTGGCCGAGCCCGGCGGGCTCACGACGGGGAGCGAAATCGCCGCGGCGGCAGGAGAGGCCGAGGCGCGCGGCGTCGAGCCGGAGGACTTCTGGAGCCTGGGCGAGGAGCTGGACTATGCGGTGGACGTCCGCTGGGCGGACTCGGCGGCCGACGGCAGCTATGAGGTCCGGCTGCGCCGGCGCGATGTCGCCGGCAATACTGCCGGGAAAACCACCGGGAATACCGTCGCCGAGCGCCCCGTGGAGCGGGCGCGGAGCATCCATCGCCCCTGGGCCTCCTACGCCAACAATCCGCTGCAGGGGCAGTTCGCGCGCCGGCTGGTGCCGCACCTGCGCGCCTTCCTGGGGGAGCGGCTCCCCGATCACATGGTGCCCTCGGTCTTCTCCCTGCTCGACGCCCTGCCGCTCACCCCCAACCGCAAGGTCGACCGCCGGGCGCTGGTGCCTCCCGACACGGCCCGGCCGCGGGTCGGCGCGGCCTACGCCGCTCCACGCACCTCGACCGAGGAGACGCTGGCGGTGATCTGGTCGGAGGCGCTCGAGGTCGATCGCATCGGGGTGCACGACAACTTCTTCGAGCTCGGCGGGCATTCGCTCCTGGCCGTGCGTCTGTTCGCCGGCATCCGCTCGGCGCTCGGCCGCGACCTGCCGCTCGCGGCCATCTTCCGCGCTCCGACGATCGCCCTGCTGGCGGCCCTCCTCGGGGAGGCGGCCGGCGCCGCATCGCCGGCTCACGGCGGCGCCCTCGTCGGCCTGCAGACCGCGGGCTCCCGCCGGCCGTTTTTCTTCGTCCATCCGGTCGGCGGCAGCGTCTTCTGCTACACGGAGCTGGCCCGCGTCCTGGGACCCGATCAGCCGGTCTACGGCCTGCAGCTTCCCGAGGAGGTGGAAGGCAACGGCACCGCGCCAACGAGCCTGGAGGAGCTGGCCGCGTTCTACCTGGACGCGCTCCGCACCGTGCAGCCGGCCGGCCCCTACCGGCTGGCGGGCTGGTCGATGGGCGGCGCGGTGGCGTTCGAGATGGCGCGCCAGCTCGCCGCGCGCGGCGAGGAGGTGGAGCAGCTCGCCGTCCTCGACATGTTCGCGCCCGGTCGCGGCCGCGGGTATGGGGAGGTCGACGAGGGGACCCTGCGCACCTGGTTCGCCCGCGATCTCCTCGGTCTCCTGGGGCAGCCGCTGCCGGACGGGTTGGAGGACATCCCCGCGGACGCGCCGCTGCCCGAGGCCTTCGCCCGTGCGCAGGTGCTCGGCCTGCTGCCCGCCGGCCTCGATTTCGCGGCGGCCGCCCGCCGCTTCGACGTCTTCCGGGCCAACCTGCGGCGGGTCGAGCGCTACGCCGCGGGTCCCTACCCCGGCCGCCTGCAGCTCTTCCGGGCCGCCGCCTCGCACTTCGCCGATCCGGCCGACCCGACGCTCGGCTGGTCCGCTGTGGCGGCCGGTGGAGTCGACCTCCGGGAGCTCCCGGGCAACCACTGGGCGATCGTGCGGCCGCCGGCGGTCGCAGCCGTGGCGGCGGCGCTCGGCGAGATCGCACTGCCGAGGAGCGCATGACCCCGCCGCGCGGCCTGCGGACCTTCACCGTGATCTGGCTCGGGCAGGTCGTCTCGAACCTGGGCTCCGGGATGACCGGCTTCTCGCTCGGCGTCTGGGTCTACCGGCAGACCGGATCGGCCACCGCCCTGTCGCTGATCACGCTCTTCGGCACGCTGCCCAACACCCTGCTGTCGCCGCTCGCCGGCGCGCTCGCCGACCGCTGGGGCAAGCGCGCGGTGCTGCTGCTCAACAACTTCGGCTCCGGCTCGTGCTCGCTGGCCATGGCGCTCCTCTATCTGAGCGGCCGGCTGGAGATCTGGCACATCTATGTGCTGCTCCTGGCGAGCCGCTGCTTCAACGTCTTCCAGCTCCCCGCCTTCTCGGCGGCGACGGCGCTCCTGGTGCCGCGCCGGCAGCTCGTGCGCGCCAACGGCATGGCGCAGCTCGGACCCGCGGCGGCGCTGATCGGCTCGCCGCTCCTCGCCGCCTCGCTGATGGACGTGATCGGCGTCGGAGGCGTCATGCTCATCGACTTCTGCTCGTTCCTGTTCGCCGCCGGCTCGCTGCTGGCGGTCCGCATCCCGCGGCCCGAGCTCTCCGCCGCGGGAGAGGCGGCGAGAGGATCGCTCCTCCACGAATCGATCTACGGCTGGACCTTCATCCGCCAGCGGCCGGGCCTGCTCGGCCTGCTGCTCTTCTTCGCCCTGGCCAACTTCTGTCTGGCGGTGGTGCAGATCCTGCTCACGCCGCTGGTGCTCGCCTTCGGCTCGGCCAAGACGCTCGGCGCGGTGATGACCTCCGGCGCGGTCGGCGGCCTCCTCGGCGGCATCGTCCTCGGCGTCTGGGGCGGCGGCCGCTCGCTGCGCCGCATCCCCGTGATCCTCTGGTTCACCGTGCTCCAGGGGGTGGTGCTGTTGTTCGGCGGGCTGCGCCCCAACGCGGTGCTGGTGGGGGCGGCGACCGCGATCGCGACGTTCGCCACCCCGATGATCCGCGGCTCGAGCGAGGCGATCTGGCAGAGCAAGGTGCCGCAGGACCTGCTGGGCCGGGTCTTCGCCATCCGCCGGATGATCGCCGGCGTCGCCTTCCCGCTCGCCGGGGCCGCCGCCGGCCCGCTCGCCGACCGCGTCTTTACGCCTCTCCTCCTGCCCGGCGGCCCGCTCGCCGGCAGCGTCGGGCGCGTCCTCGGGGTCGGGCCGGGGCGCGGCGTCGGTCTGCTGTTCATCCTGCTCGGCGTGGTCACCCTGCTTTCCGTGGTCGCGATCCGGGCCTACCGGCCCGTGCGCGAGGTCGAATCCGAGCTGCCGGACGTCCTGTTCGAGGAGACGGCGGACGCGCCGCCGGCTCCCGCGCTCGCCGGCCTCAAACCGGAATCCTGACCTCGTTGCAGGGCTGCGATTTCCTGGTCAGCTTCTGGGTCGAATGGAGAGTCGTCTCCTTCTCGAGGGCATCGACCAGCTTGCGGCGGGGGACCTCGGTGTTGCGGTCGGTGCTGCCGTGCTTGCCGGACATCGTGGAGAGGAGGCTCTGGAGGCGGCCGCTCCCCGCGGTCTCGCTCTTCTTGCGGAACAGGTTCCACAGCGTCTTGGGCGTGGCGTTCAGGCTGCCGTGGTGGCCGACCTTGTAGACGTCCACCTCGGCGAGGAGCTTCTGGACCTTCCCGCTGTCCTTGGCGGCGGTCAGCGCATAGAGCCAGTTCTCGATCTGGGCATCGCCGGGGAAGAGGAGCTTCTTTTTCCCCACCTCGAAGAGGAGGATCAGGCTGGTGTTGTTCATCGCCGTGTCCAGGATGCGCACGATCTCCAGCAGCTGCTCGCCGCGCAGCGCGTCGAGACGGGGGAGGAACCAGCGGGTCTGGAACGGCAGATCCTCGCTCGACGCCTGGGCGGCGCCGGGGAACAGGGGACCGGCGACGGCGCCGTCACCCGCCGGGGGGCGGACCGCCTGCGCCTGGAGATGCCAGAACTCGGCGGCGTCCTCTTCGCGCTGCTTCTGGATCGCCGCCGACTGCTTGAGGGTGGGCGGACCGAGGACCCGCACCCTGACACCCGGCAATACCTTCTCCAGGCCAGAGCGCACGCCATAGGAGGCATAGACGTGCCGGCAGGGCATGTCCTGGAGGGTGCGGATGGCGTCGAGGTTCTTGAGGTTGTCCTCCCCCAGGAAGCCGAGCTGCGCGCTCACCGTTTTGAGGCCGCGGAGCGTCGCGACCTCCGCCAGGACGTGTGTGGAGACCGCGTGCATGTCGTCGAGCCGGGCGACGAAACCCTTGGCGCTCGCTGCGGCGGCCGTGGGCTCCCGGGCGTCGGGAGCGGCGTCGGGGTCCTCGGTCCACGGCTGCAGGACGAGGTCGGGCTGGAGCCCGGCGATGATCTCGCCGGACGTGCCGCCGAAGCCCGAGATGTGGTCGGCATGGCGGTGGGTCGCCACCACGGCGTGGAGCTTGGGCTTGCCGCCACCCGCGGGCGTGCAGGCCTCGCGGATCAGAGAGGCGATCTCCTTCATGGAGAGGCCGCTCTTCGGCGGCTTGCCCGTGCTGCCGAAGTCGATCAGGACGTGCCGCGCCTCCGCTCCCTCCTTCTCACCATAGTGGAAGGAGAGGAGGAAGCAGTCGCCGAAGCCCACCTGGTAGGAGCGGATGGTCACCGAGGTCGGTCGCTTGCTGGCCATGTCACCACTCCTCCTGGATCTGGCGGGGCGAGCCCATGGCCCGCAGCCGGTGCTGCACCGAGAACCGCCGGTTGAGCGAGGCTCCCTTGTTGAAATGGCCGAAGTCCCATAGGTCCTGGAGGCGACGCGACTGGCGCTCCTCGGTCTCCGGCGTGCCGGCCAGCTGGTTGGAGATGGCGAGCTTCATCCCGCCGCGCTCGTCGAAGATCAGGGTGATCCCCCCCTGCAGCCGGACGGGGGTGTCCTCGCTCATCCCGTCGGGCTTGCGAATGCGGAGCTTGGCGAGCTCGGAGGCCTGCAGCTCGAGCAGCTGGGTGCACTCGATCACCGTCTCCCGCAGCGCGAAGCCGTCGGGAGCGATCCGCAGGCAGGGCCGCAGAGTCTCGACCCGGGTGTAGGCCCCTTCGAACAACCCCAGGCCCTGGCGGTTCTCCCAGATGAAGCGGAAGACCTCGTCGCGGTCCCGGGTCATCGAATCGAAGTGGACGCACTCGTAGTTGACGTCGCCCTGGGACGGCAGCCAGATCCCCTCCTCCGCGCCGCCTTGCGAGGCCGGCGCGATCGAGAACCGTGCGAAGCTCCGGCGGAGCGAGTCGCGATACCGGTACTTCGAGTCGTCCGGCCGGATCTCATGGTCGGCGGTGAGCAGGGCGGAGAGGAAGTCTCCGAATTCGAGATGGACGGGCGGTGTGTAGTCGAGGGCCCGGATCGACATGGTGAGGAGGTAGTCGGCGGCGGCGGCGGCCTCCTCGGCGATGCGCTCGCGGTCGAAGTACTTCTTCTGGATCCGGCCCAGGCTCTCGAGGCGCGTGGTCCAGACCTCGACGAAGGCGTTGAGCATGGCCGCGACCAGGATCTCCCCCCGGCGGTGAGGCTCCCGGAACGCCTCGGGATCGGCCTGGATGTCCTCCGGTTGGAGCTTGACCGAGCGGCGGAGCGCCTGGCCGCGGACCGCGGACATCTCTTCCCCCATCTGCTTGGCGAGGCCGAGGAGCACCGACTGCCGCAGGGCTTCCGGAGTGAGGAACTTTTCGTGGACCAGACCGTCGGGAGCCGCGCCACGCCGGGAGCCTCCCGCCAGGCTGCGGTCGAGCACCGCCTTGACCACGTCGCGCAGGGCGAACACCGAGAGCAGGGCGACCACGTCGGAAAACCCCTCGTGGAAGCCGGCCTGGTCGGGGGAGGACGGATCGGTGAAACGGCCGCGCAGCCCATCGACCAGGGCATGGGTGGTCTCGTGGGCCACGACGTCGTGCGACAGGCAGGCAAAGACGGGCTTGCCGCCGCGTCCGGGGAAATAACCGAACAGGAGGGCTTCATCGCGCTCCGAATAAAAGGCGTTGGCGTCCGCGAAGGCGTGGGGCGCCACCTTGATCTGATGCGACTGGAAATCCCAGCTCACCCGCCGTCCGAGGGCGAACTCGAAGCGGCCCAGGATGCGCATGACGATGGCGTAGACGTTCTGGGCGTGGAAGCGGGGATCTTCGCGGATCTCGTCGTTGGACGGCTTGACGAAGAGAGGCGCGCCCCCGGTCCCGTCGAGGACAGCGGGCTCGTAGAGCGTGCGGGTGGAGCTGTCGTAATCGATGACGTGGACGCGGTAGCCGCAGGGGCCGGGAGCGAGGCGCTCGGCGGGGATCTCCACCTCGGTGGTGAGAATGGCCCCTGTCTCGTCGGTGATCGCAGGGTCCTGCGCCACGATCGTCATCCGGCGGGTCCTGGGGTGGTTCGATGCCTGGGGCATGGGCCGGTCTCCCTTGGCAGGTTCTCTCAGCTGAAGAGAGCTTGCGCCGACTCTATCACTTTGGTGTGCCGAAGGGCGAGAGCACGTGCGCTGACTCCTCCTGCATCTCACCCCCTCGGAGGGCGAGCCGCTACCCGAAAAGCCTGGCGCGCCGGGCCTGTCTGTCTTCGCGAGGTAGTGCCTGGCACCTTTGGGAATCCTCTTCCTTGGGGCTTTCGTTGAATCACTCAAGCAAGCTGAACCAGGCTTTCTGAGTCGAGCCCAAGGAGGGTGCGCCGATGAGATCTCGTGTGTGCTCACGGCTGTTCGTGTATCTTCTCTTCGTTCTCTGCCTGCCGCTCCCGCTTTTTGCCCAGGAGCCGGAGGCGTTCACTCTAGTAGGTGACGAGCCGGGGCCGGCACAATCTCTGGCGGCGGTCCGGTCCTGGCAGGTGACCGCACGCCTCGACGTGTTGAGCGCCGCGCCGGCGCGGTTGGATCTGCCGCTCGGGGCGGGAGAGATCCGCACTGCCGAGCGCACCGGCTTCGAGCGGCGGAGCGCGGACGACTACACCTGGCGCGGCCGGCTGGCCGAGGGCGAGGGGAGCGTCACGCTGACCGTTCATGGCCAGGTGCTCGCCGGCTCCATCGAGAATGGCAATACCGTCTATGAGCTCGTGCCCCAGGGGCGGGACACCTCCAGCCTGGTCCTGATCGATTCGGACCGGTTCCCGGAGTGCGCCACGACCGGTGAAGTGCAGAAATCCGGGGACCCCTCTCCGGACGAGGAGGGCATCGCCGCGCCGGTCTTCTCGACGGCGGCGCATCCCGATCCCCAGTCGCGGATCGACGTGATGATTCTCTATACCGCGAGCGCCGAGTCGGCGGCCGGCGGCACGAGCACCATCGAGGCCATGGCCCAGGCCGCGGTCGATGCCGCCAACACGGCCTATGCCAACAGCCAGATCACCACGCGGCTGCGGCTCGTCCATGTCCAAAAAGCGACCTATCAGGAAAGCACGGCCGATTATTCCGATCATCTGAGCTGGTTCTCCTCCGATCCGCTGGTGGCGAAGCTCCGCGAGGCCCATCGTGCCGACCTGGTCAGCCTTCTGGTCGCGGACACGCGGTATTGCGGTATGGCCTATCTGATGAGCGGCGTGAGCCCGTCGTTTGCGGGCAACGGATTTTCTGCCGTCACCTGGAGCTGCGCGGTCGGCAATCTGAGCCTCGCGCACGAGCTCGGGCACAACATGGGAGCGCATCACGATCCGGCCAACGGCGGGGGCACGCCGGCCTTTCCATTCTCCTACGGGCATTTCGTGAACGGCGCTTTTCGCACGGTGATGGCGTACAGCAGCCAGTGCTCCTCGGGGTGCGCGCGCGTCTCCCGCTTCTCCAATCCCAACATCAGCTATATGGGTTCTGCCACGGGAGTGGCGGACGCCCGGGACAACCACCGGACGATCAACGGCACCGATGCGGTCGTCGCGAATTTCCGGCAGGAGATCACGGCCGGCGATTTCTATACAGTCACCCCTTGCCGGATCGCCGACACCCGCACCTCGTCCGCGCTGCATTCGGGAGAGCTCCGCATGGTTCAGGCCGGCGGGGTCTGCGGAGTCCCGGCCAACGCCGTGGCCGTCGCGTTGAACGTCACCGTCGTGGGAGCGACAGGGGCCGGCTACCTGCGCCTCTACCCGTCCGACGTCCCGGAGCCTGCCTCCGCCGTGATCACCTTCGCGGCGGGGTCACCCCGGGCGAACAATACGATCCTCCTCCTGCCGGGCAACGGGGCCGGGACGCTCACGGCCGACCCGATGGTCGGCGGCGGCGGGACGGTCCAGATGGTGCTCGACGTGTCCGGCTACTTCGTCCTCCCCTCGGAAGACGTCTGGATTCCGCAGGAGCCTCTGCCGCTGGGACGGACCGCCGTGGCCTCCGCGGTCTCCGGCGGCAAGCTCTGGGTCTTCGGAGGGCTGGTGGACTCGGGGCAATCGGCCAACACCGTCGAGTCGTACGATCCCGCGACCGGCCAGTGGCAGACCGGGTGTCCCATGCCCACCGCCCGATCCTTCGCCAGCGCTGCCGAGGTCAACGGCAAGATCTATGTCTTCGGTGGGCGGGTGACGACGGATGCCTCGCTCGCATTGTCGGTCGTCGAGCGTTTCGATCCGGCCGCCGCGAGCTGCGGCACGGCCTGGAGCACGCGGGCCTCCATGCCGGTGGCCCGGAGCGAGGCCGCGGCGGCGGTCGTGAACGGTACGGTCTACCTGGCCGGCGGCACCGGTACGGCGCAGTCGCTCTACGCCTACGACCCGGCGACGGACACGTGGACCGCAGAAGCGTCCCTGCCCTTCGCCAGGACCGGAGCCGCGGCGGCGGCTGTCAATGGGAAGGTCTATGTGATCGGCGGCGGCAGCGGAGCGAACGCCGGCACCCTGCTCATCTACAATCCGGCGACGAACGGCTGGTCCACCGGGGCGGCCTTGCCCGTGGCGAGCAGCGGTCTCGTGGCCGCGGTGCTCGGGGGAAAGATCTACGCGGCCGGCGGCAGCACGGGCGCGCTCCAGGAGTACGACTCCGCCACCGGCGCCTGGCTGTCGAGGGCCCCCCTGCCGACCAACCGTTCAGCTGCCGCCGCGGGAGTCCTGAACGGGCACCTCCACGTGGTCGGCGGCACGGGTGCGACCGGCATCCAGGACGCCCATGAGATGTACGTGTTGCCGGGGGGGTGAGGACTCCGCGCGGCGGTGGCGGGTGCCAGCTTCCTCTTATTCCGGGTGCCCCTCGGCAGGCGGCTCCTCCGAGGGGAGCCGTTCCCCCTCGAGGGATGGGCTCGTCCCCACAAGGGGCGGGCTCGTCCCCACAAGGGATGACCTCATCCCCAAGAGGGATGGGCTCATCCCTACGAGGGGCGGGCTTCCTCCCTACCGGGGATGACCTCGTCCCCAAGAGGGATGACCTCTTCCCCAAGAGGGATGGTCTCTTCCCCGGGAGGGATGGCCTTCGCCCCAAGAGGGATGGCCTTCGCCCGAACCGTGACGACGTTTGCCCCGAGAGGGATCGCTTCCGCCCAAAGAGGGACCGTCTTCGCCCCTAGACGGGCGGCCTTCGCCCGGGGAGGGATGGCCTTCGCCCCGAGAGGGACGGCCTTCGCCCGAACCGTGACGACGGTCGCCCCGAGAGGGCTCGCTTTCGCCCTCCGAGCCGATGTGAAACGAAAGCGGTCTGCCCGTCATTTATACTCGAGGATGACGCGACTGCCAGCCACCTATGCCATACGACAATCCGACTGAGCTTCCTCATCCCCCGGATCCCGAGACCCTCGAAATCCCGGTCGTCCCCCGGCCGGAGAGCCGTGCCGTCTCGATCCGCCTTGCTCTCGTGGTGGCGGCCCTCACCACTCTCCTGTGCGCCGGATTGTTCGCTGAGGTGAGAGAGCCTGACGAGCTGGGCTGGGTCATCGGCCTCTCGGCGCTCTTCGGCATCGTCCTCGCGATCGTGATCGTCGCCTCGACCCGCCAGGGCCTGCACCCGGGTGTGCTGCAGATCGGGCCGGACTACGTCGGTTCGCGGGATCTCGTGCTGGGCACAGGCTTCGCTCTGCCCTACGGAGAGCTCTGGGTCGCTCACAAAGAAGGCCGGGGGAACAGGGAGAGCCTCGTTTTCAAGAATCGGGAGAACGGGCGGATCTCGATCCGGACGGCTCTCCTTCCGGACGCGGGTGCGGCCGACGCGGCCCTGGCCGCCGTCCGCGAGCGCATCGGCGCCTTACCGGATGGACCGCAGAGGCTGGAGGGTATCTCGGCCCGCCAGGCGGTGGCGGAGCGGCTTCGCTCCGGCCGGAGGATCGTCGCTCCCACCGTCTCGGTCCTCCTGGGGCTGGTCTTCCTCGCCGAGCTCGCGACGGGCGCTCTCAGCGATCCCATCCGACTGTATGCCTTCGGCGCCAACTCGTCCTTCCTGGTTTTTGGGGGAGAGCTGTTTCGCCTGGCCACGGCCAACCTTCTGCACGCGAGCCTCACCCATCTTCTCTTCAACGTGATGGCCCTGATCAGCCTCGGTGTGCTCCTCGAGCCCCTGCTCGGACCGGCGCGGTTTCTCACCGTCTTTCTGGTCTCGGCTGTCGCGGGGGCGGCCGGCTCGGTCTTGCTCGGCCAGCACGCCCTGTCGCTCGGCGCTTCCACCGGGATTGCGGGTCTGGTCGGCGCCTATGCCGTGGTCCTGCAGCGCTGGCCCGACCGGTTCTCGCGTCCTACGACGAGGAGGATCTGGATCAGCGTCGCGCTCGCCCTCTTCCTCTGGCCCGAGCTGATCGGCCAAAAAAACGTCGATCTGGCGGCGCATCTGGCGGGGCTTCTCGCCGGTCTTGCCATGATGTACCTGGAGCTTCGCGAGGAGGATCTCCTGGCACTGGCGGGCCGGCGGCGTGCCCAGTATCAGGCTCTCGCGGTGCTCCTGGTCGCTCTCTTTGGCGCGGCCTGTTGGACGGCTGTCTGGCATGCGAGAGATCACGACCGTGTCTTGACGGACGCCGCCCTGGCCGCCCGGGATCCTGCCCTCTCTCCCCCGGTGCGGAACGAGCTCGTGTGGAGGCTGGTGACGAGCCCGGCGGTCTCCAGGGACCACCTCTGGCATGCTCTGCGGGGCATCGAGAGTGTGGTCAAAAACGAGCCCGGGGAGGATGAATACGGAGACACCGAAGCGACCGCCCACTACCGGTTAGGTCACTGGGAAGAGGCGGTCGTGACGGAGCACGAGCTGTTCGCGGCGGACCGGAAACCCTTCTATGCAGCGCAACTGGCGCGCTTCGAATGGGCTCTTCGCAAAGCGCGCGGTCCGCTCCTTCTGGGCGAGCCTCCAAAGGTGCTCCCCCGGGCCGCGATCGCTCCCGGGTCGATCTTCCTGGACGCTGGGGATGCGCAGCTCCCGGCGGGATCGCTGGTCCATCTCGTCCTTGCGCGGGAGGGGAAGGCCATCGCCCTCGTGGAGGTTGTGACCGGAGGCCGCGAAACCCGGCCTCTTTACTACCCACTCCCCGGAAACATCGTCCCCGAGCCCGACCAGGCTGTGCTGGCCCTCGTCGACACCCGGAGGCCAGGCGTGCGGGGAGAGACGAGCTGGGAGATCCTGCCCGTCGTGCCAGAGGTTGCTCGGCTCCCCTGATCCACACGCTCCTGTGTTAGGCTCCCGGAGTTCGTTCAAGAGATTGCTTTCTCCGCAATGGGCCTGCGATTCCACTGGCGTCTCCCTCTGGCCGGCGAGGAACCGGGGTCGGGAGTTGTCCCTCCTCCCGGTACGCCGGCTTCCGCCCTGCCCGATCTGCCGTCCCACGTCCGCTTCTGCCGCCTGGCCGAGGAGCACGGGATCGACTCGCTGCTCATGGCGTGCGGCTACTACATGCCCGATCCCGTCCCCCTGGTGGCGGCGCTCGGGACGGCGACCGAGCGCGTCCGGTTCATGCTCGCCTACCGCTCGGGGCTCCTGTCGCCCACGGTCTTCGTGCAGCAGGTCAATACGCTCTCGGTCCTGAACGGCGGCCGGGTCAGCCTCAACATGGTGATCGGCCATTCGGTCGACGAGCAGCGCTGCTATGGCGACTTCCTCACCCATGACGAGCGCTACCACCGGTCCGACGAGTTCCTGACCATCTGCAAGGCGTTCTGGAAGCAGAACGGCGCGGTCGACTTCGCGGGGCGCTACTTCCACATCGAGCAGGGGCGGCTGGGCACGCCGTTCCTGGCGCCGGACCGCGCGGCGCCCGAGATCTATCTCGGTGGCGGATCTCCGCTCGCCCGCGAGATCGCCGCCCGCCACGCCGATTGCTGGCTCCGCCTGGGCGACGCGCCGGAGAAGATCCGCGCCGACGTGGAAGGGATGCGCGAGCACGGGGTCGAGGTGGGCATCCGCCTCTCGCTGGTGGCACGGCCCACCCGCGAGGAGGCGGTCGCCGCCGCCTACGCGCTCACGGGTCAGGGAGACCGCGAGTGGGTGCGCCAGGTGTTCGTCAAGAGCAGCGACTCGGCTTCCATGCAGGAGACGTTTCACCAGGCCGGCGAAGAGTCGCAGTGGCCCACTCCCTGGCTGTGGACCGGAGCCGTGGCGAGCCGCGGCGCCTCGGCCGTCTGTCTGGTCGGGACTCCCGGCGAGATCGCCGGGGCGATCCTCGACTATGCGCGGCTCGGGGTCGGCCAGTTCATCTTCTCGGGTTGGCCGAATGCGGACGCCCTCGCCTGCTTCGGGGCCGAGATCCTGCCACGCGTCCGTGCCGGCGAGGCGGCGCTTGCGGGATGAGGCGATGAGCGCCGGCGAGGAGACCCGGGCCGAATGGATGGCGCGCGTCTATGAGCCGTTTCGCGACAGCGCCCGGCGGGAGATCTTCCTGCGCCTCGCCGTCTTCTGCTACCAGAACCCGCCCGCGGGCGACTACTACTTCGAGCTCGGCTGCCACCGCGCGCGGACGATGCGCGCCGCCTGGGACGCCTTCCACGCGCTCTTCGACTTCACCTACGTGGCGTTCGACTCGTTCGAAGGGCTGCCCGAGGTCGCCGGGATCGATCGCCATCCGCTCTGGCGGCAGGGCGATCTCCGCACCTCCGAGGAGGATTTCGTGCGCACCGTGGTGGACCATGGCATGCCGCGGGACCAGCTGATCACCGTCAAGGGCTTCTACGACCAGAGCCTGACGCCTGAGCTCGCGGAACGGCTCCGGCCGCGCAAGGCCGCGATCATCTATCTCGATTGCGATCTGTACTCCTCGGCGGTGCCGGTGCTCGAATTCGTGCGGCCGTTCCTGGCACGCGGCACGGTGCTCGTCTTCGACGACTGGTTCTGTTTCTACGGCGATCCCGAGCGGGGCGAGCGGCGGGCCTTCCGCGAATTCTGCGAACGTCATCCGGATCTCGTCTTCCAGGACTTCTTCGCGACGAGCGAGGTCAAGGCGTTCATCTGTCTCAGCGGAGGAGAGGGATGACGATCGATCTCGACGCGGCGTTCGTGATCCTGCTCGGCCGCGATCCGGCGCGTGGACGCTATGTGCGGGAGGTGCTGGCGCGCGAGCGTCTGCAGGCCTCACTGTTCGCGGCGGTGGATGGACGGCACCTCACCCTGGAGGCGGTCGCAGAGCTGCGGCGGGACGGGTATCTGACCGCGGGCCTGGAGGCCGAGCGCAGCCGCGGCCAGATCGCCTGCGCGCTCAGCCACGTCCGCCTGCTGGAGCACATCCTGGAGATGGGCTGCCGGAGCGCGCTGGTGCTGGAAGACGACTTCGTGCCGGCTCCCGGATTCCGCCTCGAGCTCGCCGAGCGGCTGCGGCGGGCGCCGGACGGCTTCGACCTGATCTATCTCTTCAACTCCAACTGGCCGGAGCCGGTGCTCCACGCGATCGATGGCCTGGAGGGCCTGCGGCGGCCGGTCTATCCGCTCGGCACCGTCGGCTACGTGGTCAGCCGGCAGGGGGCGCGCCGCATCCTGGAGCTGGTGAAGCCGATCTATCTCACGATCGACGACATGCTGGCCGGGCACGTTCAGGAGGGCCGGCTGACGGCCTACACCGCCTGGCCGATGCTGGTCCGGGAGCACGACCGCTTCGCGTCGAACATCCGCGAGTCGGGGAGCCTGCTGCCGGTCATGCGGGATCGCGCGCCGGGCGCAGGCCCAGAGCCAGAATCCGGGCTGCGTTGCTGACCGCTCCTTCGCGGAGCTCCGAGGCGATGAGCGGCAGGCATTCGAGCCGCTCGGCGCCGCGCGCCGTCGCGGCCAGCCGGGACGCGAGCTCGCGCCGCCGCGCCCAGCTCCGCTCCGTGGCCTGCGGCGAGAGCGGGGGGAGGCTCCGCATGCGGTCGAGAATCCGGTACTGAATGTGGAGGAAGTCGCGGTCGGAGCCGCGCTCGCCGCGCGTCCCGTCGTCGAAGCGCCGCACCCGCGCGGTCACCTCGGGATGGATCACGACCTGGCAGGTGTGGTACATCCGAAGCTCGAACTCCCAGTCCTCGTGGGAGCGCAGGAACGGATCGAACATCCCGATGCGATCGAGCGCGCTGCGCCGGAGCGTGAGACAGCAGGTGCTGAACAGGCTCTTCTCGATCCACACGGGAGCCAGGTCCGCCAGGAAACACGCGTCCCGTCCGTCCGGCAGCTCGACGCCGAACAGCCGGAAGCGCGAGCCGGCGACCAGCTTCCCCTCGCTCCAGAACTCGCTGTCGGAGATGACCGCGTCGACCTGGGGATGCCTTGCGAACAGCGCGAGCTCGGTCGCGAGCTTGCCGGGAAACCAGACGTCGTCAGAGTCGAGGAAGGCGACGAAGACCCCCCGCGCCATGGCGAGCCCGCGGTTCCGCGCCGCGCCGGCCCCCTGCCGGCTCTGGTGGAGGTACTGGACGCGGTCTTCCTGGAACCGGGCCCGCAAACCGGTCATCACCTGCCGCGTATCATCGGTCGAGCCGTCGTCGACGACGATCGCCTCGACGCGGTCGATCCCCTGGGCGAACACGCTCTCCAGCGCATCGCCCAGGAGCCGGCCGCGGTTGTAGGCCGGGATCACGACCGAGATGAGGACGTTGTCCATGATGCTCGGGGGAGGGTACACCGGAGGCCGGGATTCCCTCAAGGCCCGAGGGAAAGCCGTCCCCGGCCTCAGCGGGCGCTGCTCAGCGTGACCGGGGTTTCCTGGTAGAGCTCCGGGTAGACTCGCTTCAGGCTCGCGATCTTGGGGAGGTCGTTGACCACGATGTAGGGGTAGTTGGGGTTGTGGATCAGGAAGTCCTGGTGGTAGCCCTCGGCCGGATAGAACCCCTTCATGGGCTCGATCTTGGTGACGATCGGGTGGCTGAAGATGTTGGCCTCGGTCAGCTGGGCCACGTAGGCCTTGGCGATGCGCTCCTGGGTCGGAGAGGTGAAGAAGATCTCCGAACGGTAGCTGGGGCCGGAGTCAGGACCCTGCCGGTTGAGCTGCGTGGGGTCGTGGGCGACAGAGAAGAAGAGCCGCAGAAGCTGCCCGTACGAGAGCCGCTTGGGGTCGAAGGTGATCTCGACCGACTCGGCGTGTCCCGTCCTCTCGGTGCCGACCATCTCGTAGTGAGCGGTCTCCTTGGTGCCGCCCGAATAGCCGGCGACGACCTTGGTGACCCCCTGGACGTGCTCGAACATGCCCTGCAGGCCCCAGAAGCAGCCTCCCGCGAGCACCGCGGTCTGGAGGCCGGTCGCCTCGGCGGCGGGAGTATCGACCTTCGGAGCAGGAATCGCCTTGTTGATCGAGTCCGCAGCCCCCACCCGGCAGGCCCATCCGCAAGCCGCGAGCGCCAGGATCGCGGCGGTGGTCTTGAGCTTGGTGTGCATCGTAGTCTCCTGATGAGCGCAGGCAGCGCGCGAGTGCGCCGAGCCTACACGTTTCTACGGTCCTCGCGAAGGCCGCGGATTGGCGACCCCCGGGCTCGGCAGACGCTCCCGGGCTCTGCCTACCCCCAGGTTCACCTTTGTGTTAACCTGCCCGAGTGCGTGAGGTCCGCTTCTACCGGACACAGTCCGGGGACTGCCCTGTTGAGGAGTTCCTTGACGCTCTCACCGGTAAACAGGCCCAGAAGGTGGTCTGGGTGCTGCGTCTGGTGGAACAGCTTGACCCTGTTCCCGCCCAGTACTTCAAGAAGCTGGTCGACACCGGTGATCTTTGGGAGGTCAGGGCTCAGCACGGTGGAGACACCTTCCGGCTGATTGGCTTTTTTGAGGGGCCCAAGTTCTGGGTCGTGACTGGCTTTGCAAAGAAGACCGAGAAGACTCCACGGCAGGAAATCGAGCTTGCGGAGGCGCGTCGCCAGGACTATCTGCGCAGGAGAAGAGAAGATGAGTGACCTAGCCAAGTATGTTCAGGATCGGGCAGCGCGCGATCCTGAGTTCGCCGACGATCTCGAATCAGGCTACGCCGATTTCAAAGTTGGCGCCCTTCTCCGCCAAGCTCGTGAAAAAGCGGGCCTGACCCAGGAGGAGGTGGCGGAGCGCCTGGACACGAAAAAGTCGGCGATCAGCCGAATCGAGAATAGCGCTGGCAGCATCCGGTTTTCGACGCTCGAGCGTTATGCGCGAGCCATCGGCTGGCAGCTTTCTCTGGAGCTCCGGCCTCCGCGAAAGAGCTCCGCCCACAGGTAGTCTCCAACAGAGCGAGATCGACAGGGATGCGCGTGGGAGTGAGCGCGTTTGGGGACGAGGTGAGATCCATCATCCTGCACGCCGACGACGTCGGGCTGTGCCACTCGACGGTGGCGGCCTTCGCCGAGCTGTCGGAGATGGGCGCCGTGTCGTCGGGCTCTCTCATGGTGCCGTGCCCCGCGTTTTCCGCGGCGGCTGAGTATTGCCGCAGCCGTCCGCTCGTTGATGCCGGCATGCATCTGACGCTGACCAGCGAGTGGGAGAGCCTCCGCTGGGGGCCTCTCGCGGCAGCCGATGCGGCTTCGGGGCTGGTCGATGACGAGGGGTTCTTCCACCGGACCCGGGAGGCCGTTGGCGAGCGCGCGGACCCGGCGATGGCGGCGGCCGAGATGAGAGCGCAGCTCGCGGCCGCTCTCGCCTCGGGTGTCGACGTCACGCACGTCGACAGCCATATGTTCGCGGCGCTCCACCCGCGGCTCTTGCCCGGGTATCTCCGGCTCGCCCGCGAGCAGGGGATTCCGGCGCTCCTCTGGCGCCCGGGGGCGGTCGCCTCGCGGCCCGAGGTGGGCGAGGCGGCGCGGGCGGAGGTGGAGGTGTGGGCGGCGGCGGGGCTTCCGGTCGCGGACCATGTGGCCTCCCTTCCCCTGGGCACTCTCGGCGACCGCTGGGAGCAGGCGCGGGCGGCGTTCGACGCGCTGCCGCCCGGCTTGACCCACTTCATCCTCCATCCCGCGTGCGACGATCCCGAGCTGCGGGCGGTCGCCCGCGACTGGCCCGCGCGGGTGGCCGATTACGAGCTGTTCCGTAGCGGACGCCCCGCCGAATATCTGCGGAGGCAGGGCATCCGCGTCATCGGCTACCGCGAGCTGAGGGGCTCGACCCGCGCCTGAATCCCTGCCGCGCCCCAGCCGGCCCGCGCTCTTCCCCGAGCCACCGCTGGCTGTGCCCAGCCGGTCTGCGGTCCTCCCTGACTCACCGCCGGTTGTCCCCAGCCGACCTGCCGGCTTGCCCAATCCAGGGCGCGTTGTCCCCAGCCGACCTGGGCTCCGGCCCAATCCTCTGCCGGTTGTCCCCAGCCAGCCTGCGGTCGGCCCCAAGGGAACGGCGTCACGCCCCAGCCCCTCGGTGCCAGGCCGCAATCCTGGGGAGCCTCGTCATTCGTTGGGGGCCAACCGCCGGTGCTCTGGGGGGACCGGCAGACGCGCAGGGCTCCGGCACAGCTCGCTTGGGGAGTCCCGCAACGGGACTGGGGCCTTCTGCCGTTCTCCTGGGGCACAGCGGCGATCGCCTGGGCGCTCCCGCAGGACGCCAGGGGAGACGCTCACGCCTGGATCCGGGCGCACCCGCGGGCCAGCTCGTAGGTGGCGCTCATCAGCCGCGCCTTGTGCTCGCAGACCTTGCCGAGGTCGATCCGCTCGATCCCCAGCCGCGACGCCTGCTCAGCCATCCAGAGGTCGAGGATGAGGCCCGGAGAGTCGCGGGCGAAGCTCCGGTCGTAGGCGGGGTACCACCAGTGCCAGACCCGGCGCGAGCGGATCCCGAAATGCGCCGCCACCAGCCGGTCGCCGGCCCAGAGCGCGGAGAGCAGGCCGGAAAACCTTTCGGTCTGCGTCGCGTGGAGCGCCTCCAGCAGATCGCGGACCCAGGAGATCGCGAACCAGTCGGTCTTCCCCGTCCGCAGATATTGCGCGGTCTTCCACTGCATGAGCTGGTGGAGCACGGCGCGGTCCTCTACGTGCAGCTCGAAGCGCAGCGGCCCGGCTTCGTGCTCCAGACGGCGGCGGTGGCGGCCGGTGTCCTTGATCAGCCGCGAGCCGGCGGCGCGCCGCTCCTCCACCCAGCCGGCGTAGCCGCGCGAGAGGTCCATGGCTGCACAGGTGAAGTGCTGGTTGTGGAAGGGTCGGAACGGCTCCTGGCCGGCGATCAGATACGTGAACGACCAGGAGCGCAGGCCAGAGGCGCGCAGCAGCTCCTCGGCAGTCCAACGGACGCCGGGCGCGACGATGACGGCCTGATAGTCCGAGACCCCCTCGGCGACCACGGTCCCGTCGTCTCCCGCGCGCTGGAACGGAAAGAATCCGACGATCTCGCCATCTTCGTGGAGGATGCCGACGTGGACGTCGTCCCGCACGGCGGCGGCCGCGGCGGTGAAGTCCGGGCAGAGATAGGGGCTGGCGAACTTCGGGTCGGACTCCTGCAGCTCGCTCCACCGCTGCTTCAGCCCGGCGGTCAGCTCGCCGCCGCCCACGACCTCCACATTCATTTCAGAGAGAGGGGGCCTTGCGCGCGATGTAGAAGATCCAGGCATCCCGGCAGGGCGCGCCGGGAGCGAGGAGCGAGCCGTCCGCGCCGACCGACTCGACGCGCGAAAAGCCGATCTCCGCGAGCTGCCGGAGCTGCTCGTCCCGCGCGATGTAATAGGTCAGCAGCCCGTACTCGAAATAGCCGTCGCTCGCCACGGCGTGGCCGGGCCCGCGCTGCTGGTGCCGGCGCAGCCGCAGATGCCGGAGGATGCTGGTCAGATATTTCCCGAGCGTCCTGGCGCTTTCGCGCGGCGAGGCCGGGAGGCGGGGGAGCGCCCAGGGCGACGTGCGCTCCGCCTCCAGGTTGTGGGCCGAGAAGACGAAGACCCCCGGCGCGCGCAGGACGCGGTGGGCTTCGCGCAGGATGTGCAGCCGGTCCTCGTGTCCCACGTCATCGATCGCATTGCAGAAGAACACCGCGTCGAAGCTTTCGGCCGGAAAGCAGAGCCGGCGCGCGTCGCAGAGCAGCAGATCGGTGTCGGGATGGCGGGCGCGCCCGAGGCGGAGCATGTTGGCCGAATAATCGATCCCGGTATAGCGGGCGCAGGCGGCGCGCAGGAAGGGGACCGTCCGGCCCGGCCCCACACCGATGTCGAGCAGCGAGCTGCCGTGGAGCTCGCCGGCGAGATGATCCAGGATGAATCTCTCGGCGTCGAGCGGGCCGGATTTCGCCGCGTACACCGCGGGCACGTCGGGAGAGTCGTAGTAGGCCTTGATCGACCGGGAGTAGAAGTCCGCCGCCACTTTTCCATGCTATCCTGATTTTGTTGCCTTTCAGTCGCTCTCACGAAGTCTCACGAAGGAGGTCCGCGAGTGGCCAGTAAAAAGGGCGCGTCGTCGTACCCATCCAGCGGTAGTGTGACCCTCACCCTCAGCGCCGACCTGGCGCGGCAGCTTCTCCAGGTGCTCACCGTCGCAGTCGGCGGCGAGTACGAGGCAAAGAAGACGGCAGCGAAACCGAAGGCGACAGCCAAGCCGAAGGCGTCGCCCAAGGCAACTGCCAAGCCGAAAGCTGCGCCCAAGGCAACCGCCAAGCCGAAAGCAGCGCCGAAGGCAATGGCCAAGCCGAAGGCAGCGGCCAAGCCGAAAGCCACAGCCAAGCCGAAAGCGGAGTCGAAGGCTGCCAGGAAGTGACCGGGAAGGCCCTGCCGCAGCTGCCGGCGGGCCTCCTCACGGCTCTCCCTCGCGAGCTCGCCGACGACGCTCGGAGCCGCGATCTGTTCGCCCGGTTCCTGGCGGTCGACGGGTATGGCCGGGAGCTGGCTTTCGACCTGGTGGAGATCGCCTCCGGTGCCGCGGGCGATGCGTGGGAGGTCCGGCGCATCGCGGCCCTGATGCTTCAGGAGCAGGTCCTGCGGCTGCGCGACGACGGCGAGCTGATCCCGTTGCTCGACCGGATCGGTTTTCTCCCGACCGATCCGTGCCGCTCGGCGCGCCAGCTGCGGCGCCGGCTGGCCCGGGCGGAGCCGGTCCTGCGCCGGTTGCGGAGACGCCCGGTCCCGGCGGACGCGTGGCGCGACTTCCTCCATCTCGCCAGCCGCGAATGCAAGCTGCCGCTGGCGCGCTATCTCTTCTCCGCCGCGGAGGTCGCCGAGCGGATCTTCGATCATCTCCGCGTCTCGCACGGCGTGGAGCGCGGGTTCGCCGCCGGCCGTCCCTACGTCGATGTGGAGACCGAACGGGCGCTCGGCCGGCTGCCCGCCTATGAGGCGGAGATCCTCGAGCGCCTCGCAGCCGATTGGTGGATCCACTGGGTCGGCGATGCGACGCCCGCAGAGATCAATTCATTGATCGAATATCCGCTCACCACGGTCGTCCTGGTGGTCAAGCCTCCGGGCAGCGATCGCGAGCTCGAGCTGAAGCGCGCCGGACGCCGGGGCGGCCGGCCGCTCGACGCCGTGTTCGCGCGCCGTGGCGCCGAGGTGCCGCCGCCGCACCGCTTCGACGGCGCCAGCCTCGGACGCTCGCTGCAATGGGAGGTGATCGCGGGCTCTCTCTTGGCGCGGCTCTACCGGATGGTCCATCGCAGAGAGGCGCCGATCTCGCACGTCCTCTCGATGTCGACCCTCTCGTCAATCCCGGCCGCGTCCGGCGACGTCGCGCTCCTCGACTACTTCACTCTCCCGCAGTGTTTCGGCAAGGGTTTCCGCCGCATGCGCAGAGATCTCCAAAGGACGGTTGAGGCGTTCGACCGCGAGAGCGGCGACAGCCTGGACGAGCTCCAGGGCGCTCTCGGCCTGACCGTGCGGTTCCTGCAGCGCGGCTCTCTGGCGCAGACCATTCTCTGCGGGACGAGCTCCTTCCGGCTGGACAAGGTGGCACTCTATCTCTCGGAGGAGGGACCCGGTGCCTATTTCCGCCAGGGGCTGCGGCGCCGCTTCCGGGACTCCGATGCGCGGCGCCTGGCCGACGAGGTGTTGGAGGAGGCGCTCGGGCTCTACCAACCGCCGCCTGTGCCCTACCGCGGCCACGAGGCCTACGTCACGGCCGCGCTCGCCCTGAGCGCGAACCGCGCCCGCGCCGACCGCGTCTACCTGAGCCTGATGCGCCAGATCGGGACCTTCTGGGGCGTGCTCGCCGCGGCCAAGGGGCAGTCGCGGGGGGAGTCGTTCGTGGCGCGCAACGTCGGGCTGCGCAGCGTCTGGCGGAGCGGGCGCTGGCAGGTGGAGATGCTCTTCATGGATCACGATTCCCTGCGCCTCGGCGGCGCCAGGGCGGACGACTTCCACCCCGTGGAAACGACTGAGGGCATGCGCGACGACGAGCGGTTCATTCTGGGCGGTGGCAGCGAGGCGCCGTCGATCTGCGGTGAGGTCGAAATCCTCGATCAGATCTATCGCGTCAGCGAGGACGTCGCGCGCGAGGGGCGGGCCGCCCTCTTCGCAGCGTTCGGCGCGTCGTGCGCGAAGACGCGGGCGACGCTCGCCGCGCCAGGGTTGCGCGAGCACTTCTCTCCCGCCTTCCTCGCGAGGATCCGCGACTGGGATGCGCTGGTGGGCGAGTATGCGCGTTGCGCGGAGCCGCCCGAAGGCGAGGCGCTGAAAGCCCTGGTCGACGGCTTCCTCGGCCCGCGGGGCCACGAGGACTACTTCCTCGACGAGTGCGCGGCTGCATTGGAAGAGTTTGGAAGATATCTGGCCTTGAGCCGTTCGTAGAGGCAGCCGGGCGGATAGCGCTCGTCCTTGCTCCTCCCTTCCCGCCGCCACATCTCGTTCCACAGGTGGACGGCGCGGGTGGCCGGCCCGAAATCCGCGACGAAGGCGGGATCGAGCGCGTCGTCCCAGCGGTCGTAGTGGAGGGGGCAGAAGACCTCCGGCGGCTGGATGGCGTGCTCCAGCGCGAGCTCGGAGACGAGAGCGGTGAGCAGCCGCGGGCCGGTCTCTCCCCAGCCGAGCGCGCGCGGGTCCTTGCTCCGGCAGACCTCCCAGGCGCGCGCCATCGCGGCGCTCCCGGCCGGCGCCTTGATCACCGCGTTGGTCGCCATCCGTCCCTCACCGGCCGGCTCGCCGGCGAAGACGTGCTCGCCGGGAAAGTCGAACGGCGCGAGGCAGACGACGTCCAGGTCCACCCACCAGCCGCCCCGCTCGAGGAGCAGCTTGTAGCGGAAGAAGTTGGCGAACCCTGCGGATGTCGCGTGCTCGCGATAGTGGAAGATCGCGGAGGCCGGGAGGATCTCCGCCGCGTCGCGGAGCACGACGCCTGAAGGCACGCCGTCGACCGCGCCGTAGGTATGGAGATGGACCTCGTGGCCGCAGGCGAGGAAGGAGGCGAGGGAGAGGCGCTCCATCGCCGACAGAGCCGGCCCGATCCAGAGGCCTTGGATCACGTCGTATCGCAAGCCACCAGAGTACATCGACACGTCGGCGACGCGTCGCCGACGTGTCCACACGCGCTCCCGCCTGGTCTCTCGACGGGTCTCCTACCTGGCACAGCGGTTGCGGTCTCGCAATCTCCGGCCAACTCGGATACTCTCGGGCTCTCGAAAACTGGCGTACGAAGACGAAGCAGCTTTCAGTCGTTCTTCTGGAGGAGGTTCCAGGATGAGAAGCAGGCTCGTCCCATTCCCTGTCGCTACCCTCGTCATCTCCTTTCTCTCGCTGCTCGCAGGGTCCGGAGGTGCCGCCGCCCAGGACCGGGTGTGCGAGCGCACCGTCACCGCCAACGTCGTCGCCCTGAAGCAGCCGATCTGGCTCAACCGCCTCGGCGCGACCATCCCCGACGGGATGATGTACGCGCTGGCGCGCGACGTGGTGGACAACGCGACCGGCCAGAGCTGCGACAACGGCGTCGGGAGCAATCCCCCGACGAAGTGCCAGCCGGGCCAGGTCCGCTTGCGAGACGACAAGCGCCCGCGGCCGATCGTGCTGCGGGCCAACGAGGGGGACTGCCTGAAGATCGTCTTCACCAACCTCCTGCCGGGCGGCATGGCCGCCGGTCCGGTGGCGGAATCCGCCGAGGCGGGGGGCCCCCGGCGGCGCGCGCGGGAGATCGCCGGCAACGCGGCGAACCGCGTGCGCGCGCTGATCACCGGCGAGGCGCTGCCGCGGACGGTGACCGGGGGGAACGCCCCGGAAGCGGCAGAGGCAGGCGGCGCGACCCTGAAGCCGCCGTCGACCGTCGCGGCCGGCATCCACGTCCAGGCCATGCCGTGGGTGAACGGCCCGCAGGACGACGGCTCCTACGCCGGCACCAATCCGTCGAGCCTGGTGCAGCCGGGGAGCTGGACGACCTACACCCTGTTCGCCGAGCACGAGGGGAGCTATCTCCTCTACAGCACGGCCGACGACTGGACCAACCCGAACCTGGGCAACGGCGGCGCCGACGGCGGCACCCTCGCCCAGGGCCTGTTCGGCGCGGTGAACGTCCAGCCCAGCGAGAGCGACGTCAAGCCCTACCGCAAGAAGTGGGACTCGGAGTGGTACCGCAGCCAGGTGACCGAGCAGGACGTCTGTCTGGCCAGCCGCGACGGGGTCTACGATCCTCGCTCGGGCCTGTGCACCCGCCGCGATCCCGACGCGCGGCCGGTCCTCGACTACCAGGCGCTCTATCCGCCGGCCTACAAGCGCAACCCCAGCCTGTCCGGCCTGCCGATCCTCAACATGCTGTGCACCCGGCAGGCCGCCGCGACGCGGGCCTGCCAGCTCAACGAGATCGTCCACACCGATCTGACAGCGATCGTCACCGGTCCGAACGCCGGCCATTTCCCGTCGACGATCCCGCCGGCCGACCAGCCGCCGGCCTTGCGCGCGATCGCCGTGCTGCCGGACCGCCTGCAGCCGTACCGGGAGTTCACCATCATCTACCACGAGAGCTTCACGGTGGATCAGGCGTTCCCCGACATCTATTCCAATCCGGGGATGACCAGCCTGGCCAGCGCCGCGGACAACTTCGGGATCAACTACGGCATGGGCGGAATCGTCTCCGAGATCCTGGCCAACCGCCTGGGCGTCGGCCCGATGCGCGACTGCACCGAGTGCAAGTACGAGGAGTTTTTCCTCAGCTCCTGGGTGGTCGGCGATCCCGCCATGGTGGTCGACAAGCCGGCGACCGACTGCGTGGACGCGGACAACAAGGTCGACAAGGATTGCCGCGCCACCCGGGCCAAGTATCCGGACGATCCCTCGAACGTCTACCACAGCTACCTGGGGGACCACGTCCGCTTCCGCGTGCTCCACGGCGGCTCGGACCTCCACCACGTCCATCACCAGCACGCCCATCAGTGGCTGCACACGTCGAACAGCCCGAACGGCGACTACACCGACAGCCAGTCGATCGGACCGGGCTCGTCGTTCACCATGGAGATGACGTACTACGGCAGCGGCAACCTGAACCAGACGGTGGGCGACTCGATCTTCCACTGCCACTTCTACGCCCACTTCGCCTCCGGCATGTGGTCGATGTGGCGGGTCCACGACGCGCTGGAGACCGGCACGGCCCTGGATGACGCGGGCAAGCCGCAAAAGAACGCCCGGGCGTTGCCGGACGGCGAGATCGCCGCCGGGACGCCGATTCCGGGCATCGTCCCGGTGCCGACGCTGCCGATGCCCTCGGTGCCCGCGCCCGTGCAACTGGCGGACGACGGCACGGAGTTCAAGGTGCAGCTCGTCGATGCCAACGGCGTCAAGGGTCCCTGGGTGAGCCCGCAGCAGGGCGGCGTGCCGGACAAGGACTACCGCAATCCCGGCTATCCGTTCTTCATCCCCGGCATCGCCGGGCGCCGGGCGCCGCATCCGCCCCTCGACTTCGCCTACGCCTGCTCGGACAACGGCATGCGCTGCAGCCCGGGCACCGCCGGCGAGCCGAAGGACGTCTCGCAGTGCGGCAGCCCGGCGGCCGCCTGTGAGCCGCTGGACGGCGGCCTGCCGCGCCACCTGATCGTCGACAGGAAGAACGACAACGAGGCCTCGATGCCGGCGCTCAACAACTCGGACTTCAGCAAGATCCTCGAGAAGACCGACGCGGTCCAGCTCGCCGAGGACGGGACCCTGGTCGAGAAGGTCGCGATGAAGACCCACTCGCAGCGGCTGACTCCGAGCTGCCGGCCCGACGGCACGTGCAACGGCGTCTGCTCGGACAACGGCGCGCCCTGCGCCAACGAGCCCGGCGGGCTCTGGCAGTGCGGCAACCCGAAGACCGCGAGCTGCGTCGACAAGCCCGTGACCTACGTGCTCAACGGCCTGGGACCCAAGCCGGGCGCGCCGTACGCCGATCCCTGCATCCGTTTCGACCGGAACGGCGGGCCGGCCCCGAACACCCTGACGCGCCGCTACCTGGCGGCGGACGTCCAGCTCGACGCCGTCTTCAACAAGGAAGGCTGGCACTACCCGCAGCAGCGGATCATCTCGCTGTGGGGCGACGTCAAGGACACCCTGGACCGCAAGCGGCCGCCGGAGCCGCTGTTCTTCCGGGCGAGCTCCAGCGACTGCATCGAGTACACCCTGGCCAACCTGGTGCCCAACGTCTACGAGCTCGACGACTTCCAGGTACGCACGCCGACCGACATCCTGGGGCAGCATATCCATCTGGTGAAGTTCGACGTCACCTCGTCCGACGGCGCCGGCAACGGCTGGAACTACGAGGACGGCACCTTCGCGCCCAACGAGGTCACCGAGCGCATCCATTCGATTAACGCGGACGGGGGGCTCGATCCCCAGTACGTGGGCGGCGGCCAGCGGAAGCCGCTCACGCCCAAATCGATCAAGTTCTTCGGCGACGGTCCGGGCGGCTCGTGGATCGGCGCCCAGGCGACCATCCAGCGCTGGTATTCCGATCCCATCTACGACAACGCGGGCGCCTGCTCGAACAACCCGGACATCGCCTGCACGCTGACCGACGTCTCGCGCTGCGGCGCGCGGACCGCGACCTGCGACGTGAGCGCGGGCTTCTGCGCCAACAGGCCGCAGACGATGTGTACCGCGGCGACCGCGGTGGCGCGCTGCGGCGGCGAAGGAGAGTGCGTGGCGCGGCACGACCGGACGCTCCGCACCGTCTTCACCCACGACCACTTCGGCCCTTCGACGCACCAGCAGGCAGGCCTCTACGCCGGCCTGGTGGTCGAGCCCGAGGGCTCGGTCTGGCGCGACAACCAGACCGGCACCGTCTTCGGCGGTTTCGACGCCGCGACGGACAAGATCATCTCCAAGCGCTTCGACGGCGGCCCGACCACCTGGCAGGCGGTCATCGAGACGCGCGACAAGAGCCAGAGCTTCCGCGAGTTCCTGTTGGAGCTCCAGGACACCACGCTGACCTACCAGCCGTTCGCCGTGCAGGCCTTCGATCTCGCCGCTTCCGCGACGGCGCAGTTCGCCGCCGGCAGCTACGACAAGTACTGCAAGGGCCGGCAGCCCTGGGAGCCGTGCGGCTTCTGCGGCAACAGCGGCGTGTGCGTCGACTCGACGACGGGCAAGCCCACGGCGACTTCATGCCTGGTGCCGGTGCCGCCGTCCACGACCAGCACCTGTCCTAGCGGCCAGGCGTGCCAGCTCGCGTTCGGACAGCTCACCGCCTGCACTCCGGAGCACTTCGACCAGTGCCAGGGCAAGGCCTATGACGACGCCACCACGCAGCCCGGCGACGCCATCAAGTCGTGCAAGCTGCTCTCCGGCGTTCCCGGCGTCGCCTGGGCGAGCACGCCGGTCGATCCTCCCGCGAGCCCGGAGATCATCACTTTCTTCGGAGCGACCAACAACTTCTCCTTCAACTACAGGAACGAGCCGATCTACCAGCGGACGACCGATCCCTTCACCGGGACCGTGCTCGGCGGGCGGAGCGGCGACCTGGCCTATGCGTACAGCTCAAATGCCAAGATCGAGCGCCCGAACCCGCGCGGCGCGGTGTGCTCGAACAATCTGGCCAAGGCCTGCAGCACGAACGGCGACTGCCCGTCCGGCGCGAGCAACGCCTGCCAGTGGGCCGGCTTCTGCTCGGACAACTACGCCCTCTGCACGCCGGCCAACCTAACGCTCTGCGGCGCGTCGACCGCGAAGTGCCTGGGGGCCTGTGATCCGCGGCAGGATGGCCCCGCTTGCGACGTCTCGTTCCCCTACAAGGCGCTCACGCCGGGCGCGCAGAAGGGGGATCCCTTCACGCCGCTGCTGCGCGCCTACGCCGGGGACGACGTCCAGGTGCGGACGCTGACCGGCGCTCATCTGAACCCGCACAACTTCACCGTCCAGGGGATGAACTGGCTCCTCGAGCCCTCGTTCGTCGACTCCGGGTGGCGCAACAGCGAGGTGATGGGCATCTCGGAGCACTTCGAGCTCATCTCCCGCGTGCCCCCGACGCACACCTCCGGGAACACCGACTATCTCTACCAGCCGGGCGCCGCGGCCCTGGAGCAGGCCGGCGGCAACTGGGGTCTCTTGCGGGCCTACGGCCAGAAGCAGGCGGACCTCTACCCGCTGCCGCAGAACATCCCGTCCGGGACCTCCTTCGCGGTCTGCCCGAGGACGCAGCCGCAGGGGACCAGGGTCCGGAGCTATGAGGTCGTCGCCTTGACCGCCAAGCAGGCGCTGGCCGACCAGGACCTGATCTACAACGACGGCTCGAACAACGGCGGGATCAAGCTCGACGATCCCAATGCCATCCTCTTCTTCCGCAAGGACAAGCTGACCTGCCCCGCGGGCCAGCCGCTGTCGAGCTGCACGTTCAAGGGCAAGGCCGAGCCGCTGGTGCTGCGCGCCAACGCCGGCGACTGCATCAAGGTCAAGCTGTACAACGCCGTCGACACCGCCAACCTGGGCAATCCCAACCCCTCGCCGAACAAGTTCGTTCCCTATGGATGCCAGACCCCGGCCAACTGCAAGCAGGCCGCGTCGAACGTCTCGTCCCAGGTCGGCATGCGCCCGCAACTGGTGGCCTTCGACGCGCAGTCGAGCGGCGGCGCCAACGTCGGCCTGAACTCCATCTCGACGGCCGCCAAGGAGGTGCAGACCGCCGGTCCCGGCAAGATGGTGGAGTACACCTGGTACGCCGGCAACATCGACGCCCGGGCCACGACCGACGCCACGCGCTACATCCCGATCGAGTTCGGCTCCTCCAACCTCATGACACCCGATGTGATGAACCACTACTTCCACGGCCTGATCGGCGGTCTGGTGATCGAGCCGCTCGGATCGTCGGGCTGGGAGAACGCCGGGGTCGAGGCGCTCGTCCGCGAGAAGGACGGTGGCAGCTTCCGCGAGTTCGCCGTCTTCACGCAGGACAACCTCAATTCCGGCGGCCTGTTCGAAGCGGTCAACTACGGCTCGGAGCTCCTGGCCACCGGAAGCCCGCAGCCGGTCCGGCTCTGCCAGGGCTGCTCGACGAGCGACTTCTCGTGCACCTACACGAAGGACGCCTACGAGAGCGCGAATTCGGCCTGCACCGCCTTCGCCTTCACCCCGCAGACCCCGACCTTCTCCGCCTGTGTCGGGGAGTCGGTCCGCTTCCGGGTCTTCCATCCGGGCGGCATCAACACGGCCCAGGTGTTCGAGATCTTCGGGCACAACTGGTCCGAGGCGCCGTACACGACCGCCTATGATCACTGCGAGGCGCCGACCACGCAGACCAACCTGTGGGCCTCGCAGGAACAGGGGACCACCAACCAGTGCGCCAACCGGCCCTTCATGCTCGACCGCCTGGCGGAGGCCCTGCGCATCCAGGGCGCCTGGGAGGCGAGCCTCAACACCTGGCACGGCTCGGCCATGGGGCACGGCCCGGGCAACCACCTGGACCTCTTGATCGCGCGGGCCGGCGGCCCGTACCACCAGGCCGGGACCTACATGTACCGGACCTTCCCCTCGATGCACTTCGACCTCGGCTTGTGGGGCTGGTTCCAGGTCATCCCCGAGACCGACCCGAAGTGCGCCAGCGGCAAGCCCGACAAGGCGCTCAAGAACCAGTGGGAAGGGAAGTGAGAGAGCCATGAGGAAGACCGTTCTCCTGCTGCTGTCCGCAGCCTGTCTCGCAACGCCCGTTGCGGCGTCGGTGCCGCCGTCCGGCGGCCGGGCGGTGAAGGCCGGGGTCGCCGTCGATCTCTCGGTCGAGCCGGTCGAGCCGGGGAATCCGGGCGAGCTGCGGGAAGGGCAGGAGGCGGTCTTCCGCTTCGCGATCTCCGACACGGCGACGGGGACCCCGCTCGCGGGGTCCTATCCGGCCGCCTGGATCGATTTCCTGCCGGACGCTCCCACCACCGAGTCGAAGGGGTGTACGGAGCGGGTGGAGGAGCTCATCGCCGGCAGCATCCTCTCCCAGCCCGAGGTGGACCTGAACGTCTACTACGTGCTGGCGCTCAACGAGGACGCGACGATCTCGGTCGTCGATCCTCTCTTCGGCTTCGGCGGCTCCAAGCTGCTGGCCATGGTCTATCTCGACAGCCCCGGCGAGGACTGGGCGCTCTCGCCGGACAAGAACCGTCTCTACGTCTCGCTGCCGGACTCGAACCAGGTGGCCGTGGTCGACACGGCCGCCTGGAAGGTCCAGTCGAGGATCGCCGTCGGGCCGCGCCCGAGCCGCCTAGCCTTGCAGCCGGACGGGGCGCGCCTCTGGGTCGTTCTGGAGACCGGCGTCGCCGCGATCGACACGGCGAAGCTCTCCGTGGCGGCGACGCTGCCGACCGGCAGCGGCTCGCACGACCTCGCCCTCTCCGACGACAACCGTTTCGCCTGGGTCACCAACAGCGGCGAGAAGACGCTGTCGGTGATCGACGCCGCCCGCCTCGCCCGGCTGCGCGACGTCCCGCTGAACGTCTCCCCCACGTCGCTCGCCTATTCGCCGCTCGCGCAGGCGGCCTACGTCTCCAGCGAGGAGGCGGGCGCCGTGGTGGCGGTGAGCGGAGGCGACAACCCACAGGTGCTCGCCCGCATGGAAGCCGAGCCGGGCCTGGGGCAGATCCGCTTCGCTCCCGATGGCCGGCTCGGCTTCGTGGTCAACCCGCGGACCAACCAGATCCACATCCTGGATGCGGCGCGCAACCGCATCATCCAGACCGGCACTCTCCAGAACGGGCCGGACCAGGTCACCTTCTCGGACTCCCTGGCCTATGTGCGCCACCGCGGGAGCGACGCGGTGCTGATGATCCCGCTCAAGGAGGTGGGGGAGGAGGGAACGCCCGTGCCGGCGGCCGATTTCCCCGGCGGCCAGCATCCGCTCGGGGCCTGGAGCCGCCCGAGCTCCGCCGACTCGATCGTGCGCGCCCCGGGGGCCGACGCGGTCCTCGTGGCCAACCCGGCGGACAAGGCGATCTACTTCTACAGGGAGGGGATGGCGGCGCCCATGGGGAGCTTCCAGAACTACAGCCGCGAGCCCCGCGCCGTGCTGGTGGTGGACCGCAGCCTGAAAGAACGGAAGGCGGGCAGCTACGAGACCGTGGCGCGGCTCCCCCGCCCGGGGCACTACCAGGTCGCCTTCTTCCTCGACTCACCGCGCGCCGTCCACTGCTTCCCGCTGACGGTGAGCGTCGATCCCGCGGCCGAGGAGCGAAGGGCTCGGCTCAAGCCGGCCAAGGTGGAGTCGCTGGTCGACACCAGCCATGTGGTGCACCCCGGCGAGAAGGTCCGCCTGCGCTTCCGCCTCTCCGATCCCCGCACCGGCCAGCCGAAGGACGGCTTACAAGATGTCACCGTGCTCGTCTTCACGGCCGCGAGCCACCAGGAGTGGCGCGAAGCCGCCCGCTCGGTTGGAGAAGGCGTCTACGAGGCCGAGGTCACCCCTCCCCTCGCCGGCACCTATCACGTGGCGGTGGCGAGCCCCTCGATGAATTTGCCGTTTCACCTTGCGCCGCGGGTGATCCTGCGGGTGCAGTAACGGGCCACCTCCTCCACGCTCTGGCTGCCGTCGACCGTCAACGTCGGCAGCCAGAGGCGCCCGGCTTCCGCTTCGAGGTGCCGGGCGATCAGGTCGTCGCGCTCCATCCAGCGGGCGAACGCCGCCCCCGGGTCGGCGCAGCGGGCGAGGAGCTTGCTCACGAAGGTCCCGCGCTGCGGATAGACCTTCCTCCGGAAGCCGGGCGTGGAGATCAACCAGAGAGCAGAGGGATCGGGGCAGACTGCCGCGATCCTTTCGGGCAGAAGGCCCACGCCCTCGGCCAGCACGGGGCCGGGCAATGTCTTGAGATCTTCCAGAATCATTTCCATCTCGTCCTCGTAGAATCGGAGCAGCTCTTCCGCCTGCACCTCCGCCGGATGCGCCCACAGCTCCTCCATGGGCCTGCCCATGAGGCGGAGGAAATGCGGATGGCGCGCGGGGTCGGCCCGCCGGTGGTGCTCCTCGAAATGATCGTCGCAGGAGTAGAGCGTGAGGCTGTGCTGCGCGGCGAGGAGGCGGGCCACCGAGGTCTTGCCGGCGCACGCCGAGCCGCCGAGCCAGAGGACGTCCATGGAGGGAGAATATCCCCGTGACGACCCGCTTTCTCGTCCACCAGGCCCGCTTCCACGTGGGAGACACCCTCTGGCTGACGCCGCTGCTGCGGGCCATCCACCGCTTTTTTCCCGGTGCTCACACGACGGTCGTCGGTCCTCCGGTCGCCCGGGAGCTTTTCGTGGGAAACCCGCACGTCCAGGAGATCGTCCCCTATGTGCCCGAGCGCGGTATGGAGCGCGCGGCGCGTCGGCGTGTGCTCGCCGCTCTCGCGGGCGCGCCCTTCGACGTCGCTCTCTTCGCCTTCGCCCGCCGGCCGGAGAGCCGCTGGCTGGCCAAGGCCCTGGCCGCAGCGGGCGTCCCCTGGCGGATCAACCTGGAGTATGTCGATCCGGCCCTGGAAAGGACCCTTCCGCCGTGGCTGACTCATGAGGCGTGGTTCACTTGGGGCGCCCAACCGAGCCCGCGGATGCTCCTCCACGCCCTCGATCCGCTCCTCGGACCCGATCGTCCCGACTGGACGGAGGACGACCGCCGTGTGGAGTTCTACATCTCCTCTGAGGCGCGGCGGCAGGCAGATGAGCTGCTGGTCGAGCGCGGCATCGGTGGCGATGAGCCCTTCGCGATCCTCGCGCCCGGCGGACGTTCCTCGCGCCGCTGGCCGGCGCGGAGCTTCGCCCGGCTGGCGTTCCGGCTCACCGCCGAGCATGGGCTCCACGTCCTGATCGAGGGGAGTCCCGGCGAGCTCGATCTCTTGAAGAAGGTCGCAGCCACGGCTGCGACTGACCCGCTCGATGTCTTCGCCGCCCTGCTCGAACGCGCCGCCCTGCTGGTCTCCAACGACAGCGCGCCGATCCACCTCGCCGAGGCGACCGGAACACCGACCCTCTACTTCGCCCAGCGCGAGAAGTTGATCCACTCCCACCCGGCGGGGGACCGCTGCACGGCGCTCTGGGACGAGGCGGAGAACCGGCTGTCGCGCATCACCGTGCGGCAGGCGTTGGAAGCCGCCCGGGAGCTCCTCACCGCCCGGTAGGCAAGGCGGTGACTGCTTTGCCATGCCCGCCCACCTTCAGAGCCTGTGAGCCCCCTCCAGCTTGCCGAGGTTGCGGTCGAAGGTCCCGAGCGGCAGGTGGCCGGCCTTCCGCGCCACCTCCAGAATCAGGCAGTCGGAGAAGCCCAGGGCTGGTCGATTCCGGAAATGCTCGAGCGCCGCTCTGACCACATCGGCATCCTGGATCGTGAGATCCCTGTGATGAAGGAGCACATCGACGGCGGTCGCGATCTTCTCGGGGCCGAGGTCATAGACAGAGGACAAGACCCACATCGCCTCGACCAGGACGATCTGCGAAACCCATGCACCGGGGGCGATGAAGGATTCCGCAGCCTCGGTCTGCTGCGCGTCGTCCCGTGTTGCGAGCCGGACCAGGATGTTGGTGTCAACGGCGCGCATGCCGGCCCTTCACGTACTGCCGCACTCCTTCCTTCAGGTCTTCGAGCGTCCGAGGCTCCGGCGCTTCTTCGAACAGTGCGCGATGCAGATCCTCCGACGTGTAGCGGCTTGCCCGCCGGACGACGATCCTCTCGTCTTCCTCGTCCCACTCCAGGACAGAGCCCGGGCCGATGCCGAGCCGTCGACGGACTTCACCAGGTACGGAGATCTGCCCCTGCGCGGTCAGTTTCGAGTACGCAATGGCCATGGCGAGTATATTACTATAGTAATGAACGCCGGCCCGAGGCATCACCGCCCCACCACCCCCCGCAGCCCGCCCCCGATCAAGGCCGCGATGTCGGTGAGCACGCGCGGCAGCATGAGCCCTCCGGGGCAGGCCAGGTAGCGCGGCTCCCAGACCGGATCGAACTTCTCCTTGTATTCGCGCAGCCCCTGGAAGTTGTAGAAGTGCTCGCCGTG
>DASPXX010000286.1:0-19402 GCA_035637095.1 Thermoanaerobaculia bacterium
GCCCGCCGGCCCGGGAGCATCGCCACGATCGGAAACGGGGGAGGGCAGGCAGTTGTACCAGCATGGGCCAGCCCGTCGCGGCTGATCGACGACGTCCGCCGCTTCGCGTCCGAGCGCCTGCCGGAGCCCATGGTGCCGGCCGCCTGGGTGGCGCTCGATGCGCTGCCGCTCACCGCGCACGGCAAGGTGGACCGCCGGGCGCTGCCGGCGCCGCGCGAGGCTGCCAAGGGCGTTGAGCGGCCGATCGTCGAGCCGCGCACGCCGGTCGAGCGCGAGCTGGTGGCGGTCTGGCGCGAGCTGCTCGGGGTGGAGCGGATCGGCATCTACGACAACTTCTTCGAGCTGGGCGGTCACTCGCTGCTGCTGACCCAACTCGCCTCGCGCATCCGCACGGCCTTCCAGGTGGAGCTGCCGCTGCGCGTCCTCTTCGACGTCGCGAACGTCGTGGAGATGACCGAGGCGATCGCCGTGCAGCAGGCTCAACAGGTCGATCAATCCGAGATGGCAGTCCTGCTCGACGAGCTCAAGGGACTCTCCCCGGAAGAGATCCGGGCGCTGCTGGAAGCGGAGGGGCCGTGATATCGTTGGTGGGTCGCCAGCCTGGGCTGAAATCCTATGTCCGAAACCCACAAACTCAATGCAGAAGACTTGGATCTCCTCCGCTCCGTCCTCCGGAGGCGCCAGCCCTCGAGCCTGTGGCTGGTCAGCTCCATGGACCAGAAACCCCTGACTCCGGCGCAGCGCGACAGCATCCGAGGGATGCTGAACGACGAGCTGCGCGAGAGCGGCTTCGCCTCCGACCGGGCGGTGTCGCTCAAGCGGCTGATCGACTACTTCGGCCAGACCTGACAGGGCTGGGGGCCGCGGGGTGTGCGTGGGCCGGGGAGACCGATGAAGATCCTGCTGACCATGAACCTGCCCTGGTTTCCCGCGGTCGGAGGGGCCAACAAGTGCAACCGCGCCCTGGCGGAGGGGCTGGCGGCGCGCGGGCATGACGTGCGGGCCGCGGTCCCGGCCCTCGCCGTGCCGTCCCGCTGGACGCTCGAGGAGGTGCGGGCCGAGCTGCGGGAGCGTGGGATCGCGGTGCGCACGGGGGCGGGCGCCGATGTTTTCCGCAGCGGCGACGTCGAGGTCGTGGCCGTTTTGGAGCCGGCGCGGCTGCGGGGGGAGCTCTCCGAGAACATCCGCGACTTCGCTCCCGACCGGCTCCTCATATCGTCCGAAGACCCGTCCCAGAACCTCCTGGACGCCGCACTGAAGACACAGGCGGCACCCGTGATCTACCTGTCCCATACCCCGGCGTTCCTGCCTTTCGGACCGCAGGCGTTCTACCCCAGCGAGCGGCGGAGCCGGATGCTCGCCCAGGCGGCGGGGATCGTCGCGGTGAGCCGCTTCGTGGCCGACTACATCCGGCGCTGGGGGGGCCTCACGGCGGCGGTCTTCCCGTTCCCGATCTACGGTCCCCGGCCGTTCCCCGATTTCGGCAGCCGGGATGCGGACGGCTTCGTGACGCTGATCAATCCGTGCGCGGTGAAGGGGATCTCGATCTTCCTGGAGCTGGCGCGGAGCCTGCCCCAGGTGCGCTTCGCCGCCGTCCCCACCTGGGGGACGACTCCAGACGACCGCGAGGCGCTCGCCGCGCAGCCCAACGTGACCCTGCTGCCGCCGGCGGACGACGTCGACCGGATCTACGAGAAGACCCGTGTCCTCCTCATGCCCTCGCTGTGGGAAGAGGCCTTCGGTGTGACCGCCGTGGAGGCCATGCTGCGCGGCATCCCGGTTCTCGCGAGCGCCGTGGGCGGGCTGCCCGAGGCCAAGCTGGGCACGGACTTCATCCTTCCCGTGCGTCCGATCGAGCGCTTCACCGACCGGCAGGACGCCAACGCGGTCACCGAGCCCGTGGTGCCCGCGCAGGACGCCGGACCCTGGCGCGACGCCCTTCTCCGCCTGCTCGGCGATCGCGACCTGTACGCCCGGCAGTCGGCCGCGGCGCGCGAGGCCGCTCACCGCTTCGTGGCCGGCCTCGGCGTCGAGCCCTTCGAGGAGCTGATGGAACGGATGGACGGCGGCGCCACCGCGGTTCCGCAGCCCGCGCCCACGGTCGCTGAGACTGCGCCCGGCGACCTGTCGTCGCTGACGCCCGAGCAACGCGCCCTGCTGATGCTCCGCCTGCGCAGGAAGGCGACGCAGAAGGCCATCCCGCGCCGGCCGCCGGGGCTGGGCGAGCTCCCGCTCTCGTTCGCCCAGCAGCGCCTCTGGTTCCTCGACCAATGGCAGCCGGGCAATCCTGTCTACAACCTGCCGGCCGCCGTGCGCCTGCGCGGGCCGCTCGATGTCCTCGCTTTCGCCGGAGCCCTGCGTGAGATCGTCCGGCGGCACGAGGCGCTGCGTACGGTCTTCCCCGTGGTGGACGGCAAGCCGGTCCAGGCGATCTCCGCCGAGCCGGTCCTGGCAGTGCCGCTGGTGGATCTGGCGGGAATCCCTGCATCCGCCCGCGAAGCCGAGGTCCGGCGGCTGATCGAGGCGGAGGCCCGCGCGCCTTTCGATCTGTCCGTGGGACCGCTCTTCCGCGCCTCTCTCCTGCGCCTGCACGCAGCCGAGCACGTGGCCCTGGTCAACCTGCACCACATCGTCGCCGACGGCTGGTCCGTGGGCGTGCTGATCCGCGAGCTGGCGGCGATCTACGGTGCCTGGCGTGACCGGCGCCCGCATGGCCTCCCGGAGCCGCCCATCCAGTACGCCGATTTCGCGGTCTGGCAGCGCGGCTGGCTGGAGGGCGAGGGGCTGGAGCGGCAGGTCAGCTGGTGGCGCGAGCGGCTGGCTGGCATGCCGCCGGTGCTGGAGATCCCCGCCGACCGCCCGCGGCCGGCCGTGCCCACCTTCCGCGGCGGCCGCCGGCCGGTTCACTTGGACGCAGAGCTCTGGGCCGCGGTCCGGACCTTCAGCCAGCGCCAGGGTGCCACCCCCTTCATGACGTCCCTGGCCGCCTTCCTCGCTCTCCTCGGCAGGATCACAGGCCAGACTGACGTGGCGGTCGGCTCACCGATCGCCAACCGCAACCGCCAGGAGACCGAGGGGCTGATCGGCTTCTTCGTGAATACCCTGGTGCTGCGCGCCGATCTGGGAGGCGATCCCGGGCTCCGCGAGCTGCTCGCCCGCGTGCGCGAGACCACGCTGGGGGCCTATGCCCATCAGGACCTCCCCTTCGAGGAGGTGGTCAAGGCGGTGGCCGCGGACCGCGACCTCAGTCACAACCCGCTGTTCCAGGTGATGTTCGCCCTGCACAACACCCCGGCGGCGGAGCCGCGCATCCCCGGGGTCGATCTCTCCTTTTTCGACCTTCACAGCGCCACCGCCAAGTTCGATTTCGATCTCATGGGAGTGGAGCAGGAGGGAGCGCTCGGCGGCGGGGTCGAATACAGCGCCCACCTCTTCGATGGGCCGACGGTCGATCGCCTGCTTGCCCACTGGGAGACGCTGCTGCGCGCCGGTCTCGCCGCACCGGAGGTCCCCCTCTCCGAGCTGCCGCTCCTGGGAGACGGGGAGCTTCATCAGATCCTCCGGGAATGGAACGACACCGAGGTCGATTTCCCCCGAGACGCGGCTCTGCAGGACCTTTTCGCGGCCCGCGCCGACACGGACCCCGGCGCGCCGGCGGTGATCGCTCCGGACGAGACCCTGACCTATGCCGAGCTGCGCAACCGCGCCCTGGATCTGGCGGGGCACCTGCGCGCTCTCGGTGTCCTGCCCGGGGACCGGGTGGGCCTCTGTGTAGAGCGTTCTCCCTCGATGGTCACAAGCCTGATGGCGATCGCCGTGGCCGGAGCCGCCTATGTGCCGCTCGATCCCGCCTATCCGGCGGCCCGCCTGGCGCTGATGGCGGAGGACGCCCACGCGGCATCCCCCCTCGCCTTGCGCCTCGTCCTCCTGGGCGGTGACTGGATCCCTCTGTCGCTGCCGGACCGCATCCGCCGCTTCGCTCCCGGAGCCACCGTGATCAGCCTCGGCGGGGCTACCGAGGTCTCCATGGACTCCACGATCTACCGGATCGACGCCGTGCGCTCCGGCTGGACGAGCATCCCGTACGGCCGCCCGATGTGGAACCAGACCGCCTGGGTGGTGGACGCAGGGCTGCGGACGCAGCCGATCGGCGTGCCCGGCGAGCTGCTGCTCGGCGGCATAGGGGTCGGGTACGGCTATTTCGGCAAGCCCGACCTGACCGCCGGGAAGTTCGTCCCCGATCCGTTCGGCGGCTCCTCCGGCGGACGCCTCTACCGCACCGGCGATCTCGCCCGCTTCCGGCCGGCCGGCCAGCTCGAGTTGCTCGGGCGGATCGACTTCCAGGTCAAGGTGCGCGGTGTGCGCATCGAGGTGGGGGAGATCACGGCCGCGCTCTCCCGGCACGAGGCGGTGAAGGAAGCCGTGGTGGTGGCGCGGCGGGATGCGTCCGGCTCCCCCCGGTTGATCGGGTATGTGGTCCCCCGCGGGCCGGTCGCGAGCGCCGAGCTGGCCGCGTTTCTGGAGGCGCGGCTGCCGCGCGCCATGGTGCCCGCGGCCTGGGTCTT
This sequence comes from Thermoanaerobaculia bacterium, assembly GCA_035637095.1. Lineage (GTDB taxonomy): Bacteria > Acidobacteriota > Thermoanaerobaculia > Multivoradales > UBA5704 > UBA5704. The sequence continues at coordinate 4,566 of DASPXX010000286.1, forward strand.
CCTGGAGGCCCTGCCGCTGTCGCCCAACGGCAAGGTCGACCGCCGCGCGCTGCCCGATCCCGCTCCGCCGGCGGAGCGGGATGGCCACGACTGGGTGGAGCCGCGCACCGCGGTCGAGGCGGTGATCGCAGGAGTGTGGAGCGACCTCCTCGGAGTCGAGCGGGTGGGGGCGGAGGACAACTTCTTCCTTCTCGGAGGGCACTCGCTCCTCGCCACCCAGGCGGTCTCGCGGTTGAGCTCGCTCCTGCAGATCGAGCTGCCGCTGCGTGCCCTTCTCGAAACGCCGACCGTCGCCGGATCCGCCACGGCGGTCGAGGCGCTGGCGCGCGCTGAAGGGATCGAGCTCGAAGCGATCGCGGAAACCGTGCTGCAGCTCGCCGAGCTCTCGGAGGATGAGGTGCAGCGGATGCTCGAGGCATCGCCGTGAGCGATACACTCCTCGGTGCGCTCCTTGCCGGCGGGGTGGACCTCCTGGTCCGCGAAGACCCCCTGCTGGCCGACCTGCTGGAGCGCGAGATGCAGCGCCAGAGCGAGGTCCTCACCCTGGTCGCCGCCTCCAGCATCACCGACCCGTCGGTCCTCGCCTGTACCGCGAGCGTGGCGGTCAACGTCACGGCCGAAGGCTATCCCGGCGCGCGCTTCCACGCCGGCTGCGGCGTGATCGACGAGATCGAGTCGCTGGCCATCGAGCGCGCCAGGGCTGTCTTCGGCGCGCGCTACGCCAACGTGCAGCCGCACTCGGCCACCAACGCCAACGAGATCGTCCTGTTCAGCCTACTGCGGCCGGGCGACACCCTGCTCGGCCTGGACCTCTCCGCGGGCGGGCATCTGACCCACGGCTCCAAGGTCTCGGTCTCCGGGCGGGTGTTCCATTCGATCGGCTATGGCGTCCTGCCGGACGGCTCGATCGACTATGACCAGGTGCGCGAGCTGGCGCGCGCGCACCGGCCGCGGCTGATCGTCTGCGGCACCACCGCCTACCCGCGCAGGCTCGATTTCGCGCGCTTCCGCGCCATCGCTGACGAGGTGGGCGCCTGGCTGCTGGCGGACATCACCCACATCGCCGGTCTGGTGGCGGCCGGGCTGCACCCGAGCCCGATCGATCACGCCCACGTCACCACCACCTGCACGCACAAGCAGCTCTACGGCCCGCGCGGCGGTTTGATCCTGATCGGCAGGGAGGCCGACACGCCGTCCCCCGACGCCCTGGGCAGGACGTTCGCGGAGTCCATGCAGAAGGGGGTCTTTCCGCTGTTCCAGGGGGCGCCGATGCTGCACGTGATCGCCGCCAAGGCGCGGGCTCTCGCGCGGCTCACCACGCCGGAGTTCCGCGCGCTGGCGCTAACGATCGTCGAGGACGCGAGGGCGCTGGCCGCGGATTTCGTCGCCGCGGGGTACAAGGTGGTGGCCGGCGGCACCGACAACCATCTGGTGATCCTGGACGTGCTGGCGAGCGCCGGAATTTCAGGTCTGGTGGCCGAGCGGGCGCTCGAATCCTGTCATCTGATCGTCAACAAGAACCGCATCCCCGGGGACCAGAAGAGCGCCGTGATCACCAGCGGCGTGCGCCTGGGGACCAACAGCGTGGCCTTGCGGGGGCTCGGCGCGCCGGAGATGGAGCAGGTCGGCGCGCTGGTGCGCCGCGTGCTCGCCGCTGTCCGGCCGCTGGGCGAGCGCGAGCACCAGCTCGACGGAGCCGTCCGCGCGGCGGTGATCGCGGATGTCAAGGACCTCTGCCGCCGCTTCCCGGTGCCGCGCTGGGAGCGGCGGCCCGAGCCGACGGCAGCTCTGTGAAGGCGCTGGGCTCTTTCTCGGCGGAGAAGCAGCGGGCGATCACTTCACCGTGCTCGCCCGGCCGCAGGTGGACGGAATCGTCGAGGCATTGCGGACATTCAGATAAAGACCGCCGGAGAGACACGAAAGCGCTCGGCCAGGGCACGGATCTCGCCAACGTGCAGCGCTCTCTTCCCCGCGAGGACCGCTTGGACAGCGCTTGCTCCACCGAGCTCCGGTAGATCCTCGGGGCTGAGGCCGTGCTCTTCCATCAAGTATTCCAGGACTTCCGGTCCGCCGGCCTCGGGGATCGGCACGTGCTCCTCCTCATAGGCATGGATGAGAGTACCCAGGGTATCGAGAAGCCCGTACAGCGGATGCTGCTCGTCATCGCCAATCTCGGCGAGCAGTGAGCCCAGACGCCCAATGGCGGCTGCATAGTCCCGCTCATCACGGATCGTCAGCAGAGGCCCGATGGCTTGCCAGTGTTCCTCGGTCTCTTTACGCAGTGCGCTCATGGCCTCCAAGCTCCTTCGTCGTACTCTTCGTGGGTCAAGACATACCGGACATAGACTCTCTTGCGGTTGAAGTGGATGGCCGTGATCAGCCTGTATCGGTTCCCGCCTATATTGAAGACGATCAGACCTTCCACCCAGTCAGCGCTTGGAAATGTCGTTCTCAGATCATTGAAGTCTTTGAAATCAGTCTTCCGGACGATGGTGTACCAGCGGCTCAGTGGGCTCTGACTCTTGGGATGGCGTTCCCAGAAGTCACGCAGGGCCTTGCGGGAAATGATGTGCATGCGCCGATCGAGAGCGGAGGAGGCAAGGCCACCCACCTCCAAGATTACCACTTGAGACGCTGATGCTGCCCGGTTGGCCCCCCTCACCGTTCGCCGCGCAGGCGCTCGATCTCCGCGCGTAGGCGGGCAACCTCCGCCTCGGCGCTATTGGCTCTCTCCTCCTGCTCCTCCAAGTTGAGCAGCCGGCGTCCGATGGTGGCTTCGAAGAGGAGGACCCGATCGCCGGTTGGGGCGATCTGGAACCAGACGCCTGTCGACTCGGAGAGAATGCGCCCTTCGGCATCCGGCTCGATGGACTGGTAGCGGCCCGCGGCATCGAGGCGGTAGCCCAGGAGAGTGTAGAGGCGGCGGGCGCGCTTGCGCGTCGAGGTGTCCACGATCAGATACTCGGGGATGCCGACCCGCTGGTAGAGCTTGACCTTCTTGCCCAGATCGGTCTCGCGCACGCGAGCGCTCAGGGGAGAGACGACCTCGACCACCAGCATGGGCCGGACACCCTCTTTCTCGAGATCGAGGCTGTCCAGGGGGAGAGGGTCGCGGATGCCGCGGACGACCGAGACGTCGGGGGCCGGAGCCGGCAGGCCGGGTCCGAGCAGGTGCTTCAGGTCATGGAAGACCCGCACCCCCGGTTCGTGCCGCCGGAAATTGCTCCGCAGAATGCCGCAGACCTCATCGCAGGTGAGATCGTGCCACTCTCCCTGGACCATCTTGTCATCGAGCTCCGGGTTGAGATACAGCTCGGGCGTCAAGGGAAGCTCCAGAAGGTCCAGGCTCCCGTCGGGCAGCTCGATCCAGCGTTGAAGGACGGAGCGTTCCTCCATCTCCTCCGCGACCTCGCGCTCCGGCGCCCACTGCTTCCCGGTCGTGCGGACAAGCTCGGCCATACGCCCGAGTATAGGGAGTCTCCCGAGATCCGTCAAAGATATCGTGGAGGGATGTGCTTGGGAAGAGAAAAAGCGCGGCTTCGCCGATGATCTACCGTCTGAGGCGCGGTCCCGGAGCAGGCGAGGGGGCGACTCGAAGAGCGGAACCCAGGGCCGGTCCTCCCGGCGGGCCAGAATGGAGGCCAGGTGTCGCCTATCGGATGTCTTCGTGCGCGAAGCGATCAGACCCGCGAATGGAGGCGAATGGGCACGTGACGGGCGTACTGAGGAAAGTCCGGGTCGGTTGTGAAGATGGGGACTTTGTAGCGGAACGCCGTCGCGCAGATGAGCATGTCGATCGAGGTTCCGGAGATTCCCCGTGAGCGGCAGGCGTTGAAGAATCGGGCGGCCTGATCGTAATCGCCGGGCAGGACCTCCAGAGACCGGAACTTGGAGAGGCGCACCTGGAGAGCGGCGAAGGCCTTCTCCTCGCGAATTCCGGAGAGAACTTCCTGCCGAATCGGACCCATGAGGACCGCGCGGCCTGATCCGGCCAGGTCCTCCCATTCCATCACCAGATCCTGCTCGAGAGAGGAGAGCTTCTCTCGGCGCCGTCGCAGCGCGAGCGACCAGACCGTTGTGTCGACGAGGACGTTCACCGGATCTTCCGGCGGCGGAGCTCTTTGTGGTCATAGTCGTCGAAGTAGTCGACCTTTCCGACCCACTCGAGAATCTTCATGCGCTCGCGAGCTTCAGCGTCATCGACAGGGAGCTCCGGAGCCTCGTGGGAGCGTATGTACTCTTCAAGGGCGGTCGTCACCGCCTCTTCAGCGGTCTGGTGCTGGCCAGCTTCGATGGCCTTCTCGATCAGCCTGTCATCGATGTGGAGATCCACGGACATGGTGACATCCTCCGCTCTGAGACCATTTTACGCGAGTCGGGACACAAAGCGTAGTGTGTTGTCACGGTAGAAGTGACGGGTTGGCGCCGACGGCCAGATCAGCTGATGCCGGGCATCCCGCGGCGGTTCCGTAGAGACGGCCCAGTCCTTTACCACTCAACCCTCCGGGTCCACCGCCGTCGGGCCGTCTCAAGGCCCCAGATACCACCAACGCCGGCAGCACGCCCGGGAATGGTTTTCGGCCGTTGACTGCGGCACCGGCGGCGGTAGACCCACCTGCCGTGGGGAGACGCCCCGGCTGCCGTGGCCGCCCTGCCGGAAGTGGTCGAGGACTGGGGCGTCTCTACGGCAATGTCGTGGGGACGGGACCACGCGAGATCCGTCGGTCCTTCAGTGTTCGCACCGGTCAATTCTACGGTGACGGCCTAGTAGCTCGTTGGGGCGAGCGGCCACCTACCGTCCGAGGCTCGGGGCCGGCGGGGAGCACGACGCGAAAGCCCAGATGCACGTTCTCGAAGTCCGGGACCCAGTTGCCCCGGCACGCCGCACGCGCCCTGCCCGCGCCAACCCAGTAGCCGCCGCCACGCACCACGCGCCTGGCGCCGCCGGGGGATTCGCCCGTGGGAACCTCGATGGAGGCCGGATCGACGGTCGCCCCGCCTTCCCGTCCCTCGTAGCTGCCAGTCCAGGGACTCAGCGTCCACTCCCAGACGTTGCCGTGGACGTCATACAGGCCCCAGGGGTTGGCGGGTTTCTCGCCCACCCGGTGGGTCCGGCCCTCGGAATTCCCGTCATACCAGCCCACCGCAGCCAGATCCTTCTCTTCCTCGCCCTTCCAGTACCTGGTCTGGCTGCCGGCTCGGCAGGCGTACTCCCACTCCTCTTCGGTGGGAAGTCGGACGTCGCGGGCCCAAGGGAAGGACGCTGACAACCACCGGCAGAAAGAGATCGCCTCGAACCAGGTGATGCTCTCCACGGGATGGTGAGGCAACTCTTCCGGGGGGACACCTTCGAAGCCGTAAGGCTCGTGGTCCGGATCGAAGGCGGCGTATTGCGCGTTGATGATGGGGACGGCGCCGCAGCGGAACGGCGAGGTGATCGTCACCTGGTGGCGAGGTCTTTCGAAATCATGTCCTTCGCCCTTCGGGCTCCCCATCCAGAAGCTCCCGGCGGGAATCTCGCGCCAGAGGGGGACCCGGCCATCCAGGGGCGTCTCGATCCACTGGAACAGCTCTTCGGGCGGCTGCGGGACGTGATCGAAGAACCGGGCCAGGAGCGCCGTGACCTCCCCGGCGTGATCCGGGGACAGCCGGCCGACCTCCCGGGTGGCGGAGTCGAGGAAGTGGAGGTCGTTGCCGTTGCGTGTCTTTCGACGGAGCTGGTCGATCAGGGCGAGAGCCCGGCGGGGCTCGCCGACCAGCTCCGGCAGGCGGCGGTAGACTTCCGCCCTTTCCTCCCACTCCTCGCTGAGGGCGAGGACCTCGCGCAAGGTCTCGACGCGCAGGCTCTGGGCCGTGGCGAGGGCGCGGAGGCCCAGAGGGCGGTTTTCCTGGACCAGCGCTTTGACCAGGTCGTCCGGGTCGGGCACCCGGCCGGCGAGGAGGGCGAAGGGCTCGGCCCAGCGGCTCAGGTCCTCTTCCGAGGTGACGGCCTTCGCCCGGGCGAGCACCGCGGCACGGCCACCCTGTTCCTGGAACTGGTCCTGCAGGCTCTCGGCGGTCAGGGCCTCCCGGAACGTGCGGTGCCAGAAGCGCCAGTCGGCGTCCGGTCCGTCGTGGGGACCGAGGATGCCCGTCTTCTCGGCAAGCTCGTCGAGAAAGGAGTGCAGGCGGCCCCGCCACCGGCCGACCCGTTCGAGCGTGGCGCGCAGGGCGTCCATCTCGGGCCGGTAGAGGCGGTCTTCCAGGGCGGCGACGGGCTCGGCGTCCTTGTTGTCCTCGGTCATGCCGGAGGCGAGCCGGCGCAGCAGCGCCCGGACGGTGTTCTCGGGCTCCATGGGTTCCGCCTCGGGCCGGCGGTGCTTGCCCCGGAGGAGGAGGTCGAAGACCTGGTCGTAGAGGCGGGTGCGGTTGCGGCCCGGCGCGATCTCCTGCTCGAAGAGGAGGGCCATGAGGGTGAGGTAGAGAGGATTGCCGGCCACCTCCTGGAGCTCGGGGGCGTCGAGGGCCTGGAGGGCGCGGTCGGCCCGCGCCTCGTCGGGTGTGCCGTCGGCGCGGCCGAACCAGCGGGCGAGGAGCTCGCGGCGGCGGCCGTGATCGAGGGGAAGGAGCTCCACCTCGCGGAAGCCGCTCCCCGGCGGGCGATAGCCGATCGGCCGGCTGGTGACGACGAGCGGGGAGTCGGGCCAGCGGACGGCCAGGTCGCCGAGGAGCTGCTCGGCCTCTTCCCGGCTCTCCTTGGGCACCTCGTCCAGGCCGTCGAGGAGCAGGAGGAGCCGGCCGGCCCGGCCGGTGCGTTCCAGGGCCTCCGCCAGCCCTTGCGCCGGATGCCCGGCCCGCTCGAGGCGGCGGACGGCGCGGTCGAGGAGCGAGGCGCGGTCCCGGAGCAGGCGGGGGAGCGACTCGAAGAGGGGAACCCACGGCCGGTCCTCCCGGCGTGCCAGGGTTCCCGCGAGGTGCCGCAGCAGCGTGGTCTTGCCGGCGCCGGGGTCGCCGAGCACCACCCAGCGGCCGGTGATCCAGGGATGCTCGCCGCGGTCGAGGGCGAGGAGGTCGCGGAGAGTCGGCGTCTGGTCGAGGCGGGCCGGCGCGGCCGGATCGCCGGTCCGGCGTAGGTCCGGGCGCACGGCGAGCTGGACGTAGACGCGGTCCAGGAGGGTGAGCGCGACCTGCTCTTGCAGGGGAACCAGGTGCTCGTGGTCGCGGGCGACGCAGTCGAGCCAGGTGGCGAGGAGGCTCCGGTCGGGGCTCTCGGCGCGGCGGGCCGCCAGCTCCGCGCGGAGCGGGGAGAGAGCCGCCACGCGCTCCGGCTCGTCCTCGCCGAGGGTCTCCTGGAGGGTCTCGACGATGCGCAGCGCGGCGGTGACCGGCTCTTCCTGGCCGCTCGCCCAGACCAGAGCGGCCGACGCGGCACAGGCCCAGGAGTCCTGGCCTTCGAGCTGGCCAGGCTGAAAGCCCAGAGCTAGCGCGAGGGCCAGCCGGTTCACCTTCTTCTCCAGCACCGGCGTCAGCCAGCCGACGAGCTGCGCGCGCAGAGCCGGGTCGAGCCTCCCCCAGGGCGGGGAGGGAATCTCGATCCCTCCTGGCAGAGCCGGCAGATCACGGCCGTCGGTCTGCCCCAGGAGACCGGCGACGAGCTTTTGCAGTCCCAGGCGATAGCGGTCCTCCGCAGTGTTCCGGAAGTCCACATGCTGGATCTGGCCGAGGAACGGGGGGAACGGGACGTCGACGAGGTGGGCGATATGGAGCCGGCCGTCGTGCCAGTCGGCGCGGGCGGCGACGAAGCTGCGCCACTCGTCCGCTACGCGCGGGGAGGCGAGAGATTCCGGAGTGGCCACCAGGATCAGCTGCCCGCTGCGGTCGAGGCCAGCCTGGAGCTGCCCCACCCAGGAACGCCCGCTGGCGAGATCGACCTCGTCGAGGAAGACCTTCCAGGGCCGGCCGGCCGCCTCTAGGCAGCGCTCCAGGTTTCTCTGGAGAGCCTCGACCCACCCCTTGTCCCGGTGGGCGTAGCTGATGAAGGCGGCATATCTGTCGGCCATGGGACAGCATTCATTATAGAAGAGAGACGAGCTCCCCCCTCTCCCGGGGGAAAGGGTGTGCGATGGGAGAGGGGGTTAGGGGGTGAGGTCCTAGATCCCCTCGTCCGCCGTCGGTCCGTAGATCGAGGGCAACGGCACGTCGTTGAGCCGCAGGTAGACGGAGAGCTGGCCACGGTGGTGGATGCTGTGGCTGATCAGCATGGTCTGCAGCACCGCCACCCGAGGGAGGTTGAAGATCACCTGCTCTCCATTCCGCAGGCTCCAGTGCTTCAACAGGTCCTGGTCCTCGGCCTTCTCGATCTCCGCGCGGGAGTTGCGGACGTTCTCATCGAACAGCTCGACCATCTCGCGGCTCGATTCCAGAACCTTCGGCTGGTAGCCGGAGCCGACGCGCGAGGAGACGTCGAGGGAATCCTGCTCCATGATTCTGGACCCGAAGCCGGCGAGCTCGGCGAGGTGGGTCGCCAGCCGGCCGAGGCTCATCGATTTCTCGTGCGGCTTCCAGCCGATGCGGTCGTCGGGGACCCGCTCCAACAGCTTGCGGGTGGTGGCCATCTCTTGGTCGAATTGGGGCAAAAGGGTCTGGCTCAGTTTCATGGCTGCATCCTACTAAAGGAAGAGCCGCGGCGCGACAAGGTTGCCAGCACTGCCATGAAACCGGCCAGGGCGATCGCTCCGGCCAGTACCTCCGGCCAGGCCGAGACATCGATCGTCACCCGGTGCCGCCCCGGCGGGACGACCACGCCCAGGAGCACCAGGTCGACCGGCATGGTGGAGAGGCGCCTCCCCTCCGTCCGCGCCACCAGGAGCGGCTGGAAGGCCCGGCGCACCACAGCCAAACCGCCGCCGCTCTCCACCTCGATCTCGATCCGGTCCGCTCCCATGGAGAGCAGGCGCACCCGTCCTCCCGGAGCATGGGGGACGGGCGGCGCCGCCACCGCCGCGACCGGATCGGCGCTGGCCGTCACGATCCGGAGGGCGTCGGCCGAGGTGGGAGCTGGCACGATCCGCCGCGGCCACCAGGCCTCCGGGGCGGGATCGGTGACGGTATAGAGCCGGGTCTGGACGCCGGCGCGCTCGACCTCGTCGACCTTTCGCAGGCCCGGCACCCCCGGATCCTCGAAGAGGACGAGCGCATCGAGGCCGACCACGCGGATCCACGGCATCCGCTCCTGCCAGCCCGAGCGCGCCAGGGTGAGCAGCATGGGCGCGAAGAGAGGGCTCATCATCCCTTCCAGATCGGGGACCAGCGGATAGGTCAGGCCGTGCAGAACTCCCGGGGCCGGATCGAGGTCCTGCGCCGTGATCCGGTCGAGGATCACCCGCGGGCCGTCGGGCAGCTGATAGGAGACGTCGCGCCCCCAGCCCGGATAGACGAAGGTCGTATTGAGCACCGCCGCGCCGGGCCGCAGGCGCCGCGCCCAGGAGGCCGGCTCGCGGTAGGGCGCCAGAGGCTCCGTGGGGATGAGGGAGCCGAGCTGGAGGAGCGTGGCGAGCTCGACGGCGAGCAGGAGGGCCGGCGCCCAGGCCTTGCTCCGCACTCTGGAGCCGGCCGCCGCGAATGCAACGAAGAGCGCGGCGCCGGCGATGGCGAGCGAGCGCGTCCAGGCGAGAGTCTGCGTGTCCAGGATGGCCAGGGCCGCGGTGCGCTGCGTCACCGGGAGAGCCGCCAGCCGTCCGGCCGCGCTCGCCAGAAGGCCGGGGCGCAGGAGCACGACGAGCAGCGCCAGGGCGAGCGCGGTACCGCCGCCCACGGCCGCGATCCGCCGCCACCTGCCTGCTCCCTCGCCGAGCACCCGCTCCAACCCCCAGCCGGCGAGGAGCGGCAGGGCCAGGCCGTACCAGAGGAGGAACTTCTCGGGGGAGCGGAAGAGACCGAACGAGAGCCGCACCAGGAGCTCGCCATGCGTGCCCGCCACGATGGCGAGGAGCAGGCCGGCCGCGGCGAGGAGAGCCCAGGCCCGGTGCCGCCGCGCCGCGGCCGCGGCGAGCCAGAGGGCCACGATGCCCGCATAGAGAGTGAAGAAGAGCGGCGTCTTGGGCAGGATCGCATGGGTCCACACGCCGGACCGGCCCAGGTGGGCCGGCGAGCCCCAGGGCAGGGGGAGGAACAGCTCGACCAAGCGCAGCGGATGGAGCGAGAAGTACGTCGCCTGCAGAGCGTTCATGCCGAGCCCGGCGCGAGTGGTGAACGGCAGCACGCGCAGGAACGCGACGATCTGGGGGAGGGCGAGCAGCACGCCGACCACGCCGATCGCCACGGAGGTCAAGAACCCGCGCCGTACTCCGTGCCGGGAGATCGCGGCAACCAGGAGGGGCACCAGGGCGAGCGCCGCGGTCACCGGCTCGCCGCCGAGGAGAGCCAGGCCGCAGGCGAGCCCCCCGAGGGCAACCCCGCGCCGGCCGCCCTGGACCGCTCCCAGCATCGCCAGCGGCCACCACGCCACGACCGTCAGCACGTTGTAGTAGGTCACCGCCGAGAGCATGTACCCCGAGCCGGCCCAGGTCAGCCCGGCGAGGAGTGCGCCGGCGCGCCCCTGCCCGAGGCCGCGCGCGAGAGCCGTCATGGTGGCGAAGGCGATCAGCCAGTGGAGCGCATAGTGGAGGTTGAAGGCGCTCCAGAAGGGGAGGATCAGATAGAAGAGGTTGTCCGGATAGAACGCCAGGACGTTGGGATTGCCCCGGAAGGGTTGGCCCAGCGCCCAGGTCGGATTGAACGCCGGGATGCGCCCGTGCCGCAGCTCGGCCGCGCCGAACGCCTTGAGAGGGAGGTGGGTGGTGAAGACATCGCGCAGATAGAACGTCCGCCAACCGCCGACGACCGGCACGCAGATCCACGCCCACACCAGGAGCGCCGCCACCAGAACCCACACCTCGGGCCGCCGCCACCACCGCCCCTCACCCCCGTCCCCTCTCCCATCCCCCGTCACGGTTCCCCCCTCTCCCGGCCGGGAGGGAGGAGATGGGAGAGGGGGGTCAGGGGGGTGAGGGGCCTCCAGGTCCGGCTCATGCATATACTGGATATGATGGTATCGCAGCGGTCGCGGCCGGACTCCGGAGATTTTTTTGCATTGCAGCTCAGAATCCTAACCTACAACATCCACCGCGCAATCGGTGTGGACCGCCGCTTCCGCCCGGAGCGGGTCGTCAACATCCTGCATCACCACGATGCGGACATCGTCCTCCTCCAGGAGGTGGACGAGGGCGCTCCGCGCTCGCGCGAGCTCGACCTGGCCCGCGAGCTGGCCCGCGCTTCCGGCTATCCGTTCGTCGCCGTGGGCCACAACGTCAGCCTGCGCAAGGGGCGCTACGGCAATGCCACGCTCAGCCGCTATCCCATCCTGCGCGAGCGCAACATCGACCTCTCGGTAGCCGAGAGCTGGATCCGCCGCGGTTGCCAGCACACCAGCGTCCAGCTCACCCAGGAGCGGGCCCTCGAAGTCTTCAACCTCCATCTCGGCCTGTCCGCCCGCGAACGGGTGAAGCAGATCGACCTCCTGGCGCGCTCCCACGAATTCAGCGGCGTGCCCGAGGGGGCTCCTGTCCTCGTGGGCGGCGACTTCAACGACTGGCGCTCGCTTCTCTGGCCGATCTTCACCGGCCCCCTCGGGTTCCGCTGCGCCGCGGATGGACGCAACGGCGGCCGCCGGTTCCTCGCCACCTACCCCTCGTTCTCTCCGCAGGGGGCGCTCGACCGCATCTACTTCCGCGGCTCGCTCCGCCTCGCCTCGTTCCGCCGCTGCCGTCTCCAGGTGTCCCGCGTGGCGAGCGACCATCTGCCGATTATCGCCGAGTTTGAAGTCACGTAAAAACACTGCCCTCTCGCGAATCTGTCCGGGAAGGGTTATGCTTGGGTCCGCCAATCCGTCAGCCGCGTTCAAGGGAAGGAATCGCTAGTGCCCCGGCCCTCCGTCCTGGTCGTCGATCCCGAGACCTCCCGTCGCAAGGAGCTCGCGCACGGGCTTACCGAGTTCGGCTACGAGGTCATCCCGGCGATCGATGAATCGCAGGGGGTGCTCTTTGCCGGCGAGCTCGGTCCCGGGGTCGTGGTCGCCCCGATGTCCCTGGCGGCCGACGGAGGGAGACCGTTGACCGAGCGGTTCGCCGCCAAAGACGCCGCGATCCAGCACAAGGTGCTCCTCCTCGGTCACGGCGAGCAGGAAGGCCTCTTCCTGCCCGAGGACGTGCTCTATCTCGATGCCACGGGACTCGACGGCTCGGAGCTCGTGCGGCGCATCCACCTCGTCCTGCTCGGGCACGAGGTCGGCCTGGAGCCGGATGCGCGCCTGGAGTCGCTGGTCGGCGACTTCTCGCTCCTGCCGATCCTCGAGCTGCTTCGCAGCCTGCAGAAGGTGGGCGCCACCGGACGGGTCCTCTGTGCCGAGGGGAAGATCACCCTCGAGGGTGGGGAGGTGGTGGCCGCGGAAGCCGGCCGGGCCACCGGCCTCAAGGCCTTCTGCCGGCTGCTCCGGCTCGACGCCGGCACGTTCTGGGTGCAGCTCCGGCCTCCGGACCTGACCGGCCCGATCAAGCCGCAGCACGAGATCGCGCAGGGCTTCACCTCCCTCGTGGTCCTCGCCATCGAGGACACGGTCCACGATGCGCCCGACCCGCGCTCCCGCGTCCGTGTCCACGTCGGTCCCGCCTTCTTCGAGGCGCGGATCACGCCACGGCAGCAGCAGCTCCTGGCCGCCGCGCCCGCGGCCGGTACCGTGGGCCGCCTGCTCGACGCCGTGGCGGAGACCGACGGCCAGATCCTGCGCGACCTGATGGGCCTGCGCGAGCTGGGGATCGTCGAGATCGAGGAGCCGCAGGATTTCGTGCGGGTGGTCACCGACTCGACGAGCGACCTGCCGGCCGATCTCGCCCGCGCCCATGGGATCCAGGTCGTCCCCCTCCTGGTGCTGTTCGGCGACCACGTCTACCACGACGGCGTCGACTTGAAGCCCAAGGACTTCTACGAGCAGCTCGAAAAGGGGCCGGTCCACCCGCGCACCAACCCGCCGCCGCGGCCGGATTTCCTCGAAACCTACCGGGCGCTGGCGGCGCAGAAGGACCTGATCTCGATCCACCTCTCCGAGAAGCTCTCGCAGACCGTGGTCCATGCCCGCGCCGCGGCGGAGGAGGGGATGCCGTCCTTCCAGCAGGCCCGCGGCCAGGCCGAACAGGTCGTCCTGCGCGTGGTCGACAGCGAGAGCGTCAGCCTCGGATTGGGCATGCTCGCCCTCTTTGCCGCCCGGATGGCGCGGCGGGGGATCGAGCCGGACCTCATCGTCGAGCGCCTGGAGTCCATGCGCGGCCGCATCCACGTCCTCTTCGCGGTCGACACGCTGGAGTACCTGGCGCGCGGCGGCCGCATCGGCAAGGCGCAGGCCTTCTTCGGCAACCTCCTGGGGATCAAGCCGATCCTCGGCGTGGTCGACGGCGAGGTGGTCGCCGTGGACAAGGTGCGCGGCGGCCGGGCCGCCCAGCCGCGCCTCGTCGAGCTGCTCGAGGCGCGGGTCGATCCGGCCCGTCCGGTGGTGGCATCGATCGCCCACGCCCGGGCTCCGGTCTGGGCCGACCGGCTGCGCGACCTGCTGGCCCGGACCTTCCGTTTCTCCGAGCTGATCGTGGCCGAGATGGGCCCGGTGGTCGGCACGCATGCCGGCCCGGGCACCGTCGGCGCCGCGATCTTTCAACCGACCGACGAAGAGCTGCCGCTGGTGGCTCCCCTCTCCGAGACGGCGTAACGGTGGCCGACGGAACCCGCTCGATCCTGCTCACCGGAGTCACCCGGGGTCTCGGCCGTGCCCTTGCCCTGCGGCTGGCCGAGCTCGGCCATGTCGTCATCGGCTGCGGCCGGACCGCTTCCGCGATCGAAGAGATGCAGTACCTTCTCGGCGAGCCCCACGGCATGTCGGTCGTCGACGTGGCGTCCGCCGCCGAGGTGGAGACCTGGGCCCGCCGTGTCCTCGCCCGCCATCCGCCGATCGACCTCCTGATCAACAACGCCGGGGTGATCAACACCAATGCGCGGCTCTGGGAGGTTCCGGAAGAGGAGTTCGTGCAGGTGGTCGACGTGAACCTGAAGGGGACCTATCACGTGCTCCGCGCCTTCCTGCCGTCGATGATCGAGCGCGGGCAGGGCGTCGTCGTGAACTACAGCTCCGGCTGGGGAAGATCGAGCTCCTCGGAGGTGGCCCCCTACTGCGCCACCAAATGGGGGATCGAAGGGATGACCAAGGCGCTCGCCGAGGAGCTGCCGCGCGGCTTGGCGGCCGTGGCGCTCAATCCCGGAGTCGTCCATACGGCGATGCTGGAGAGCTGTTACGGGAAGTCGGCGAAGAGCTATCCCGGTCCCGAGCGCTGGGCCGAGCGGGCCGCGCCGTTCCTCCTCAATCTGGGGCCGAAGGACAACGGGAAGAGCTTGACGATGCCGGGGTTCTGAGGCACTACCCATCAGAAGCTCTTGAGATCACGGGAGTTGACCGATCTAAGATCAGATCTTAGAATGGTCAGGGTGTACGTTCCCCGCGCCCTCGCCCCGACCCTCGGCATGGCGCTGGCGCAGTTTCCGTCCGTCCTGGTGACCGGTCCACGCCAGTCGGGGAAGACCACGTTCCTTCTCGAAGAGTTCGGCAGAGGGGCCCGGTATCTCAACCTCGACGACCCGCTGGAGCGGGAGTTCGCGCAGAGCGATCCCAACGGGTTTCTCGACCGCTTCGGAGAGGCGAGGATGGTTCTGGACGAGATCCAGTACGCTCCCGAGCTCCTTCCATATCTGAAGATCCGGATCGACCGGGATCGCCAATCCGG
>DASPXX010000287.1:0-10412 GCA_035637095.1 Thermoanaerobaculia bacterium
CCCTCGTCTCCCGCCCTCCGCATCGGCGCCGGTGCCCACCGGGGCAAGGTGCGGGAGGAGAACCAGGACCGGATCAGCCGCTTCCGCTGCCCCGCCGGCGAGGTCTTCGTGGTCGCCGACGGCGTCGGAGGGTATCAGGGAGGAGCGGAAGCCGCCGAGATCGTGATCAACGGCCTGGAGTCCCACCTGAGCGAGCTGCCGGCCGGCACTCCGGTGGCCGACGCCCTGCGGGAGGCGGCGCGGCGCACCAGCGCGGACGTCCACCGCCGTGCCCAGTCGGGCGACCCCGCGACCGCCAACATGGGCGCGACCGGAGTGCTGGTGTTGATCGCCGGGCACCTGGCCTACGTGGGGCACGCCGGCGACAGCCGCGCCTACCTGCTGCGCGGCGGCGAGCTCGTCCGGCTGACGCGCGACCATACGCGCGTCCAGCAGATGCTGGAGAGGAACCTCCTCTCCGAGGAAGAGGCCCGCGAGCACCCCGACGCGAGCATCGTGACGCGCGCGTTCGGCAAGGATCCCGACCTGGACCTCGAGGTCGCGGCACCCTTCGAGCTGTGCGAAGGCGACCTCCTGCTGCTGGCGTCCGACGGGCTCTGCGGGTACGTGGACGACGAGAGGATCCAGGCGGCCCTGCTCGCCGGAGGCGACGCCCAGGAGACCGCGGACCGCCTCATCGGCCTCGCCCTGGACGCCGGTGGCCAGGACAATGTGAGCGTCCAGGTGATCGCGGTTCCAGCCGCCGTCGCAGCCCCCGCGGTCGCCGCCGCGCCTCTCCCGGCCGCCGGGCTCCCGGCGGCGGCAGCTCCAGGCGGCAGACGCCGCCCGCTCGCCTGGGTGGCCGTCGCCATCCTGCTGGTCTTCGCCTTCCTCGCCGGCCTGCTCCTTCCCTGGGATCGCTGGATCGGCGCGGGAATCGACTGGTGGCGCACCGAGGCCCCGAAGGAGAGCGGTGACAAGAAGAAGACCGACAAGAAGAAACAACAGCCGCCCGCGCCGAGGTCCACGCCGAAACCTCCCCAGCGCCGCGAGCGGAAGCCGCCGGGCCAGGTCACGGTGCATGTCCTGGTGCAGACCACCGAGGACATCGATGGCAGGGGAACGGAGACGTTATGAGCAAGATCTGTCCGCAGTGCAAGACGGTGAACCGCGATCAGGCCAACTTCTGCATGAGCTGCAACGCGCGGCTCGCGGCCGACACTCCGGTCCGCTACTGCCCCGCCGGGAAACACCCGATGGACCCGGGGTGGGACACCTGCCCGTACTGCGCGGCCAGCGGGCAGCCGGCGGGCCCTCCGCCGCTGCCGGGCCGCGGCCGCACCCTGGTCGAGGACCAGGAGCCGGCCGGCGCCGCGGCTCCCTATCCACCCGCGCCTCCGCCTCCGGCCGCGCCGTTTCCTGCCGCCGCAGCCGGCTCGCCCCCCCCGCCGCCTCCGGCGGGCGGCGCGGGCCGCCGCAAGACGGTGTTCGACTCGGGTCCGGCCGCCCAGGAAGCTCCGGGCTCCGAGTCCGGTCTGCGGCGCATCGTCGGCGTCCTGGTGACCTATACCTGGAAGCCCGAAGGGCAGCTCTTCGCGGTGCGCGAGGGCCGCAACTATCTGGGGCGGGACCTGGAGTGCGAGGTCGCGATCCCCGGCGATTCCCAGATGTCCTCCCGGCACGCCACCATCGTCTACCGCGGCAACGACTTCTGGATCGACGACGAGAAGAGCATGAACGGAACCCTGGTCGACGGCGAGAGCGTCGAGGAAAAACAGCGTCTCCCCGACGGAGCCGCGATCCGGACCGGCGCCACCGTCTGGCGCTTCGTGCAGCTTCCCAAGGCGGACAGGTGATGACCATGCAAAGCGGCCAACGCATTCGAGACTACGTCCTCGGCCAGAAGATCGGAACGGGAGGGATGGGAGAGGTCTGGAGCGCCATGCACGACGTCCTGCACCGGCCGGTCGCGATCAAGGCCATGGCCCCTCATCTCGCCGCGGACCCCCAGTTCGAGGAGCGCTTCCTCCAGGAGGCTCGGGCGCTGGCGATCCTGCAGCATCCCCGCATCCTGGGGGTGACGGACTTCTTCCGCGAAGGGGGCGTGTACTACCTGGTCATGCCCCTGGTGACCGGCCGGCCGCTCGACAAACGGATCGCCGAAGCTCGCGGGCCGCTTCCCATCCCGGAGGCCGCGAGCATCGCCTCCGATATGCTCGATGCCCTCGACTATGCCCACCAGCGGGGGATCATCCATCGTGACGTGAAGCCCTCCAACATCCTCCTGGACCACGATGGCCGCGCCTATCTGACCGACTTCGGCATCGCCATCCTCGTCGGGCAGGACCGCCGGACGCGCACCGGCACGTCGCTCGGCACGCCGTACTACATGAGCCCGGAGCAGATCCGGACCCCCAAGAAGATCGACCACCGATCCGACGTCTACAGCGCAGCCTGCGTGATCTACGAGATGCTGGCCGGGCGCCCGCCCTTTCTGGCCGAAGACAGCGAAGGGGACACCGACTTCGTGCTCAAGGAGGCGCATCTCCAGCGCTCCCCGGAGCCGATCCGGAGGTGGAATCCGACCGTGCCCGCCGCCCTGGACGCCGTGGTCCTGCGCGGCCTCGCCAAGGAGCCGGACCAGCGCTATGGCGGCTGTGGTGAATTCCGCCGCGCTCTCGAAGCCACCGCAGCCGGCATGGCGCCTCCTCAGCCGGCGGCAATCAACCGTCCTGCGCCACCCCTCCAGCCACTCCAGCCACCGCCTCTGCCTGCTCCGGCTCCGGTCTATCCGCTGCCTCCTCCCATCCCCCAACCGGTGGCGGCTCCACGCAAGTCGCGCAGTGGATTCCTGCTGGGCATCGGATGCGGCGTCGCCCTCGCCGTGGCGGCCCTGGTGGCAATCAGCGTGACCGTCTATGAGAATGAAGAGAAAAAGAAGGACAACCCTCCCGTCGCCGAGGAGCCGGCGACCACCGCCGTCGCAGAAACCGAGACGACTGTGCCGCCTCCAGCCCCGGTCGAGCCGGTCGATCCAGCCCCGTCGACGGTTCCCGCCACGGCTCCCGATACCTCGGCCGAGGTCGCGAGCTACCTCGAAAGCACCGCGGAGAAGATCTCCGGCAACTACAGGAAGACCGCTGATTTCTACCTGAACAACTTGGCTCTGGACGGGACGGGCACACTCGACGCCACCCTCACCGAGGGGATCGAGTACGCCATCGTCGGGCAGTGCGATCACAACTGCTCGGACCTCGACCTGTCGATCTATGACGGCGAGACCATGATCTCCCAGGACCTGGAGACGGACGACCACCCGGTGCTCATCATGACGGCTCCCCGCTCGGACACCTTCCGGCTGGTCGTCACCATGGCGAAGTGCAGCACCGGGGCCTGCTCGTATGGGATCGGTCTCTTCGCCAAGAACGCGGCTCAATAAAGACCAGGGAAGGCCAGCGGGAGGATCTATGCAAACGGGCCAACGCATTCGTGACTACATCCTTGGTCAGAAGATCGGCGAAGGAGGAATGGGCGAGGTATGGAGCGCCGTGCACGAGGTCCTCCACCGGCCGGTGGCGATCAAAGCCATGGCGGCGCATCTCGCCAGAGATCCTCAGTTCGAGGAGCGCTTCCTTCAGGAGGCGCGGTCCCAGGCGATCCTGCAGCACCCGCGCATCCTGGGAGTCACCGAGTTCTTCCGCGAAGGCGGCATCTATTACCTGATCATGCCGCTGGTCAACGGCCAGCCGCTCGACGACCGGATCGCCGACGCCCGCGGCCCCCTCCCCCTCGCCGAAGCGGCGCACATCGCGTCCGACATGCTGGACGCCCTCGACTACGCCCACCAGCGGGGGATCATCCATCGCGACGTGAAGCCGTCGAACATCCTGCTCGACCGCGACGGCCGCGCCTATCTGACCGACTTCGGCATCGCCCTGCTCGTCGGCCAGGACCGCCGCACCCGCACCGGCACGTCGCTCGGTACGCCCTACTACATGAGCCCGGAGCAGATCCGCTCCCCGAAGACGATCGATCACCGGTCCGACGTCTACAGCGCCGCCTGCGTGATCTACGAGATGCTGGCCGGACGGACGCCGTTCGTGGCGGAGGAGGGAGAGGGGGACGTCGACTTCGTGCTCAAGGAGGCACACCTCCGGCGCACCCCGGAGCCGATCCGGAGGTGGAATCCGGCCGTGCCCGCCGCTGTGGATGCCGTGGTCCTGCGCGCCCTCGCCAAGGAGCCGGACCAGCGCTACGGCGGATGCGGAGAGTTTCGCCGCGCTCTCGACTCCGCAGTCGCCGGCTTCGCTCCCCCGCCGGTGCCGCCCTCCCCCCGGCCCGTGCCTCCCCCCATTCCGCCCCCCATGCCCATGTCCTTCATCCCGCCGGTTCCGCAGCCCATCCCCCAACCGGCCCCTGCTCCGCCCCGGTCGCGCCGGGGCTTTCTGCTCGGCATCGGGTGCGGCGTGGTGCTGGCCGTGGCCGCCCTGGTGGCCCTGGGGTTGGCGATCAACGCCAAGAAGGAGGCCAAAGCGACCTTCGTCAGCGTGCGCGCCGAGCACAACATCCTGCAGGGCCAGCAGAAAGGGATGACGATCCATGCCCACTTCACGGTCGAGGGAGCCAAGGAGCAGAGCTGCCAGGCGGCCGCGTATTTCTACTACTCGACCGGCGAGATCCTGAAGGACTTCAACCAGGCCTACCGCGCCCCTGACGGCCAGGTCTCCGTGGCCAGCGACTTCACACCTCCCTATGACCAGACCTCCTACGACGATTTCACGATGTTCATGCCTTACGATGAGCTCCACATGGCGAAGGGACATTACGACCTCAAGTTCCAGATGAAGATCTACCACCGGCCGACCGACAAATTCATCGGAGAGTCCGAGCTCGTGGACTTCACGTTCGACCAGCCGTAGCCGCGTCCCCTCAGCAAGGTTCATCAAAGTTTGCTATAATGAATCCGTAACCTCTTGCTGAGAGGACACATGTCTATGACCAGAAGAATGAAGCTGACGTGGCTCATGTCCGCGGTGTCTCTGGCCGTGGCGATCGTCTTGTGGACCGGGTGCGAGCCCGGGGGACCGAGTGGACCGGTCGTCCAGACCGGTCAGCCGGTTCCCGATGCTCCCCCGGGCCGGAAGGTCAATCTCGACCAGGGATGGACCGAAAAGCAGCAGCAACTGTTCTGGTTCACTTCGCAAGGCTCGCGGATCGTCCCCTACGACTGGTTCCTCGCGCTCGAACAGGAGAAGAGCACCGAGCTCGTCCGGTCGAACGCGAACCTCGACCGGCTCCGTTTCATGGTGGAGGAGCCGGGCCCGGCCAATCCCGACGGCCTTCCGATCGGATTCGCCAAGGACAGGGACCCGGCAACGGGCACGGCCTGGATGGGATTCACCTGCGCCGCCTGCCATACCAACCAGATCGACACCAAGACGGTGAGCCTCCGCATCGACGGCGCCCCGACCCTGGCCGATACGTTCGCCTTCTTCGATCAGGTCGCATACGCCCTCCAGGCCACCGACAAGGACGACGAGAAATTCGATCGTTTCGCCCACAAGGTCCTCGGGCAGCGCTACAGCCCGACAAGCGCGAGCGCCTTGCGCCAGGACCTTCATACCCTCGCTCAGAAGCTCGTGGACCGGCAGGACCACGACCGGCCGAAGGATCCGTATGTTCCTTATGGCCATGGGCGGCTCGACGCTTTCGGCGGCATCTTCAACCAAGTTCTGGGAGCCGACCTCGGCATTCCGGAAAACTACCGGCCGTCCAACGCTCCCGTCTCCTATCCGTTCCTCTGGGACACCTCCCAATCCGACCGGGTGCAGTGGAACGGCATCGCTCCCAATTTCGGGGCCGGTGCCCTGGCCCGGAACGTCGGAGAGATCCTGGGTGTCTACGGCACCGTGGAGATCGAGCACCGCGGCAAGGGTCAGGAGCTCCGAGGATACCGGTCGTCCGCGAAGATCATCTCGCTGGGAGATCTCGAGGCGACGCTCAACGCTCTGTGGTCGCCCCTCTGGCCGACGCAGTATCTCCCGCCCCTCGATTCCGCCAAGGTCAGCAGCGGCCAGGGGATCTATCAGCAGCAATGCGCCTCCTGCCATGCCGTCATTAAACGGACCGATCCCAAACGCCGGCTCAACGTCGTCATGACATCGATCGTCGACCTCGGGACCGATCCCATGATGGTCGACAATGCACTGCTCCGCGCGGGCCGGACCGGCCGCCTCAAGGGTGAAAAGGTCTTCATGCTGGTCGGTCCGCCGTTCGGGGACAGGGCGACCGGCGCCGACATTCTCACTCACGTGGTGCTCAGCACGATCCTTGGACAGAAAGTCAGCGCCGCGAAGGCGGCCATCGACGAGTTCGTCGAAGTCCAGAACGCTCCGACGTTCGATCCCCGATCGTACAAGGCGCGCTCCCTCGACGGGATCTGGGCCACCGCCCCCTATCTCCACAACGGCTCCGTCCCGAACCTCTGGGAGCTGCTGAAGCCCCCGGCAGAGCGGGTCCGGCAGTTCCACGTCGGCAGCCGGCAGTTCGACCCTGTCAACGTCGGCTTCGACACCGCCTCCGGCGAGTTTGTCCTCGACACCACGCTCCCCGGCAACTCCAACGCGGGGCATCTCTGGGGCACCACACTCACCGACGAGCAGAAGTGGGCGTTGGTCGAATATATGAAAAGTCTCTGAGAGGGCTGCGAGCCCACGCCCGCCCGCCCGGCCTATGGCAGCAGAAAAAGAAGACTCAGGGGGATTGCGCAACGGGCTTTCACAAGCATCTCTCCTTGTGTGGTGTCGTTATGCAGCCGGGTGTCTCGTCTGACGAATTCGTTTCGACATACCGCGGCGCTCCACCCGGGAACCAAACCGTCCCATCCTCTCTCTAATCCAAAAGAGGCGCCTTCTCCGAATGAACGACTCCTCGCAAGGAGGTGGAGAGATGCAACTGCCGAGCGCGAAAGCAGGATTCCGCAGCGAGATCAACGTCACTCCGCTGGTGGACGTCTGCCTGGTCCTTCTCATCATCTTCATGGTCGTCACGCCTCTCCTGCGCCAGGAGATCCCCATCCAGCTGCCCGAGACGGGACACTCGAAGCTCATCGTGGAGCACCCGCAGATCGAGGTGTCGATGCTGGAGGATCAGACGGTGCTGGTCGAGCACAAAGCCGTCCCTTTGCGCGATCTGCCTGGAGTGCTGCGCCGGCTCCACGCTGCGGATCCCGACCGGCCCGTGATCGTGCAGGGAGACAAGCGTCTCCGCTACGAGCAGCTCTCCCGCGTGCTCGAGAGCGTCGATGAAGCCGGGTTCCAGCGCGTCGGCCTGGTCACCGTCCGGCGGGCGCGGGGAGGTTGAAGCCGTCGAGCCTCGCGGCCGCCCGCTCGGCGATCGCCCGCCGTTCTGATTGGATGTGCTGGCGCGTTTGGATGACGCGCTCGACGAGGTCAGCAGGGGCCGTGTCGCGCGATCCGCTGCGGAAAGGCGGTGCCGGGTTGTACTCGATGGTCAATTGGATCTCCTCGGCCACCGCCGCGCCGAAAACTTCGGCGGCCACGACCAGGCCAAAATCGATGCCCGCCGTGACACCGCCTCCGGTGATGCGATTGCGATCGGCGACGACCCGCTCCTCGGCAACCTCGGCGCCGAACAGCGGCAGGAGATCGAGCGACAGCCAGTGGGTCGTGGCCCGATAGCCGCGGAGGAGACCCGCCGCACCGAGCAGCAGCGCACCTGTGCACACGGACGTTACATAGCGAGCTCGTTGACCCTGAGCCTGGAGAAATCCGAGTAGTGCCCGGTCCTCCATCATCGGGTTGACGCCGATCCCGCCGGGGACGAACAGGATGTCCAGCGGCGGTACCCGGTCAAAGGTGGTGTCTGGCGTGATGACCAGCCCATGCTCGCTGACCACAGGAGCCGGCTTCGCGGCCACGAGATGAACCTTCGTGCCGGGCATGCGAGCAAAGACCTCGTAAGGCCCGGTGAGATCGAGCTGCGTCAGATTGGGGAACAGCACCATCCCGACGGTCAGGGGAGAATTCATTGGAGCCTTCACCTTTGCCGGACGCCTCCAAACACAAGAGCGCCGAAGAGAACCGCGAAAACCGCATAGACCACCAGGGCCACAACGATGGGCACGCCAAGGTCGTGAGAAAGCTCCTGCTTGGCAAGAGCGAGCGCTCCCATGGTGAAGTGAAGAAAATTACCCAGGGAGACCGGCCGCGCGTAGATGCCCCCGATCATGACGCCTTTGGCGGTCCAGTTGAGGAGCGCGAAGGAAAAGTAGAGCGCTCCCAGAATCTGCACCACAAGCACCGTCTGATCCGTGGCAGGCGAGCCCCAGGCCGTCAGCAGCTCGGCTGGAGCGAAGGAGGCAGCAACACCAGCGAGGCCGAGGACCAGGGCGCTTGCCATCATCAAGAGCTTTGGGTTCATGCTGTGTGCATCACCGGCTTGCCCTCGGCCCGCTCCGGCTGTGCGGTGGAGGGAGGCGAGGGAGGAGGAACGGACGCGCAGGCCGTTCCCAGGAACAAGAGGAGGAGAGCTGTCGAGCGGCGCATGGGCTTACTCTACCCCGCTTCCTTGGCGGGCTGCCCGGCTTCGTCGCATGGGGACCATTCTATCGGCGGGAATGGTAGAATCGAGTCTTCTCTCAGAAGCATGTCGGGCCGCAGGGCGATGGTGGCCAGGAGGAAGAGATGCACGCGGGTCAACGCATACGCGACTATGTCCTCGGGGAAAAGATCGGGGAAGGGGGGATGGGCGAGGTGTGGAGCGCCACGCACGAGATCCTCCACCGCCAGGTGGCGATCAAGGCGATGGCACCGGACCTCGCCAGGGCTCCCGAGTTCGAGGCGCGCTTCCTCGACGAGGCGCGGGCGCAGGCGAACCTCCAGCATGCGCGCATCCTGGGCGTCACCGATTTCTTCCGCGAAGAGGGCGTCTACTACCTGATCATGCCGCTCCTCAAGGGCCATCCGTTGGACGACCGGCTCGCCGAGGCGCGCGGCCCGCTCCCTCTGACCGAAGCGGTGCACATCGCCTCCGATCTCCTGGACGCGCTCGACTACGCCCACCGGCAGGGCATCATCCACCGCGACGTCAAGCCGTCGAACGTCCTGCTGGACCAGGGCGGGCACGCCTATCTGATGGACTTCGGCATCGCCCTGCTGATCGGAAGCGACCGCCGCACCCGCACCGGCGCGTCCCTCGGCACGCCCTACTACATGAGCCCGGAACAGATCCGCGCGCCCAAGAGGATCGATCATCGAACCGACGTCTACAGCGCAGCCTGCGTGATCTACGAGATGCTGGCCGGCCGCCCGCCGTTCGTCGCCAACGAGGAGGACGAGGGAAACACCGACTACGTCGTCCAGGAGGCGCACATCCACCGCCAGCCGGAGCCGATCCGGAGGTGGAACCCGGCCGTGCCGCCAGCCGTCGATGCGACCGTTCTGCGCGGGCTCGCCAAGCAGCCCGACCAGCGGTACAGCGGCTGCGGAGAACTCCGGCGCGCTCTCGAGGCCACGGCGGCCGGGTCGGAGCCCCCTCCACTGCAGGCGGCTGCCAGTCCATCCTGGCCGGCCCCTGCCGCCGCTCCTCTTCCGTCCGGAGTCACTTATCCCGCACCCGCTGCGGCTCCGTCTCCGGCCGTCTGGCCCTATGCCCCGCCGGCCGCGCTTCCGCTCCCGCCCCCACTGCCGACGATCTCCTATGCCTCGTTCGGAGCGCGCCTGGGCGCTCTGATCGTCGATCAGGTCCTGCTCATGATTGTCGGTCTGCTGGTGCTGTTGCTCGTGCTGTCCCAAAACAGCGCGGACTCCCTCAGTGAGAACGGCTGGCTCGTCGTGTACTATGCCTTCAGTTGGATCTACTTCGCCGGATTCGAGTCTTCCGCCCGGCGCGGGACACCGGGCAAGCGGATGCTCGGCTTGCGCGTCACGGATCTGAATGGACAGCGCATCGGCTTCGGCCGAGCCACCGGCCGATATTTCGGCAAGTTTTTCTCCATGGTGATCCTCTACATCGGTTTCCTCATGATGATCGGGGATTCCCGGAAGCAGACGCTGCACGACAAGATGGCAGGATGCCTGGTGCTCAAGCAGCGGTGACATCGCGACCCTCGACGCGGCGAACGCCAGCCGTCTCCGGCCGAACACCGGTGCTTTCGGGGCGACGGCCGGGACTGACGGGGCGGAGGCCGGGACTCTCGGGGCGAAGCTCATCCCTGCAGGGGGAGAGGCTCCCCCAGGAGGGATGGCCGTCGCCCCGTCAGGGACAGGCTCGTCCCCATCGGGGAGGACCTCGCTCCCACGAAGGGCGACCGTCGTCCCAAGTTGGGCAACCGCCGCCCCATCAGGGATGGGCTCATCCCCGGGAGGGAGGACCTCTCCCCCATCGGGGAGGGCCTCTCCCCCGTTCCGGGC
>DASPXX010000288.1:0-17372 GCA_035637095.1 Thermoanaerobaculia bacterium
CGGCGCCGGGTGAGATGGCGACGCCGGGAGGCACCAACCAGGCCGGGCTCCTGCTGTACCGCGGCCGGTTCAAGGACGGAGTCTTCACCTGGACCGACCAGCGCCTGTTCCCACCTTGGAAGCCGAAAGACCTGCTGCGGAGCCCGAGCGTCCTGGCGGCCAAGGACGGCAGCGGCCGCGTCTGGATCGCCTTCTCCACCCTCCTGGGCATCTGCGGCCGGACGGGCGGCTCGGGCGGCCAGATCTCGGTGATGCGCAGCTTGGACGAGGGGAAGACCTGGGAGCCGCCGGTGATCGTCAGCCCGGACGAGTTCACGGAGAGCGGCGAATTGCGTCCCGAAAACACGAGCTGCGGCAGCAAGGGGGCGATCCAGATCCTGCCGTCGCTCGCCCTCGGCCCCGAGAACGAGCTCTACGTCACCTGGGAGCAGGGTCCCGACCTCCTGAGCCTCGAGCCGCTGGCGCTGGGCAACACCACGCGGATCGGGTTCGCCCGCTCGCTCGACGGCGGCAAGACCTTCGAGCCGCCGCAGGTGCTCACCGTCGTCAACTCGCTGCGCGAGGACTCGCCCGTCGGCTACAGTAAGCCCACGATGAACGACATCCCGCGGATCGCCGTGGCCACCGGCGGGCCGCACAAGGGCCGCGTCTACGTCACCTACACCAGCGCGGTGGAGAAGGCGCCGGCGCAGCCGTGGGTGCAGCTCCTGACCTCCTCCCAGGTCTCCCTGGTCTCTTCCGACGATCAGGGCAAGACCTGGAGCCAGCCGGTCCCGCTCGCCGCCGACGTCCCGCCGCAGCTCGTCAAGCGCTTCTGGCCGACCCCGGTGGTACGCCAGGACGGCACGGTCGACGTGGTCTACATGGAGAGCCTGGAGAAGCAGCTCACCCCCGACCCCGGCGACATCGAGTGCAACATCATGATGGTGCTCGACTGGACCCGCGCCGGCCGGTTCGCCTCCCTGATCGACGTCTACTGGGTGCAGTCCGCCGACGGCGGAGCGAGCTTCGGCCCGCCGGTCCGCGTCAGCTCCGAGACCACCAACTGGTGCAAGGTGAAGTACGACTACCAGACCACCCAGTACGCCAACTTCGGCGACGTGCTGGGGGTCTTCACCACCGGAGCCCGCACCTTCGTGGTCTGGCCCGACGGCCGCAACGGCATCCCCGACGCCTACTTCGCAGAGCTCGTCGACTACAAGGCCGGTGCAGCCGCAGCCGCGAAGCCCGCCGAGGCGGGGAAGACGAGCCCGCAGATGTAGGAGTTGAGGAGAACGAGACCATGCGCCACCGATCGGGTTGGACCCGCCGCACCTTCCTGCAACGGGCTGCGCTGTCGCTACCGGCGCTTGCAGCCCTGCCTCGCCTCGCCGCCGCGGAGAGCCAGGCGCCGCCGCCGGCTGCCACACCGCGCAAGGCGATCGTCCTCGGCGCGGGCCTCGCCGGGCTCGCGGCCGCCTGGGAGCTCAAGCAGGCCGGCCACGACGTCACCGTCCTCGAAGCGCAGAACCGCGCCGGGGGCAGGGTCTACACCCTGCGCAGCCCGTTCGCCGACGGCCTCTACGCCGAGGCGGGCGCGGTCAGCTTCACGGACAACCCGCTGACCCGGCGCTACATCGACGCGTTCAAGCTGACCGCCGAGCCGTTCCGGATCAACCGGCGGGCCGCGGTCTACCACCTGCGCGGCAAGCGTTTCGAGGTCCCGCCCGGGCAGCCGGCCGACTGGCCGTACAACCTCACTCCCGAGGAAAAGAAGCTCGGCTTCGGCATGATCCCCAAGTTCTTCCAGGCCGCGGGGACGATGAACCCCTTCGATCCGGCCTTCGACCTCGCCTCTCTCGCGCAGTACGACGCGGTCACCCTGGCGGACTACCTGGCCAGCCAGGGCGCCTCCAGCGAAGCCATCGCCCTGTTGAGCTCGATCGTGTTCTTCGGCTACGGCTGGTCGACCGGATCCGCGCTCCATCGCCTGCTCTCCGACGCGGCGATCTCCTTTGCCAGCAAGGGGCCGGCGCTCACCCTGCCCGGTGGCATGGACCAGCTTCCGCGCGCCATCGCCGCCGCCTTGCGGGAGAGGATCTATTACGGAGCGCCGGTGACCAAAATCGTCCAGGAGCCCAATCAGGTCCGCGTCGTCTTCCGGCAGGCCGGGGCGGAGCAGGCGCTCACCGCCGACCGCCTGATCGTCGCGGCGCCGGTCCCGGCGGTGCGCCGGATCGAGTTCACCCCCGGGCTTTCCCCGGCCAAGCGCCAGATCTTCGAGAGCCTGGAGCACACCCCGGTGACGCGGGTCTACGTGCAGACGCGGCGGCGGTTCTGGGAAGACGCCGGCCGCGGCGGCGGCGCCTCCACGGATCTGCCCATCCAGATCGTCAGCGAGCAGCCGTTCGCCCAGTCGGTCCTCGACGCGGCGACGCGCGGCGTCCTCGAATCGCACATGAAGGGCGAGCAGGCGGTGCGCATCGCCGCTCTGGACCCGGAGGCGCGGATCGCCTTCGCGGTCGAGAACCTGGACAAGGTGCAGCCCGGCATCCGGCAGTACGTGGAGGGCGGAACCTCCCACAGCTGGGGCAACGATCCCTGGGCCGGAGGCGCCTATGCCTGGTGGAAGCCGGGCCAGCTCACCAAGTGGGTGCCGGAGCTCGCCAAGGCCGAGGGGAGGGTGCACTTCGCGGGAGACCAGACCTCCCCCATCCCCCGGACCGTCGAAGGCGCCCTGATGTCCGGCCTCCGCGCCGCCCGCGAGATCAGCGCGGCGGGGTAGGGGAGTCGACCACCGCCGGCTCCAGCATCCGGATGGTGCCGGCGGTCGCGTCCACCTCGACCTCGACTCCGACCGGAAGGGTGAACTGCCGCTCGATGTGGCCGATCATCGCTCCCTGCCAAGCGGGGACGCCGAGCGGCCGGATGTGGTCCTGGAGCACTTCGGTGACGGTCAGCGAGCCGTACCCTTCGCCGGGATCGCAATCGCTGCAGTTGCCCCAGATCACCGCCCGGGCCTTCTGCAGGATGCCGGAAAGACGGAGCTGGGTGAGCATCCGGTCGATCCGGTAGGGCGCCTCTTCCACGTCCTCGATAAAGAGGATGCAGCCGTCCCAGTCCGGCAGATAGGCCGACCCGACGAGCGCCGTCAGCACCGTGAGGTTGCCGCCGAGCAGCCGCCCCCGCGCGGTACCGGGGTGGAGGGTCTGCACGCGGTTCTCGACCACCACGAGGTCGTCCTCGCCAATCTCCTTCGGATTCTCGAAGGTGACGGCCTCGCCATCCTGAAGCACCCGCTTCACCCACCCGACGTTGAAGGGGTTCCACTGCGAGATGCCGAGCGGGCCATGGAAGGTCACCAGACCGGCCTTCGCAAAGAGGGACAGCAGGAGCGCAGTGATGTCGCTGTAGCCGAGCAGGATCTTCGGGTTGCGAGCGATCGTGGCCCAGTCGAGCAGAGGCAGCAACCGGGCGCACCCCCAGCCGCCGCGCACACACTGGATCGCCCGCACCTCCGGGTCCGCGAACATGGCGTTCACGTCGCCGGCGCGCTGCTCGTCGGTGCCGGCGAAATACCCCCGCCGCTCGAGGAGGTGCACGCCGCGCTTCGTCTTGAACCCGAGAGCGGCCCACGACTCCTCGATGATCTCGACATTGACCGGCTCCCACGTCGCGCTCGCCGGGTCGATCAGCCCCACCGTGTCACCGGGCCGCAGGCGGCCGGGGCGGACCGTCGGCGGCTTCGCGCCCTCCAGGCGGAGCGCTGAGAGAGGGTGGGGGAAGGCACCGGAGAGCGCCAGAGCGGCAGCGCCGGCGAGAGCCTGACGGCGGGTGGCATCCATGGTGGAGATGGTATCGCAGCCGCCGTGGAATGAGAGTCGCGAGTCCCAGGCGGACATCGCACAGACCGCCATTGACGTCGCACCCATCCAGCAAGTCGCGATGTATTTCCAGAGGGGCGTCAGCGCCCTCTCGCGAGTTGCGACGTATGCCGAGGTCTGAATCATGAAATCCTGAGTCTGCATCGCATGGAATCTCGTGCAAGTCGCGATCGTCCCGATTTGAATCGCGAATACCTTGCCAGTCATCGCCTCCGAGAGCCCATGGGTCGCAAATTGCAGTCCTGACGTTTTGCTAGAAGAGGTGGGCGTCGCAAGTCACTGCTGATTCGCGACGCGAAGCTCGGTGGGAGTGGTACAATCCGCCGTTGAAGTCATCCCTGGTTGCATGGAGGAGACGGCGGTGCCGAGACGGTTCTTGTCTGTGGAGGAGATCATCGCATCCCTGGAGGCGCAGGCGGCGGTGCATCGCGAACGGGAGGCACACCATGCGGCCGAGGAGGCGAAGCACCGCGAGCAGAGGACGCAGCACGCGACCGAGCTCGAGATGATCACGCGGCGCCTGGAGGAGTTCCGGACCGCGGCCGCCGCGGCGTCGGAGCTCGCCGAGCGGACCGTGGCGCGGCCCGCGGCGGCCGACGAGGAGGAGGACTTCGGACCGGCTTCGAAGCCGAAGCTGGCCCGGATGACCCGGCGGGTGGTCACCGACCTGGGGCCGAACCGCGCCTTGGGGGCGAACTGGGTCGCCCAGGAGATCAACAGCCGTTTCGCCTCCAATCTGCGGAGGCAAGTCGAAGTCCGCCAGATCTCGGCCGTCCTCCGCCGGATGCACCGCCTCGGCGAGCTCGACCTCCACCGGCCCGGGACGGCCCGCCGCGAGGCGCGCTATGTCCTCCGCCTCCCGTGATACCCTCCGGTCATGGCCTGGATTATCGCAACCACTCTCGACAAGAAGCACGCCAATCTCCACACGAACCTCATCGCCGCCATCCTCGACCGGGTGCAGGGCTCTCCGGAGCAGGGGAGCGAGGTTCTCTTCGCGTCCGGCGCCCGGCTCGAGGTGACCGAGAGCCCGGCCGAGCTCCTCCGCTCGATCGAGAGCGAGGAGCACCCCGAGGACGCCTCGCCCCTGCCTGCGGAAGCCTGGTAGTTGCGAACCATGGCGTCCGCGATTTCGGAAGCCAGGAAACAGGTCCGGAATGCCTATGGCGCCGCGTTCGCGTCCAAAGCCAGCGACGCCCTGGTGCTCAGCATCGCGCAGCCCCTCACCTTGAGGCAGGAGAGTGCGGTCCGGGGGATCACGTTCGCTTCGGGCACTACCCTGCGCTTCTCCCCGGAAGAGGTGGGCGCCGCTTCTGTCGCTGTCGCACCCATGGCCGGCCCCTCCATCGTGATCGTCGAGCTCAGCCAACCGAAACCACGCCCCAAAGTGGAGGTGGAACCAACTCACCCGGCTTTGAAGGATCTGTCTGCGACCCTCGGGAAGCTCGGTCTGGAGAGCGTCGCGGACGCCGCCTCGGTGGTGCGGCGCCTGCGGGCGGCGCAGATGCGCGACGCGTTCTATTATCAGGTCGGATCGCTGCGCGAGCAGATCGGGCGGTCGGTGGGTATGCATTCCGAAATGGTTGCTCCCGGCATGGCGCGGCCCACGACCCAGGTCTGTTGGCTCAACTCATCCCTGCGCACGGCAGCGCATCTGCCCACCCTCGCCGAGGTGGCTCACGACTCCAAGGTCGAACGGATTGGGCTGCCCCGCCTTCTACGGCCCGATGCCGGAACCAAGAGAGCCAAGGGTGTCAAGAAGACCGGCGGCAAGAGAAAGAAAGTCGCGGTCGAGGTCTCGGGCGGAGACGACGTGCTCGGGACCGTGGCCTTCCGCGCGCGGACGAGGCTCACTGGAAAGGGAGTCGTGGTGGCGATCCTCGACACCGAAATCGCCTACAAGAACACGGCCTTCGGTAATCGTGTGATCCTCAAGGAAAACTATACCCGCGAACCGTGGGGGCATCCTCATTTCCACGGCACGGCTGTGGCCGGGTTGCTCGCAGCCAGCGCGCAGGCCTTGACGGGGATCGTTCCCGAAGCCACGATCTACCATTACAAGGTCCTCGCCACGAACGAGGAGAACAACGCCGACGATTTCGGAGGTACCCTGGCGATCCAGCAGGCGCTTGAAGATGGTGCCCAGATCGCCAACTGTTCCTGGGGAATCGGGCCGGCGGGTGACGGCACGTCGCGAGAGGCACGGGCCTTCGACCAGGCCTGGGATCTGGGACTGGTGATCGTCAAGAGCGCGGGGAACGAAGGGAAGGAGGGACTCACCAGCCCCGCTGACGCCCGGGGAGTGATCGTCGTAGGAGCCACGGATCGCGCCGGCAGGAACGTCATTCCTCAGAGCAGCCGCGGCCCCGCGCCGAACGGCCGCCAACCGGACTGCGTGGCGCCGGGCGGCAGCTCCGATGATTACCTCACAAGCTGTGAAGTGAACGGTGAGATCGGTCGGGTGGGGTTCGGGACCAGCTTCGCAGCCCCCCAGGTCGCCGGCCTGCTTGCCCTGCTTCTGGCGCAGAACCGCGATCAGGAACCGGAGTCTTTGCGCACAGCCCTCGGTGGGCTCTGCCGCAGTCTCTCCGGTTTCGACGTACGGGCGCAGGGCAGGGGGCTGCCGGTGCTGAGCTGACGGTCAGTCGGACCGGAGAGCCCGCGGCGTATCCACGAGCTCGACATCCTCGCGGTCGCCCAAGGCCTCGACCGCTTCGCGCGGCAGACATGCCTTGAGCGACCGGTTGAGCCAGGCGCGGTCGAGCACGGTGCCGCCCGAGTGCTCGATCGCCCGCTCGATCGGCTCGGCGATCGCCGAAAATGCGCGTTTCAACGTGGCGATCTTCAAAGTCCGGTCCATGGAGGCCGGCTCGGCTTCCGTCTCGGTCTGGCCGAGCTCGACCACTACCTCGACCGCCTCCCCTTCAGGCGTCGCCTCGAGTCTCCGGCGGAGATCTGATGAAAGCTTCGGCATCCTGCACCTCTCCTCTAGTATACGGCGGCGCGGCTCCGGCGGCGCGCGCTTGCTGTAGAGTTCCCCTCCGTGCGCCGAGTCACCCTGATCACCACGGGCGGGACGATCGAGAAGACCTATGACGAGCTCTCGGGCGAGCTCGCCAACCGGCGGTCCATCGTCCACCGCATGCTCTCCGAGCTTCGTCTGGAAGATGTCGAGGTCAAGGACGTCCCCTTGATGACCAAGGACAGCCTGGACATGGACGACGCCGACCGTGAGCGGATCGTCCAGGAGGTCCGGGGAGCGGTCGAGGAGCGCGACACCTCGGGCATCGTGATCCTCCATGGGACCGACCGGCTGGCCGTCACCGGAGAGCGGATCCTGAGCGAGATTCCGAGCCCGCGGGTGCCCGTCGTCCTGACCGGCGCCATGCGTCCGTTCGAGATGAAGCACTCCGACGCTCTCCAGAACCTCACCGAGGCGATCTTCGCTGTCGGAGTCCTGCCCCCCGGTGTGTACTGCGTCGCCCATGGCCGCGCCCTGAAGTTTCCGGGGGTCCGCAAGGACACGGAGCGCGGCACGTTCGTCAAGGAATAGGAGAGATCCCCGATTCAACCCCCTGAGCTAGTGGGAAACGGGGTCCCATCCTCCAGGAAGAGATCGGTGATCAGCGGCTGGCCGGGCTGGACGGCGTAGCTCTCGAAGTCGGTGATTCCCTCTTCTCGGAGCACGTCCTCGTCGATGTAGAAGTTGCCGGTTGCGGAGCGGCTGTCGCGAGTGAGGAGGACGTGCGCGGCGTCGGAGACGATCTCGGGTCTGCGGCAGAGCTCCGGCTTCACGGGGCCGCCCAGCATGGCGAGGGCTGCGGTGGCGATCACCGTGTGCGGCCAGAGGGCGTTGACCGCGATCCCGCGGTCGCGGAATTCCGCGGCCATGCCGAGGACGCAGAGGCTCATGCCGTACTTGGAGATCGTGTAGGCCACGTGGTCCTTGAGCCACCGGGGGTCCAGGTTCGGCGGCGGCGCCATGGTCAGGATGTGCGGGTTGGCCGCCTTATCTAGATAAGGAATGCAGGCCTGCGAGCAGAGGAAGGTGCCGCGGGCGTTCACCCCCCACATCAGGTCGAAGCGCTTCATCGGGGTCTCGAGCGTCCCGGTCAGGTTGATCGCGCTGGCGTTGTTGACCAGGATGTCGATCCCCCCGAAGGTGTCGACGGCCTGCGCCACCGCCCGCTGGACCTGCTCCTCGTCGCGGATGTCGCACACGACCGGCAGGGCCTTGCCGCCGGCCGCTTCGATCTCCGCGGCAGCCGTATGGACGGTCCCCGGCAGCTTGGGGTGCGGCTCGGCCGTCTTGGCGACGACGACGATATTGGCTCCATCGGCCGCGGCCCGCAGCGCGATCGCTTTGCCGATGCCCCGGCTCGCACCGGTGATGAACAGGGTCTTGCCCTTCAGGTCAGGCATGTCTCTCTCCCTTCCGATGCGGAGATCCTACAGCGCCGACGTTCCGGGCGGTACCAGCCGGTCGATCGTCACGGCTTCCTCGGCGGTGATCTGCACGTCGGGGACCGCGAGGCTGTCCTCCAACTGCTCCAGGGTGCGCGGACCGATGATCACCGAGGTGACGGCCGGATGGCGCAAGGCCCAGGCATTGGCGAAGCGGGCGAGCGGAACGCCCTTGCCCTCGGCCAGCGGGACCAGCTGCTCGACGATGTCCAGGCGCTTCTGGAACTTCGGGTTCGAGATGTCCCCGATCCACTTCTCGGCGCGCTGGGTGTCCAGCGGGTTGCCCGTGTCGCGGCGGTATTTGCCGGTGAGCCAGCCCCCCTCGAGCGGGCTCCAGACGATGGTGCCGAGGCCGAATTTCTGGCACATCGGGAAGTGCTCCTGCTCCATCGCCCGGCGCAGGATGCTGTACGGGGGCTGCAGGCAGACGAAGCGCTCCCAGCCGCGCCGCTCGCTCACCCAGAGCGTCTCCACGATCTCCCAGGCGGCGAAGCGCTTGTTCCACAGCCCCTCGGCTTCGTAGTGGTTGGTCGACAGGCCGAGATAGCGGACCTTGCCCTGGCGCACCAGGTCGGTCAGAGTCGAAAGGGTCTCCTCGATCGGCGTCGTGGGATCGGGACGGTGGATCTGATAGAGGTCGATGACGTCGGTGCCGAGGCGCCGCAGGCTGTGCTCGACCTGTTCCTGGATGGCTTTGCGGGACAGGCCGCGCTGGTTCGGCCCCTCGCCCATGGGAGCCCACACCTTGGTGGCGAGCACGGCCTTCTCGCGCCGGTCCTGGAGGGCCTTGCCCACGATGACCTCGGACTCGCCTTCGGAATAGCCGTTGGCGGTATCGATGAAGTTGATGCCGGCGTCCATCGCGCGGTGAATGATGCGGATGCACTCCTCGTGGTCGGGGTTGCCCCACTTGCCGAACATCATGGCGCCGAGGCAGAGGGGGGACACCTTGACACCGGTAGCCCCCAGATTGCGGTATTCCACGTCGCACCTCCCCAGGTAGGATTGTCTCGCGGGCCCGGCTGTCCGCCGGGCGAAGACCGATTATCTCTCACCGCCCGAGAAAGGCCCATCGATGCAAATTGCCCAGATTTCCATGACGGCCCACGACCTGCCGCGAGCCATCGCGTTCTATCGCGACGTGCTCGGCCTGCCGTTCCTGTTCGAGGCGCCGCCCAAGATGGCGTTCTTCGACTGCGCCGGCGTCCGCCTGCTGCTGGGGGTCCCGGAAGAGGCGGAGCTCGATCATCCGGGCTCGATCCTCTACTTCAAGGTCGACGACATCCGGTCCACCCACGCCGCCTTCCAGGAGCGCGGCGTCCGCTTCCGCACCGAGCCGCACCTGGTGGCGAAGATGCCCGACCACGAGCTCTGGATGGCGTTCTTCCAGGACACCGAGGGGAACACCCTGGCGCTGATGAGCGAGGTGCGCTGAGCGGCTCAGCTTGCCTTCGCCACCGGCTGCTTCCCTGCTCCGCCTCCGATGTAGTGGTCGAGCCAGGCGAAGACCTCCTTCCACCAGAGGAGGGCGTCCTGGGGCTTCGTGACCCAGTGGTTCTCGTCGGGGAAGATCACGATCCGCGCCGGCACACCCTTGCCCTGCAGCACGCCATAGAGGTTGATCCCCTGCGTCACCGGGACGCGGTAGTCCTTCTCGCCGTGCAGGATGAGCGTCGGCGTCACGAAGCTCTTCGCGAAGCGGCTCGGCGACCAGAGGTCCACCCGGGCGGGATCGGTCCACGGCGCGCCGCCGTAGTTGTTCTGCCGTCCCCAGGTTCCGTCGGAGGCGAACTGGGCCATCAGGTCGTAGACGCCGGCGTGGGAAATGAGAGCCGCGAAGCGGTCCGTGTGGCCGAGGATCCAGTCGATCATGTAGCCGCCGTAGGAGCCGCCCGCCGCCGCCATCCGCTTGGGATCGACGTACCCTTGCGCGATCAGGTAGTCGGTCGCCTTCATGATGTCGGTGAACGGCTTGTCGCCGTGGCTGCCCAGGATCGATTCGGCGAAGGCCTGGCCGAAACCGGTCGAGCCGTGGAAGTTGACCATCGCCACCACATAGCCCGGCGAGGCGAACAGCGGCGCGTTCCAGCGGTAGTGGAACTCGTCCTGCCAGGCGCCGTACGGCCCGCCATGGATCACCTGGACCAGCGGCCACTTGCGCTTCGCATCGAAGCCCGGCGGGAAGGCCAGGAACATCTGGACCTTGTCCCCCGCGGCTCCGGTGAAGGTCGCCTCGTCCGTGGTGCCGAGGTCGAGCTGCGCGATCCGCTCGGCGTTGAAGGAGCTGAGCGCCCGCGGCTCGCCGCCGGCGAGCGGCACGGCATAGAGCTCCGCCGGCTGGAGCATCGAGGTGCGGGTGAACACCACCACCGGGCTGCCGTCCGCACCCGGCGCCACTTCCGCGCCGGCCGTGGTGCCGCCGGAAGCGACCAGCCGCGGCTCGCCCGTCCCTCCAGACACCGGAAGGGCGTAGATGTTGACCCGGCCCCGCGACTCGGCGTGGAAGACCACGGTCTGGCCGTCCGGTGTGAAGGTCCAATCGCCCGGCGCGTTGTCCCACTCCTCGAAGAGGCCCTGGACCGCGCCGCTCTTGCGGTCGTAGCGCGCCAGGCGCGTGAAGTCGGGATCGATCTCCGGCCGCCGGCCGCGGCCATAGAGGATGTAGCGGCCGTCCGGCGAATAGCGCGGCCCGGAGTCGTCCGCCGGATTGGCCGCGGTGATGTCGCGCGCCGCGCCCGGCTTGTCGACCGGCTGGATGTAGACGTCGGCGTTGAGGTGCTGGTAGGGAGGATCGGTGGCATTGGCGCTGTAGGCGATTTCCTTGCCGTCGGGGGAGAGGTCCCAGTTGCTGTCCGCCGACTGGAAGTCCATCAGGTGGTCCAGGCCCGGCGTGAGGTCCTGCGCCTTCCCGCTCTCCAGGTCGACCGCGAAGATGTGGTTGCGGCGCGCATCGGTGTGGTACTCGTCCCAGAAGCGCAGGACCCGGCTGTCGCTGATCTTCGCCTGCGTCTTGTCGTTCTTCTGCTCGTCGACCCGCTTCTTGACCGCGTCCCAGTCGTCGTTCAGGTCCGGCCAGGTGGAGGCCATGACGGCGATGCGCTTGCCGTCCGGGAACCACTTGGGGGACTGCACGCCGACCGGCAGCTTGGTGACCGGCTGCGCCTCGCCGCCGCCGACCGGCAGCAGGTAGAGCTGCGGCGGGAGGTCGCCGCGCTTGGAGACGAACGCGATGCGCTGGCCGTCCGGGCTCCAGGCCGGCGAGCCGTCGGCGCCCTCGTTCCAGGTGAGGCGCCGGGGCGGAGCGCTGCCGTCGGTGGGCACGAGCCAGAGGTCGCCGTTGCCCTTGTTCTCCTCGACGGAGTAGCGGGTGACCGAGAAGACGACCCAGCGGCCGTCGGGCGAGACGACCGGATTGGCGACGCGCTCCATCGCCCACAGGTCCTGCGGAGTGATGGGGCGCCGCTCGGCCGCTTGCGCGGGCAGCGCGGCGAGACCGGCGAAGAGCAGACAGGCGGCGGAGAGCCGGGGCAGAGTGGACATACGGGACGGGACCTCCTTGCGGTTCATGATTGGCGGTGGGATGGTAGCAGACGCAGACGGGTGCCGTTCCGTATAGGATCGCGGAGAGAGGTGAG
Source organism: Thermoanaerobaculia bacterium (assembly GCA_035637095.1). GTDB lineage: Bacteria > Acidobacteriota > Thermoanaerobaculia > Multivoradales > UBA5704 > UBA5704. The sequence goes on from DASPXX010000288.1 coordinate 11,963, forward strand.
ATGACCGAACAGATCCGCGATCCCGAGCTCGACCGCCTGGTCCGCGAGCTGAACCGCCGGGGGGCAGCCCCGGCAGAGGCCGAGGAGCCCGACTCCCGTCCCGCCGCCGGGCCGCCGGCCTCCCGCCTGGAGCCTTTCGAGCCTCTCGACAAGCCCGCCCAGTCGCGGGTGGAGGAGGGGGGGACGCTCGACCGTCTCCTCCTCGAGATGATCCATCAGGGAGCCAGCGATCTCCTGCTGATCGCCGGGCTCTCGCCGGTCTTCCGGATCGATGGCCGTCTGATCCGGGCCGACGCCATGCCGCTGGACGGCGACGAGATGGCGACCATGTTCCGGCTGCACCTGGGCGCCCGGGCGCGGCGCGATCTCGACGAGCGCGGCTCGGCCGACCTGCCGCTCCGCCTGGCTCCGGGCCGCGAGCTCGAGCAGGGGGGCGCCTCCTATCGCTTCCGGGTCAACCTGCACCGCCAGCGCGGCCAGCTCGCGGCGGCCATCCGCTCCCTGCCGATCGAGATCCCGAACCTCGCCGGGCTCAACCTGCCGGCCGCGCTGGGCGAGCTGATCCGCCCCTCGCGCGGGCTCGTCCTCTTCTGCGGTCCCACCGGCTCCGGCAAGTCGACGACGCTCGCCGCACTGGTCGACGAGATCAACCGTACCCGCACGAGCCATGTGATCACGATCGAGGACCCGATCGAGTACGAGCACCGCTCGCACAAGTCGGTCGTCGAGCACGTCGAGATCGGGCGCGACGCCCGCTCCTTTCCCGAGGCGCTGCGCGCCGCCCTGCGCCAGGATCCGGACGTCATCCTGGTCGGCGAGATGCGCGACCTGGAGACGGTGGCCACGGCGCTCACCGCGGCCGAGACCGGCCACCTCGTCCTCTCGACCCTGCACACCAACGACGCGGCGCAGGCGGTCCACCGGGTCGTCGACGTCTTCCCGCCCGGGCAGCAGGCGCAGATCCGCCACCAGCTCGCCCTGGCCTTGAACGCCATCGTCGTGCAGCAGCTCGTGCCGCGGGCGGATGGCCGCGGCCGGATGCCGGCGGTCGAGCTGCTGCACGCCTCCTACCCGGTGCGCCACCACATCCGCAGCGACCAGCTGCAAAAGCTCTACAATGAGCTGACCCTGGGCAAGCGGCACGGCATGATCTCGATGGAGGATTCCCTGGCCCAGCTGGTCCGCGAGGGGAAGATCGAGATCGAGGAGGCCAAGGTGCGGGCGAGCCATCCCGACGAGCTGAACGCCCTGTTGAGAGTCTGAGAATGCGGAAATTACCGATCGCCGTCCTTGCCGTCCTTTCCATTCTTGCTCTCCTGTCTCCGGCCGGGGCAAACCGTGCGCTCCATGCGCCGGCGCTGAGCGCCACCGTCCCGCCGATCAATCTCGACCACCTCTTCGAGGGGGAGATCAACCGCCAGGGGCGGCCGGTCGGATTTCATTCCCGGCCCGGCGGAAGAGACCCGGCGGGTGCGCGGCTGGTCCGTGTCGTGGACAGGCCGAACCGCCAGGGGGTCTACACCGCGAAGGTGGAGATCCGGACCTCAGGCGGCCGGTGGCTCGGCAAGCAGTCGACGTTCTATCCCGACCGGATGAGCCGGCAGGACGTGCTGGCGGCCATCCTGAACGCCTACCGCCGGCGGACGACGGGATCGTCCGAGCAGTTCCGCGGCCCGTCGGGACAGGGCTTCACGATCGAGGGGTGGTATCAGAACGGCCGGATCAACACGGCCTATCCGATCTTCCAGTAGAGGAGGACGAGGATGTCGCTCGAGTTCTATCGCGATGAGGCCGGAGACCCCAGGGCCCGGGCCGTGCCGGCCGGCGGCTCCGAGGCTCTCGCCCGCTTCCTGGAGAGCGATCTCCAGGGCAGCGCCGCCTCCGGCCTCGAGATCCTGGCGGCGATCGAATCGGTCGCGGAGGGCCGCCTCCCGGAGTGGACTCGCACCGGCAATGCCCACACCCTGATCCTCTCCCCGGAAGGCGCCGCGATCGAGGCGGATTTCGCGGACGACGGCGACGCAGGCCTGGTGTCGCTCGCCGACCTGCGCGAGGCGGTGACCCGCTGGATCGAGTTCCTGGACGGGGGTGCGCGGCATTAGGGAGTGGAGCGCGGGTCGCTGTAAGCTCTCCACAGGATGCACCTGCTCCCCAAGGTCCGCTCCTGGATCAGGCGGCTGGTCCTGGGGGCCGCCTTCCTCGCGGCGCTCTATCTCATCGCCGCCAACCTCTTCCTGCTCCCTTCCGTCGGTCCTTCTCTGATCAGCCGCCGGCCCGAGCGGTTCCGCCTCGGCTGGCGGACGGCGTGGAGCCTCTGGCCGGGGGAGGTGCGCTTCACGGGGCTGGAGATCCGCGGCCGGCAGCCCCGGGTGCGCTGGTGGATCACGGCGGAGCAGGGGACCGCGCGGATCGATCTCGCCGCCCTGCTGCGGCGGGAGGTGCGGATCGACGGGCTGCACGCCTGGGGTGTCCGCTCGCAGACGGACCGAGTGGCTCCGCCGCCGGGACCTCCTCCGGCACCACCACCGTCTTCGGCTCGCGAGCCCTGGACGGTCCGGCTCGCGCACGTCGAGCTGGACGGCGTCCGCGAGCTCGGCTACGGTCCGCTGCTCCTCCAGGGGGACGGCCGGATCGCCGGGAGCCTGCGGATCGTCCTGCGCCGGGAGGTGGCGCTCGGGGCCACGGTGCTGACCATGCCGGCGGGCCGTCTCCGGGTCCGCGGCAGTGAGCTGGCCCGGAAGGTCGAGGTGCGCGCCGAGCTCCGCCTGGGACCCTACGCACCGCGCCAGCACAGAGGAACGGCCGGCTTCGATTTCCTCACCGGCCGTCTGCGGGCCGAGGGAGAGGTCCCGGAGCTCGGGATCCTGGAGCGGATCGGCCCGGCCGGCCCCGGGAGGCTCGCGGTCGACCTGCGGCTGGAGCGGGGAAGCCTGGTCCCCGGCAGCCGGCTGTTCTTCGCGGCTCCAGGGGGAACGCGGCTCGCCGCCTCGGCTATGGTGGAGGAGGGGCGGCTGGTCCTCGCCGCGAACGGCACGGACCTCACCCTGCGCCGGCGGGACGGCGCGCCGTTCCTGGCGGCGGCCGAGGCGCGGCTCGCCGCCTCGTCTCCCGAGCTCCGGTTGAGCCATCTGATCTCCGACGTCCGCACCCTTCGCCGCCAGCCTTTCCTCGGAGACCTCGAGGCGTCGGGTCTCTCGCTGGTGACCTCCAGTTCCACGGTTACGGCCGGCCGGGGACATGGGTGGATCGATCTCGCGGCGCTCCTCTCCCGCCGGGTCGTCCTCCAGGATCTCCAGGTCGACGAGGTCGCGGTGCGGGTGGAGAGCACGGAGCGCCCTCCGGCCCCAGCGGCCGATCAGGGGACGCCGTGGAGCCTCGAGATCGCGAACGCCCGGATCGACCGGCTGCGCGAGCTCCGCTCCGGTCCGGTCCGCCTCGCGGGCGCCGGCCGGCTCGCCGGCAGCCTCTCCTGGAACGGCGCCGAGCTGGAGGTCCGCGATGCCGTGCTCGACCTGCGGAGCGGCCGGGTCTGGCAGGGCGCGGAAGAGCTCGCTCGCGGGATCGATGCCCATCTGGCTGGCGGGCTCGCGCCGTGCGCGCTGCGGCGGGATCCCGGACCCGCGGCGCTCGCCTGTGCCACGGTCGCCCTGCGCGCGGCGGCCCAGGTCCACCGCCTGCGCGCCCTGCCGCTGGCCGGCGGTTCCCTGCGGACCGAGCTGAGGATCGAGCGCGGCCGGCTCGCGCCGGGGAGCTTCCTGGAGCTGGGCGCCGGCACGGAGTCCCCGGTCATCGCCACCGTCGAAGGAGGAGAGACCCCCCGGCTGGCTGCCGAGGTCCGCAACCTGGCGCTCGGCGGCGGGATGGGGCGGCCTCCCGTCGTGCGCGCCGCCGCGGCGCGGGCGAGCGTGCCGGTGGAGGACCTCGACCTGGGACGCCTGCTGACAGCGTTCCGCCGCCAGGGTCTGCCGCCCGTTGCGGATCTGGAGGTCTCGGGTCTCCGGATGGACGCCTCCGGCGAGCGGATCGCCTGGCGCGCCGCGCTCGACCGCGCGAGCGGAAGGATCGATCTGCAGGCCCTGGCGCGCCGCGAGGCCGTGCTCTCGGACGTCCGGGGCACCGGAGCGCGGATCGAGGTCCGCAAGAGTGAGCCGGGGAAGCGGCCCGCCGCCCCTCCCGGAGCGCAGCCCTGGAGCGTGCGGATCATCGACGGCCGCGTCGCCGGCGTGCGGGAGGCGGCCTTCGGTCCGAACCGCCTGCTGGGCAACGGCCAGATGGAGGGGAGCCTGGAGGCCTCGTTCGGCGGCGCGGCCCCGTCCTGCCGGCTCGACCGCTTGGCCCTGTCGTTCGCCTCTGCCCGGATCGAGTCCTCCCGGAAGGCGGTGGCGCAGGGTGTGTCCGTGCTCTCCGACCTCCGGATCTCTCCGTTCACGCCGGGGGAGCTGCGCGGCACGCGCCTCTTCCGACTGATCTCCGGGAGCTTCGCCGTGGACGGTGACGTCTCCTCTCTCGGCTTCCTCCGCTCCTATTTCCCCAAGGCGCTGGTGCTGGTCGACGGCCGCGGCCATCTCTCGGCGGATGTCCACCTCGACGCGGGGCGGCTCCTGCCGGGGACCCGGCTCACCGTCGATCCGGCCGACGCCGAGGCCGAGTACCTGCTGAGCCGGGCCCGGGGATCGGCCAGGGTGCAGGGGATGGTGGTCTCCGGGCCGGGGGAGCCCCATCTCGTCCTCGCGGTCGATTTCGGCCGTTTCCAGATCGCGGCGCGCGACCGTACCGACGCGCAGCCGCACGTGACGGGGGAGGGGTTGGAGCTCAGTCTCACCTCCTCCGATCTCGACCTGGCCGCGCCGGGCAAGAGCGGGCTGGTGCGCATCGTCCTGCCCGACGCCGAGGTGCGGGACCTCGCCTTCTACAACGGCTACCTCCCTCCGGGCACGGGCGTGTCGATCCTCGACGGAACCGGCCGGTTGAGCTTCGATCTGAGCATCGAGACGGCGAGCCGGACGGCGCACGGAGAGCTGATCCTGCGCTCCCAGGCCGTGCGGGTGCGGGTCGAGGACCTGGAGCTCGCCGGTGCCTTGAACCTGCGCACCCGGCTCACCAGCGCGGACCTGCGGACGCGCCGCTTCGGGCTGGACGGGACGAACCTGTCGCTCGACGGGGTGACGCTGCGCCACGTCGGCCCCGATGCCGGCTCTCCGCACGGACCGCGGAGCGAGACCTCCTGGTGGGCCCGGGTCGACCTCGACCGCGGCGCGATGGAGTGGACCCGGCCGCTCGCCTTGCAGAGCGCGGTCCGGCTGGAGATGAAGGAGGCGGGGTTCCTGCTCTCCCTCCTGTCGCGCAAGCGGCCCTACCTCGAGTGGTTCGGCAACCGGTTGCGCCGGACGCCGGTGGTGGCGCGCGGAGA
>DASPXX010000289.1:0-32135 GCA_035637095.1 Thermoanaerobaculia bacterium
CGCCGCCGAGGAAGCGCACGCGCCGTACCAACCCGACTGGCAGCGGGTCGCGCAGAACATCGTCCAGCGTTCAGTCAAGCTCGCGCCTGGCGAGCGAGTGCTGCTGCACTATGACCCCGAGCAGGATCCGGAGCTGATCGCCGCGATCCGTGACGCGATCGCGCGCGCGGACGGGATCATCGTCGCGGAGTGGACCTGGCCTTCGGCGCGCACGGGCGAGTACCTGGCGTCACTCAGCGAGGAGCAGCGGCGCAAGCGGGCCGAGGCGGAGGATGCGATCTATCGCGATCTCTTCGCACGCGCCGACGTGTATCTCTGGATGCACGTTTCCAGCTCCGGGGATCTGGTGCCGCGTCGCTTCGAGAACCTGATCGGGGGGTCGAAGGTGCGCGGTGTGCACTCGCACTGGTTCAGATCGATCGATCCCGCGGAGAACGAGACGCTCTTGCAGATGTACGAGCGGGCGATCGCCATCGACCCGCAGGCGCTGGACACGACGCTTGCCGCAATGGAACGGAAACTGCGGGGGAGCGAAGTGCGCATCACATCGCCGAACGGCACCGATCTGCGATTCAAAGTGCCCGCCGATGCGTGGTTCCATCGCAATACCGGCGACGCGAGTCGGGAAAAGGTGGCGAATGCACGCTCGGTGCGCGACCGTGAAGAGGAGCTGCCGGCGGGGGCGCTGCGAACGACGGACGTCCGGGATGCGAGCGGCACGCTCAATGCGACGCTCGTCTCCTCCACGAAGAGAGGCGGGGTCGGTGTCAAGCTTCGCAACGGACGGATCCAGGAATTCAAGTCTCTGGGCGGCGACGGCGACGAGGCCGCGAAGTGGTACACGAGCCTCGAGGGCGATCGCGATCAGGTCAGCGAGTTCGTGATCGGAACGAATCCCGAGCTGCAGCCGATCCTCCCCTCGGGCTTCATGCCGTACTACGGCTACGGTGCCGGCATCATCCGGATCGCGATCGGCGACAACTGGGAGTCCGGCGGCAAGCTGCGCACCGAAGGTCACCAGGACATGTGGCTGTTCGTGACCGACGGTACCTTGACCGCCAACGGAGTGAAGATCATCGAGAACGGAAATCTCGTCGCGACGCCTTGAGCGGGCAGGGCTTCGCGGTCATCGGACCGCTCCCTCGCCGCCCACTTCGAGCACACCCTCGCCATCACCCGGCGGATGGCCCGTGGTGCTGACGGCGTAGGCCCCGCCGATGGGTCTCCTCTGTATTGACGTCAACCCGCCCCTGTGCGATGGTGGACCCATGGCCGGCCGATCATCGCAGCTCCAGATCCGTATCACCCCGGAGCAGAAAGAGGTTCTGAAGCGACTGTCGCGCCAGGCGGGGCAGGACATGTCCGCCTACGTGTTGTCCCGGGCGCTGCCCGACGCCCGGATGCGGTTCGCCCGGCTCCTGGAGGCGCTGCGCAACGACGACCAGCCCGGCTTCGCGCTGGCGGAGCTCAACGACCTCCTTTCCGGCCTCACTTCAGGAGAGCTGCGCAGTGCCGTAGAGCACGCGGACCTGACGGGGCTCACCCCGTACCTCCGGAACTATGTCGCAGCGATGGTGGAGCTCGCCGCTCACCGGCGGGAGGTACCGCCCCCCGCCTGGGTGCGCGACGTCGAGCCCATGGAGATGGAGCCGCGCTTCGCCACCCCGCTGGCGGGTCTGCGGTTGCACCTGCTGCGAACGGCACCGGTCCCCTTCAAGCGCCGCAACATCTTCATCGACTCATCGCTCGGTGATCGCGTGTAACGATGGCCGGCAACCGCCTGACCCGGTCGGACATGCTACGGCTGTTCGATCTGCTGAACGCGGAGCTGGCCACCGAGGACGTGCAGGGCGAGCTCTACCTGGTGGGTGGTGCGGTGATGTGCCTGGCCCTCGACGCCCGGCACGCGACGCGGGACGTGGACGGCTACTTCCGGCCCACTGCAGTCATCCGCCATGCGGCCGGCCGGGTCGCCGCCCGGGCCGGCGTTCCGGACGACTGGCTCAACGACGCGGTGAAGGGGTTCCTGAGTCCCCGGGGCGACTTTGATCCCTACCTCGACCTCGACCACCTGAAGGTCTTCGTGGCGCGGCCGGCCTACCTGCTTGCCATGAAGTGTGCCGCCATGCGGCTGGGCGAGGAGTTCCACGACCTCGACGACATCCGCTACCTTCTGCGCTACCTGAACATCACCGGCGTCGAAGAAGCCCTGGAGGTCGTCACCCGCTACTTCGATGCGGAGCGGCTGCCCCCCAAGACCCGCTTCGCCCTGGAGGAGCTGTTGCCGGGCTGAGCCCGGCTCCGGGCCTGCGACGGCAGCAGCTGGACGAGTTGGGAGAGGATCTCCTCCGAGCCGAGCACCTGGACGCAGAGATCGCACGCTCCGAAGTAACCCTCCGCACGGGGCTGGAAAAGGCCCGGCCGGAGCTTCTCGAGCCGGGCGAGGACCGCCCCCAGTCCCTGATTGACCAGGAGCTGAACGAAGGGATCTTCCTGGGCGCGCCGGACGATCTGCGAGAGCGGCTCGCGGTCGAGCCAGCCCAGGACGAGAGGCGAGATCCGGGCGATGTCCACCGGCAGGTACATGGGGGGCGCGCAGCAGAGCGTCACCCGGCCGTCGGGGGCGATGGTGGGAGCTGCTCCGCGGCACGGCGTGGCGGCCCGGGACAACGGACAACGCGCCAGGCGCTCGTGGACCAGGCCGGCGGCGCGGCCGTACGGCGCCACGGCCTGGAGATGGATGTGCGCCGTGTGCCGGTGGAGGACGGCCACCGTCTCCGGCAGGGAGGGATCGTTCTCCAGATAACACACCGTCACCGCAACCGGAATTCCCAGCTCGTCACATGCTTCGAGGGCATTGACGACCCGCGCGAGAGGAATGAACACCTGGTGCAGGCAGTCGGTGCTGAGGGTCACCGAGGAGAGCCCGCGCTGCCGGAGCTCGGCGAGGCGCCTGCGGGCCAGATCGGGAGTCCAGGCCCAGAACGCGTTGGTGTCGAGGCGGACGGCGAGCCCGCAGGCGTGAGCCTGCGACGTAAAGGCGAGGACGTCCTCGGGACAAAGGAGCGGCTCGCCACCGGTGAATTCGACGCTCTCCATGCCCAGCGCTGCCGCGTCGTCGATACAGGAGAGGACCAGGTTGCGGTCCAGGACCTCGCGTCCGGGTCTGGCGTCGACCGCGCAATGCTCGTAAAGCGCGTTGCAGGCCCAACGGGCGGCGATTTTCAGCTCGTGGAAGACGAGAGAAGAAGAACCGGGTGCTGTCTGCTGCTGTCGCATGCCTCCCCCCCTCTCTGAGCCGGGCCGTGCGATCGATTCAGGCTTCTTCGAACGTACTCGTGCCGACGTTGCAGTGGTGGATCTCGAAGCTGACGACGTTGCAGGTTTGTTCAACCATCAGGCCGCCCGAGGCACCCTCCAGCTCCTCATCGGGCAACTCTTCCCGTGTGATCTCCTTGCCTGCCAGGTCGACCATCTTCGGCTGCTCGAAGACCTCCTTCTCCTCTCCGGGCTTCTTTTCTTTCTTGTCGGTCATGGCTCGAATCTCCTTTCTTCGAATCTGTGCAGGGCGATGGCCAACCTCCGAGCCGTCAGTGGATCACCGGCAACGGCTTCCGCAGCCTTCCCTTCTCGTCCTCGCGAAACGGGCACGTCGGATCGAATCCCAGCAGATCTCCGCTCGCCGCGAAAGCCAGTGCCCGGCACCCGCCGCGGCAGAGGCGGTTGAGCTCGCAGGCCGAGCACTCACTCACCGCGGTGACCGGCGTGCTCCGCAGCTCCCGCATGGCCTTGAGCCGGGGCGATTCCCGCCAGATCGTCAGGAAGTCTTGCTCCCTGACGTTTCCGCAGCGATATTCGGACATTGCGTTGCAGGGAGCCACCCATCCGTCCGCGCTGATGGTGCACTGTTCGACTCCGGCGCTGCAGGGAAGCAGCCTGGCCGGCCCACGGTCCGAGCCGCGCAGCCGGCAGGCCGCCGCTTCGAGGCCGATCCACGGCTCGTCCTCCAGGACGATCTTGAAGTCCTGCTCTCGGGCCGCGAGCTCGACGATCTTCCGGCTGACTGCCAGCCGTTCCCGGCAGCCCAGCGAGAGACTTTCCTGCTCCTTCCCACGGCCGAAAGGATGAACGTGGATGACGTAGAGCCGCCGGAAGCCTCGATCCTTGAGGAGTTGCACCAGCTCAGGCAGGAGGTGCTGATTCGTTCGGCTCATCACACAGTTGACCGCCGGTGTGATCCCTTGGTCGATCAGACGCATGGCTCCTCGCAGCGTCCGGGCCAGGAACCCCCGGCCGCGGGTCTGCGCGTTGCTCTCCTCCGTCGGAGCGTCGATCGAGACCGCAACGCCCGAGAGGTTTCGGAAGCCCGCCAGGCGCCGGGCGTCGTCGTCCGTGATCAACGATCCATTGGTGAGCAGGGTGGCGCTGCTCCAGGCCGGAAGGCGTTCGAGGATCCGGAACAGCAGGTCCCGGCGCAGGAGAGGCTCGCCACCGGTGAGGATGTAGTTGAACACCCTGGCCTCCACGAGCAGATCCACGAGGCCGATCAATTCTCCGTCGGACAGCTCTCCGTTCCCCTCCCGGCAGGGCCGGACCGCCTCGGCGGAACAATAGACGCAGCGCATATTGCACTGCTGCGTGAGGTTCAGGAAGACGGAGATCGGCGCTGAATATTCAAGGATCCGTTCCGAGCGCTGGCTGGTCATGAGAGCTCTCCTTGCACGGACGGCAGCAGGGGGGCGATCCGGCTCAGGAGCGCCTCGGAGCCGAGCACCTGGACACAGAGATCGCACGATCCGAAGTAACCCTCCGGGCGCGGTTGGAAGAGGCCCGGCTGCAGCTCCTCGAGCCTGGCGAGGACCGCACCCAACCCCCGGGTAACCAGGAGCTGAAGGAAGGGGTCTTCCTGGGCGCGCCGGACGATGCGCGCGAGCGGCTCCTGGTCGAGCCAGCCCAGGACGAGAGGCGAGATCCGGGCGATCTCCACCGGAAGGTACATGGGGGGTGCGCAGCAGAGCGTCACCCGGCCGTCGGGGGCGATGGTGGGAGCTGCTCCGCTGCACGGCGTGGCGGCCCGGGAGAACGGGCAACGGACCAGTCGCTCGTGGAGCAGACCGGCGGCGCGGCCGTACGGCGCCACGGCCTGGGCATGAATGCGTGCCGTGTGCTCGTGGAGAACGGCCACCGTTTCCAGCAGAGAGGGATCGTCCTCGAGATAGCACACCATCACCGCAGCCGGAATTCCGAGCTCGCCGCACGCCTCGAGGGCATTGACGACACGCGCGAGGGGGATGAATACCTGGTGAAAGCGATCGGTGCTGAAAATGACCGAGGTGAGCCCATGCTGCTGGAGCTCGGCGAGGCGTCGGCGGGCCAGATCGGGGGTCCAGGCCCAGAACGCATTGGTGTCGAGACGGACGCCGAGCCCGCACGCGTGAGCCTGTGACGTAAATGCGAGGACGTCGCCAGGACGAAGGAGCGGCTCGCCTCCGGTGAGCTCGATGGTCTCCATCCCGAGCGCTGCCGCCTCTTCGATGCAGGAGAGGACTTGGTCCCGGCCCAGGGCCTCGCGGCGCCCGGGTCCGGCATTGACGGCGCAATGCGCGCACAGCGCGTTGCAGGTCCAACGGGCGGCGATTTTCAGCTCATGGAAGATGAGAGAAGAAGAACCGGGAGATTTCTGCTGCTGTCGCATTGCTCCCCTCTTGAAGCCGTGCCGTGAATGCCCCAGGGAGAGAGGAGGGTGACAGAGGCCGGACCGGCCTTGCCCGTCACCCAGATCTCACGGAGAGCCGATCCGAGGCGAGCTCACAGGACGAGGGCCTCGGGAGGGCTGAGCTACACTTGCGAAGTGCCGGTGTGGCAGTTGTTGCCACCACCCGAGACGCCCTCCAATTCCTCGTCGGTCAGGTCAGCCTGAGTGATCTCCTTGCCCTCCAGGTCGACCATCTTCGGGGTCTCGAAGGTGTCCTTCTTCTCTTCCTTCTTCTCGTAGGTCATGACTCGAACTCCTTCTGTGAAATCCTGACGTGCCGAGCTGGCACGATCAGGGGTGAGCAGGTTCAGGGCGAGGAACGCCCTGGTCAGAGGCTCGCGTGAAGGCGGCATAGCGGCTCGCCGCCGGCTCCCGCAGGCGCGAGACGGGGAACAGGCCCGCGTCGTAGAGCGCCTGACAATGGGGGGGTGAGGCAGCCAGCGACCCGCCTGTGGCCAGGGCGCTGGCCCGGCAGCCGCCCAGGCAGATCGGATGGAACAGACAGTCGCCGCAGACCCCTTCCAGAGCGTGGTGGACCGTGGAACGAACTCCCTGCAACGTCGGATGCCCATTCCACAGAGTTGCCAAATCGTAGTCGCCGCGGATGTTGCCCATCGTCAGCTCGGGGGCTTCATAGCCGATTCCACAAAACGTGAGACTTCCATCGGCGAGGACCGAGAGGAGATTGAGAAAACCACAATGACATACACCGGCCTTCCCGGCCCCCTGCATCAGGCTGTCGATGGGAAAGAACGCCAGCTCGAGTTGGAGGACGATTCCGATGCCCTGTTTTTTCGCCCAGGGGATCAGCTCGGCGCAGACCTGGCGCACCAGCTCCTGGAGCTCCTCGGGGCTCAGCATGTCGCCGTTTTTGGCCAGCTTGCGGGCGCGCCCGAGGGCCACGATGGGATTGATCTTGAGCTGAAGCGAGGCCTTCTTGTCGAGATTTCTGAGCCGGTGGAGGATCTTCGGAATCTCGTCCCGGTTGCTCCGCGAGATCGCTGCCACGACCGTCAACGGAATCCCCAGACCGCTCATCAGCTCCAGAGCACGCCAGGTGCGCTCGAAGGCTCCTGGGAGCCCGCGCCGCCGGTCGTGGATCGCCGGCTCCGAGCCGTCCAGGCTGACCCCGACGCTCACCCGGTGCTCCCGGAACAGCTCCGCCTCCCGGGGCCCGACGAGCATGGCATTGGTCTCGATGAGGGTCTGGGCTCCCACCTGGGAGACGTGCCGGATGATCGGAAACGTCTCCTCCCGGAGCAGCGGCTCCCCTCCGGTCAGCTTTACCAGCTTCAGCCCGAGGGGAACCGCGGCATCGATCAGACGGCAATAGTCGTCCAGCCGGGGACGTTGCGTTTGCGAGCGGCCCTCCGGGGCGGGATTGATCCAGCAATGGACACAACGTTGATTGCACTCATCGGTCAGATAGAAATAGATAGACCGCAGGGGCGGGACCGGCGTCTCGACGGTGTCTTGCGCGATCGAATCGTTTCGTAACATGGCGGGTCTCCCTCAGACGGCGGCCTCGAGGAGGCGCGCCTGGTGGAGCAGCTCCAGGTGATCGGCCACGACGCTCGCCAGCCGGGAAGGATCGGCATATTCCTCGGGCAGCTCGAAGTGCTCGGCCAGAAGCTGCCCGATCTCTTCGTGAGCACGCTCTCCCGTGCAACTCTCCCAGATGAACGTCGAGGTGGGATTCAAGATGAACAGCCGGCGAATTTCCTGATGGAAAACGAGCGTCTTGTTTCCCTCGCGCCGCGTGATGACGTCTGGTTTCTTGCGGAAGACCATGTTCGCACCCTCCTCGGAAGATCTGTCGCCCGATCTGAAAGAGCAAGCGTCGTGCCGCGCCGGCCGCGCCGGTGAAAATTCCTTGCAAATGCTTGACCTCTCTGGTTTTCGTGCGCCGCCACCGCGGGAGGCGGGAATCGTTGCGCCGACGGCCGGGCGTCAGCGTGCCGGACTCCTGGCCGGGGCGTTGCGAGCCGGGCCCCGGCTGGCCGGGGGGCCGGTTCCGCAGTGACGCCGGAGCGTCGGTGACGACGGCCGGGCGTCGGTGCTCGGTTGGCAATACGTCAATCGATGAGATATAGTGGGCGGAGCCTGAAAGGAGGGACCCGGATGGACCATGAGGTGCTCAACCCGGTCCCGGACCCCGGTCTGGAAGGAGGGCGGCCCTTGCTGCACTCCACCTTGTACCCTCTCCTGAGCCTCCACGATTTCCTGCTCCAGATCCTGCGCCGCAGCCTGCAGCTCACCGCCTCGGACACCGCCGCAGCTCTGCTGATCCTCCCCGGAGGAGCTCCCGCATCCTCCGATTCCCGGATCGCCGCCCTCGGTCGCGGCCCCGGCCGCTTCTCACAACAGACCCTGGACCTCTGGGCGGCGGAGGCATGGACGGGGTGCGGCGGCCGCGAGCTGCGGGAGCCGCTGCGTTGCGACGATCTGCAGGATGACAGGAAGGGCCTGCGCCTCGCCCGGGAGGGCTGCTCCGCCCTGCTGGTGCCGTTGGTGGATGAAGGGCGCTCCCTCGGGCTCCTCTACGTCGAATCCAACCGGCTGCGGCACTATTCAGAGCTTCATCTCGATCGGCTTCGGAGCCTCGTCCGTGAAGCGATTCCGGCACTCTATCGTCTGGTGCTGCGCGAGCACCTCCGTGCCTGCGGATCGGAAATGGAGCTGATCGGGATGAGCCCGGCCCTCCGAGACCTGGAGCGGCAGATCCTGGACGCCGCCCGCTACGACCAGGTCCCGGTCCTGATCACCGGCGAGCGCGGCAGCGGCAAGGAGCTGGCCGCCTGGGCCGTCCATGTCTGGAGCGCCCGGCGGGCCCAGCCGTTCGTCCCGGTCCTCCTGTCCGGCCTGCCGGACACGTTGGTGGCCGATGAGCTGTTCGGCCACGAGCGGCACTCCTTCACGGGCGCGGAGGACCGGCGTCCCGGCAAGTTCGAAGCCGCCGGGGCGGGGACGGTGTTCCTCGACGAGATCGGCGAGATCAATCCGACCTTGCAGGCGTCCCTCCTGCGCATCGTCGAGCGCAATGAGCTGTCGCGCATCGGCCGCGACCTGCCGGTCCGTGTCGATGCGCGCGTGGTGGCTGCCACCAACCGGGACCTGCAGAAGGCCATGCGAGAGGGCGCGTTCCGCGAGGACCTCTACGACCGGTTGGTCGTGTTCGAGGTCAAGGTCCCCCCGTTACGGCAGCGCCGGGAGGACATCCCGCTGCTGGCCGATCACTTCCTGACCCGGTACTGCTCCGAGCTCCATCGCCGGGCCGCGATCGAGCGCCTCGACGTCTGCCGGCTGTGCCGCTCTCCGTTCGGGGTGGGCTGCGCGAGCCCCGACTTCTACGAGGCCCTCGCCACCTACGACTGGCCCGGCAACGTCCGCGAGCTGAAGCACACCATGTTCCGCCTCGCGGCCACGGTGCGGGAGGACGTCCTCCAGGCGCGGCACCTGCCGGAGCCTTTCCGCCAGGCCTCCTCGCGCCAGCCGCGGAAAGCGGCCGGCTCCTGGGACCTCGATTCCGCGGTCCGGCGCCACATCGAAGCGGTCCTGGAGGTCACCGGCCACAACAAGACCCGGGCCGCACTCCTCCTGGGGATCCCGTACACGACTCTCCAGAGCAAGCTGAAAAAACTGGGCGTTGGGTCTATACTACCGAAAGGATGAGGACGAGACGCGCGCCGGCCCGCCAGGTGTTCTCGCGAGCCCGAGACCGGTGGCGTTTCCAGCGGAGGAATCCATGAAGGAAACCCACGGAGGTTCCCATGACCTCGCTGCTCTCCTCGTTCCGCACGGCAGTCCGGGGGCTTCGGCATGACCCGGGCTTCTTCCTGATCGCCGTCTTCACCCTGGCCGTCGGCATCGGTGCCAACGCGGCCCTCTTCACCGTCGTCCACTCCGTCCTGCTGCAGCCTCTCCCGTATCCCGAGCCGGAGCGGATCGTGGGCGTCTGGCACACCGCGCCGGGGCTGAGCCTGCCCCGGTTCGAGCTGTCGAACGCCACCTATCTCCTCTATCGCGGTGCCGCGCGCTCGCTGGAGGATCTCGGCATCTACTGGGACGAGTCGGTCACCCTGACCGGCGACGGCCGGGAGCCGGAGCGCGTCAAGGCCTCCGGGGCCACCGCCTCGGTCTTCTCCATCCTGCGCGTCCCCCCCGCCCTGGGCCGGGCGATCCAGGCGGCGGACGAGCAGCCCCACGCCGAGCCCGTGGTGGTGCTCTCCCGGGACCTCTGGCGCCGGCGCTTCGGCGGTGACCCGAACGTGGTCGGCTCGACGCTCCGCGTCGACGGGGTGCTCCGCCGGATCGTCGGGATCATGCCGGATCGATTCCAGTTCCCCTCGGCCGAGACGCGGCTGTGGGTCCCGGTGACCCTCGATCCCGCCACCCTCCAAGCCGGCGACTTCAGCTACCGGGGCGTGGCGCGGCTCCGGCCGGACGCCTCGCCGGAGCGCGCAGCCCGCGAGCTCTCGGGCCTCGTCGGGAGGATCCCCGACCTCCCCGGGTCCGAGCTCACCCCGGAGACGATCCGGAATTCCGGATTCTCCGTGCTCGTCCACCCCCTGCGCGACGACGTCGTAGGGTCCGTCGAGCAGATCCTCTGGCTGCTGCTCGGCAGCGTCGGGCTGATCCTGGCGATCGCCTGCGCCAACGTGGCGAACCTCTTCCTCGTCCGCGCCGAAGGCCGGTTGCGGGAAGTGGCGGTGCGCTCGGCCCTGGGCGCTTCGCGGTGGGACATCACCCGCCTCTTCCTGGCGGAGAGCCTGGCGCTCTCCCTCCTCGGCGGCGCCCTGGGGCTCGCCCTGGCGGCCGCCGGGGTCCGGATGCTGGTGGCCCTGGGGCCCGAAGGGCTCCCGCGCCTGGAAGAGATCGCGGTCGACGGCCCGGTGCTCGCCTTCACGGTCGCGGTGACCGTCCTGGCCGGGCTCCTGGTGGGGCTCTTCGCCGCCCTGCGCTGCGGCCGGCTGGCGCTGGTGCCCGCGCTCAAGGAGGGCGGCCGTGGCGGCACCGCGGGACGCGAGCGTCTGCGTGCCCGCAACGCCCTGGTGATCGTCCAGGTGGCTCTCGCGCTCATCCTGCTGGTTGGAGCGGGATTGATGGTCAACAGCTTCTGGCATCTCCTCCGGGTGGACCCGGGGCTCGATCCCCGGGGCATCCTGACCGTCCGGCTGGACCTGCCGGAGAACGAATACACCGACGCGGCGAGCACGGTCCGCCTCGTGACACAGCTCCTGGAGCGGGTGCGGGCCATCCCCGGCGTCCAGTCGGCAGGAATGATCGATCAGCTGCCGCTCGCGGGCAGCGGCTCGAGCAGCGGGCATACCATCGAAGGTCTCTCCCTGCCGCCCGGCGCGATGCCGCTGCTCCTCGCCACCCGGCTCGTCAGCCCCGGCTACTTCGAGGCGCTCCACGTTCCCCTCCGCGAGGGGAGGTCGTTCGATCGCCTCGATCCGGCCCGGGCCGGGACGGAGGTGGTGGTGAGCGAGGCGCTGGCCCGCCGCTTCTGGCCCGGGCAGAGCGCCCTGGGCAAGCGGCTGTCACCCGGCATCGACACCACGGCTCCCTGCTGGTACACGGTCGCCGGTGTCGTGGGAAACGTACGCGACGTCGGGCTCGAGAAGGATCCGTCCGCGACGGTGTACTACCCGATGCGGCTCCGCTTCACGGCCGGCGGCGAAGACACGGCGCCGCGCAGCATCACCCTCGTGGTGCGCGGCGCGGTCCAGCCCCTCTCCCTGGCGCAACCGGTGCGCGAAGCGGTCTGGTCGGTCGCTCCGAGCCTGCCGCTGAGCTCGGTGCGCCCGATGACCGAGGTGGTGGAACGGTCGATCGTCCGCACCACCTTCACCATGCTGCTCCTGGTCATCGCTGCCGGAGTCGCCCTGGTCCTGGGCACGGTCGGGATCTACGGAGTCATCTCGTACACGGTCAGCCAGCGGACACGGGAGATCGGTGTGCGCCTGGCTCTGGGCGCGAAGCAGCAGGACATCGTCCGCATGATCCTCCGCGAGGGGTTCCTCCTGACCCTCGCTGGAATCGCGGCGGGCCTCCTCGTCGCCTTCGTGACGACACGGCTGATGGCGGCGCTCCTCTTCGGCGTCAGCCCGACCGATCCGCTGACCTTCGCGGTCGTGCCGCTGCTGCTCGCCCTGGTCGCTCTCTTCGCCAGCCTCGTCCCTGCCCAGCGGGCCGCGGCGGTACCGCCGTTGGAGTCGATCCGGTCCGAGTGACGCGGGATACGCGAGATGCAGATATCATCATGCCCCATGACGATTCGATCGGAGAACGAGTTGGCGGCCCTGCGCGCGGCGGGGGTGATTGCAGCGGAAGCCCTGGAGGCGATGCGGAACGCCGTGCGTCCCGGGATCACCACGGTGGAGATCGACCGCGTGGCGCGGGACGTCTACACGCGCTGCGGCGCGCGCTCCGCCCCTGAGCTGGTCTACAAGTTCCCGGGGGCCACCTGCATCAGCGTCAACGACGAGGTGGTCCACGGCGTCCCCGGGCCGCGCGTCCTGAAACCGGGAGACGTGATCAAGCTCGACGTCACCGTCGAGAAGGACGGCTACATGGCGGACACCGCCTGCACCGTCGTCGTCGAGCCGCGCTCCTCGCTGGCCCGGCGTCTGGCGAGCTGCGCCAAGCAGGCCTTCGAAGCGGCGCTCGCCGTGGCGAAGGCGGGCCAGCCGATCTCGCGCGTCGGCCGGGTGGTTGAGGAGGTCGTGCGCGGGCAAGGCTTCTCGGTCATCAGACCGCTCTGCGGCCATGGCATCGGCCGCACCATCCACGAGGAGCCCGAGGTCCCCAACTACTTCGATCCGCGCCACCGCGGCGTGTTCGAGGAGGGGATGATCCTGACCATCGAGCCGATCATCGCGGCCGGCTCGGGCCGCACCGTCTACGCTGGCGACGGCTGGACGGTCAAGACCTCCGACCGCTCCCTCGCCGCCCACTTCGAGCACACCCTCGCCATCACCCGCGGTCGGCCCGTGGTGCTGACGGCGGCGTAGGACCTCACCACCCCAGGTAGTACCCCTCCTCCAGCCAATCGGCCGGCCAGGTCATGTCGAAGTGCTCCTGAAGCATCAGCTCCGCCACGTTGAGCGCGCCTTCCACCCAGCCCTGCTGCTCGGAGTAGGCCTCGCCGCAGATGTAGACGTCGTCCTCGGGGCGCAGCTTGCGCATCCGCGGCATGACTTCCCAGACCTTGTAGTGGGCTTTCCAGGCGTGATAGCCGCCGCCGTAGGGGTCTTCCGACCAGTCCTTGTAGAACGCGGTGTAGGGCTGCGGCAGGTCGCTGATGCCGTGCACCTGGGCGAGCTGATCCATCACATGGTCCACCATGTCCGCTGGGGCCTGCGGCAGCGGGAACGTCTCCCAGGTTTCGGCTGGCACCAGGCGCGTGCCGCGCGGCTGGAAACGGCGGACGTGCCGGCCCGGGCCGCTGTTCTCCAGCACCGACCAGTACGGAACGGTGCGCATGTCGTTGTAGCTCGACAAGAGCAGGGAATGGCTGTTCTCCGGATCGATGCCGAAGTAATAGCACTGCCGCATCGGCAGATCGGTGATCGATTCGCCGGACTCGAGTCCCAGGAGGATCTTCCACCACGGCATCTCGAAGCCCAGCAGCAGCTTGAACGACGGCTCGATGATCACCGAATCGATGTCGTCCTGCACCGTCGAGGCGCGGTTGACGTCGAAGAAGAAGCTCTCCTGGTCGAGCAGCTCCAGCGAGCGCCGCGGCATGGCGAGGATCAGGCGGTTGGTCTTGACGGTCCAGTACTCCCCTGTGGAGCGGTTGAGGATGCGCAAGGCGTAGCGGTAGCCGGAGGCGGGCTCCAGCCGCTCGAAGGTCACGAGCTTGTTGCCGGCCCAGATCTTGCCGCCGGCCCGTACGAAATCGATCCCCAGCTGGATTGGCACCTGATCGTAGCCCCCGTTCAGGGTGTAATAGGTCACCGGGCCGGAGAAGTCGCCCGCCATGTAGGGCAGGGCCATGGCGGCGTTCCAGTTGATGGTGTTCGAGAAATAGCCGCCGCCGTCGGCGCAGAGCTGATACCCCTCGAACGAGAGCTGGTTTTCGAGCAGGTTCCAGTACCCCATGTCCCAGAGGAGCTTGCCGTGGTCGGGTCCCGAGAAGCGATAGCGCAGCACCTTGGTCAGGTCGTTCCACTCGCGCAGATTTTGCGGGTATTTCTGATTGTCCATCATGATCACCCGGTTGCAGACCTGGGTGAACAGATCGTCCGGGCTCTTGCCCTGGTCCTGCGGATCGAGGAAGTAGCGGCTGTGGAATCCGGGCTTCCCCCAGCTGTCGGCGGTGAAGCGCTGCCGGCGCAGGTAGAAAAGGTTTTTGTCGGTATTGCCCATCGGGAAGGGCTTGGGCAGGAGCCCCAGCTTGGGGACGAGGCTGTAGACCATCTTCATCTGGTCGGTGTAGCGCATGCCGCCCAGCTCGCCCACCAGGTCGCTCCCCGGGATATGGATCGATTCGAGCCGGCCGCCGACCCGGCCGCTCAGCTCGAAGACGTGGACCCGCGGCTTGTCGCCGGTCTGGAACGGCGCCGCCCCGCCGCTCCGGTAATGCCCGGTGAGCAGGCGCCAGCCGCTGTAGAGTCCCGACACCCCCGCGCCGACGATCGCCACGTCGATCTCCAGCTCCTTGCCCGGCGCCATGCCGGGATCGAGTTGGAGCAGCGGCGACATCTCGTTGGGCAGCCGGCCGCCGGGTCCTTTGGCCGCGGTGCCATGGCCGATGTCGGCGGTCACCGTCAGATCCGCGTCGGTGATCGCGAAGGGCGAGATGTCGTAGGAGGTCTGCCCGTCGAGCGCCAGCTGCACCAGGATCTTGCCGATCAGCGGGATCAGCTTGGCGCCCCAACCTCCGGCATAGACATAGATGTTCTCGCGGCCCGGCACGCCTGGCGGCGCCTGGTCGAGGAACATCAGCTTGTCCGGGTCCAGGGGCAGCGCGATCAGGCAGGTCGAGGTGAACTCGGCCTCGGGCACCAAGCCCTTCATGTGCTCGCGCACCCATTTGTCCGTCAGCTCGATGTCCTTCTTGCTCGGCTCTTTGCTCCGCTGCGACGGGTCGGAGATGATGCGGCCGGGGAAGTCCGGCGCCACGCGCAGATAGCCGGGATGGGACCAGGAGGCTTCCGGAAAGCCGTAGAACAGTCCCTCGTTGACCTTCTGCCCGTCGACCACGCCAGGCCGGTTCTCGAACACGAACCAGGTCGGGGTCTCGGCGATGTCCTCGGTCATCTTGTAATAGGCCGAAGCCATGTCCCAGATGTCGATCTTGAGCTCCAGGCCGAAGGGGCGGAGGACGTCGTTGACGTAGGGTCCGGGCGTGATGATCAGCCTGCTGCCGAAGTAGCGCATATCGCCGCAATGCACGATCACGCCGTTGGCCCTTCCCTCCAGGCCGGTCACCGGGCTGTGATCGCGCAGCGTCACCGCGGTATGCGACGCCGCCACCTGCAGCAGGGTGTGGAGCGTGGCGGGCACGTCGATCATGCCGCCGTATTTCTGCAGGAACCCCACGGTATTCGAGGGCAGGTCCTTGAACGGATAACGCGCCTCGATCTCTGCCCGCGCCAGCGGCTCGTAGGGGATGTGGAGCTGATCCATCACCTCGATCGCCGGGCCGACGCCGCCCTCCTCGGTGGGGAGGTTGGGATTGCCGAACCACAGGCAGCCCTGCTTGCCGACCAGCTGCGTGTCGGTGTAGCTCTGGAGCTGGTCCCATTCGGGGATCGCCTGGAGCACGAGCTTGGACATGTAGGCCTGCGAGTACTGCAGCCGGAATTGTCGTGAGTCTCCGGCGGTGCTCCCCTGCTGGTTGTAGAAGGTGAGCTGCTCGAGCACCAGCACGCTCTTGCCGCGGATCGCGCCCTGCCACGCGGCTGACAGGCCCATCGCCCCTCCACCCAGGATGATCAGGTCGTATTCCTTCTGCTCCTTGCTCATGCCAAGTGCCTCCCGTCCTGTAATCGGCTGCGATCCACGATAGCAGGCTCGGTGCCAGGTTCGGAAGGGCTGATTTCAGGGGCTCTCGCGGGGGTGATGCGGACGATCGACGTGCCGGAGGGAGGCGCCGACATGTCGACGACACGCCGGGAGATGAGGCGTGTCCCGATTCGTCTCCGCCCTGCATTATTTAACCGAGCGCCGACCGCGGGTGCGGTCGGCGCCGGGAGTGTTTCGGATGGCTGGGATTCTAGCTCAGAATCGGGCTCAAGCGGCTTTCGCGTGCGCCTCGGCCCGATCGCGGATGCCCAGCATCATCTTGCGCTCCATGATGAAGTGGATCGGGTCGAAGAAGAGGAACCGGTGCGCGCCGGCGTCGGGACCGCTGTGGGAACGGATGATGAGTCGCGTGGTGTGATCGTCGAGCGGCTCCAGGATGAAGGCCCAGGCGCCGTCTTCGGTGTGGCCGGCACGGGCGAGGGCGGCGAAGCCCTCCAGCGAGACGAGCACCAGATACCGGTTGGGCTCGATCATCGCCACCTTTGCACGGCCGCGGCCGCCGTACCGCGATTGCGGCGTCATCCAGACCGAGTCTCCGAGCGTGAGGGCCGGGAGCTTGGGAATGATGTGGCTCGCATTGCGCATCCTGGCGCCGACGAGATTCTCCAGCCAGGTGTAGCTATAGAAGCCGCCGCGGTCCTGGCCGATCTGGGCGATCCAGCGCCACACCTCCTCGGCAGGGGCGTGGATCGTCATCGCCCGGGTCGCGGTCGACCTCGCGCCCGGGCACAGATCGTCTCCGGGCAGGGCCTTCCCGATCTCCGCGTCCGTGGCGCCCCAATTCAGGAACCAGGGGCGAAGGGCCAGGTCGACGGCGGCGAGAGTCGCCGCACCCGCCGCTGCTGTCGTCAGAGCCGTCCAGGGGAATTTGCGTTCCATGGTGAGACCTCCCGGGCAGGCGTCAGCCCGCCCATCCTCCTCACAATGACAGACGCCCCCGTCCGGAAGCCCCCGCCGGTGGGATGAGGCAGGAGACGTCTTCAGGTGGGAGGGTCGGCCGTCCGTTCGGGCGGGGAGCTCTTCTTTTCCTCCCGCCGTCGTTATTCTCCCGGGAGGCCCAAGAGATCATTAGGCTCCCATTTGTCCATCTGGGACCGGCTCGTGGCAGCCGTTTCGAAGAGCTCCAAGAAGTTTTCGGTTCTGGAACGCGATCTGGAGCGCCCGAAGGTGCTATTGTAGTGGCTTGAAGCTTTGATTGGCGGTCTTCGCGCCTGAGGGAGTTGAGGGCTTGCATACGTTGAGAATACGTACCATGCCGCTCGACGAAAGGAGTCACCATGCGGACCGCGCGAAGCGCGCCTTGGGTTCTCCGTCTCCTGCTGGCCTCTCTCCTCGCTTCGTCCCCCTCCCTTCCTCTGACCGCACAGCCCGCTCCCGAGCCTCGCACGATGCTCCGTCTCGCGGAGGACGGAGGACCGGGGTCGGAGCAGACGGCGGTCGAGGTCGATCTGGCAGCTCTGGACTCCCGGCAGGTCCGGGTGCCTCTTCCGGATGGCCGGGTGTTCGTCGTCGATCGGACCGATCTGGAGGTGCGGGGGGCGGGGGATTTCGCGTGGCGGGGGCGGATCGCCGGGGCTGGTGGGGCGCCCGCGGGCGATGTGGTCCTGACGGTTCGGAACGGCCGGGTCGTGGGACGGGTCATGGTGCCGGGGGCGGCGTACCAGATCGATCCGGTGGCGGGCGGTGAGCATCGGATGTCGAGGATCGATGAGAGCCGGCTCGATTTTTCCGAGAAGCTCGATCTGGTTCGGCTCCCCAAGCTTCTGGCAGATGCGGACGCCCGGGCGCGGCCTGCACCGATTTCCCGCTTCAACGTGATCGCCTTCTATACCGCCGCGGCACGCCAGGGCGCGGGTGGGAGCGAGACGCTCGAGCAGCTCCTCCAGCACGAGGTGGACCTGGCCAACGCCGCCTACGCCAACAGCGACGTCCAGGTCCATCTCCAACTGGCCCACACGGAGGAGACCTCCCGGCCGGAGAATGACGACACGCACAATCTTTTCTGGCTGAAGCACGATCCCTACGTCAACCGGTTGCAGGTGACGTATCAGGCTCCGTTCGTCGCGCTGGTGGTCGAAAACATCGAGGGGGCCTGCGGCATCGCGACCAACATCCTCCGGCCGGACGTGCTCAATGACCGCAAGCAGACGGCTCAGGGCGGTGTGCTGCTCCGGCGGAACTGTGTCGGCGGAGACCGGGTGCTGCTCGCCCACGAGATCGGTCATACGATGGGATGCGAGCACGATCCCGTCTTCGGCTCTCCCCTCTACAACGCCCTTTTCCCGTATGCCTACGGACATTACGTCGACGGCAGCTTCCATTCGGTGATGTCCTACCCGTTCCAGTGCAGGCAGGGCTGTCCGGCCGCCTTGCAGTTCTCCAATCCCGCGGTCCGTTTCGACGGACACCCGACCGGCATCGCCGGCCAGCGGGACAATCACCGCGTGCTCAACATGACGCGGGCCCGCTTCGCCGCTCCGCCGTCGGCCACGCAGCCGTGCCGGACGGACCTCACGTCTCTCTGCCTGGGCGGCGGACGCTTCAAGGTCCAGGTGGACTGGTTCAATGAGAACGACGACTCGATCGGAGTCGGCCGGGCCTTCCAGCGCACGGATGGCTCGGGATTCTTCTCGTTCAGCGATCCGTCGAATCTAGAGCTGATGGTGAAGGTGCTGGACTTCGGGGATACGGTGAAGGTCTTCTACGGTCAGCTCACGGATCTGACCGCCGATCCCCTGGCGAGCGCCGAGGCCTGGAACGCCATCGAGACCGTCATCCTCCACGGGCAGCTCATCCCGCGGGAGTCGCTGGCGGCTCCGGCTCAGCCGCCGTCCGCGGGCAGCTCGATGTAGAACGTCGTTCCGGTGGGCTCGGCGGGCTCGAAGCCGATCCTGCCTCCCATCTTTTCGATGAGCGCCTTGCTGATCGCGAGGCCGAGGCCGGAGCCCTTCTCCTGCTCCCCGGCGGACCGGGGAGCCTTCCCCCGGATGAACCTCTGGAAGACGCGGGCGCGGAGCTCCTTGGGAATGCCCGGTCCGTGGTCGCTGACCTCGACGCGCACCATGCCGTCCCTCTGGAAGGCGCTCAGCCGCACGGATTCTCCCGGGGGGGAGAACTTCAGGGCGTTCGACAGCAGATTGGAGAGGACCTGCTGGAGCCGCTGTGGATCGGCGCGCACGCGGGCGTGGGGGAGCGGGGCGAGCTCGATCCGGACCTCCCGCCGGCTCGCCTGGCCTTCGCTCAGCTCCTGGGCCTGCACCAGCTGCCGGTCGAGGTCCACCGACTCGATGATGAAGGAAGCCCCACCCGACTCGACGCGCTCCAGGTCCAGGAGGTCGTTGAGCAGGTGGACCATCCGTTCGCTGTTGCGCCGGGCCATGTCGAGGAGCCGCGTCCTGTCCGCTTCCGAGAGCTCCTCGCTGCGTCCGGCCAGCAGCTGCAGAGTGCCATAGATCGACGTCAACGGGCTCCGCAACTCGTGGGCCGCCACCTGGACCAGCTCTTTCAACGCCTTTTCGTAACGCCTCTTTTCGGCGGCTTCCCGGGCGAGGTCTGCCTTCAGCCGCGCAGACTTGCCCCGCCATACGAGGATCATCGCGGTCGCCAGGACCGCGAAGACCAGCGCATTCGCGAAGAGCAGGGTCCGGATGTCGGTCAAGCCGTGAAGCTCCCGGTGGAAACGATTACCGCTACTCTAGTACAGGTTCATCGCTCTTGGGGCTCCCCCTCTCCCAGGTGGTCTTGGCGCTAGTACAGCCAGGTCACGCCGAGGTTCACCACCGCCTTCTCGTCCTGATCCCCGTTCAGGTCCTCGACCACCGGGACCTGGACGGAGAGCCGGCCGACCAGGCCGCGGCCGAAGTCGCGGCTGAGCTTCGGGCTGACGTAGAGGAGCCTGCCGCCGGTGTCCGGATCGCTCCCCTCGTCTCCTACCAGGTCGCGGCCGGCGTCGCGGAAGTCGAGGGTCAGGACGCCGTCGAGAGCCGCGGTGATTTTGCGCTCGTAGCCCGCGGTCGCCATGGACACATCGCCGTAGCGGTAGCCGAAGTCGTTGCGGCCCATGCGGCGGAGCTGCACGGAGCCGAACACTGACGAGCTCTGATTCAGGAGATAGAAGCCCGAGAGGCCGCCGAAGACGTCCGTCGAGCCGGTGCCGGGCTGCAGGTGCTCGTCGAGGCGAACGCCACCCTGCCGCAGGTCATTGCGTCCCCAGTTGGTCTTGACGCCGCCCAGGGCCGAGATCCAGGCGCGGCTGCCCATGCCGCCGGAGAACGGCGAGGACCACAGCCGCACCAGTGCGTAGAGCTCCGGGTCGGCGAGGTCGGAGGTCGTGTCGCGCAGGGCGGGCTCGGTCCCTTCGTGCCTCACCACGGCCTCGGTCACCTCGATCTGGCCCGGCTCGCGCAGCGTCCGCGAGCTGTAGGGGATGCGCGCCACGGCGGTCACCCGGTCGGAGAAGGTATAGGAGAGGGCGGTCGTAAAGCGGTCCTCGCTCATCGTCTCGGCGCTGTCTCCGGGACCCTGCTGCTTGTCGAAGCGTTCCCAGTCGAGAGCCACACGGAGCTTGTCCATGGCATAGACATCGGTGCCCAGAGCATTGAAGGTCGGGTCGCCGCAGCGGCACATCGAGCAGGCGCCGGCCGGCCGCGCGATCGTGAGGAGAGACGAAAAAATCAGCAGTGCCGCTGCGAGGCCTGGCCTCCGGCAGCAGCGAAGCTTGACGGACATGGAATGCCTCCTGTTACATCGTCCGGTTCTTCGGTTTCGTCGAGGGACCCGCGCGCCGCGGGTCCGCGGTGCCAGACGATCCGGACGAACCGCGGGGGAGGCGTCGGCGGAGAGACGTCCCATGAGACGCCGCGGGGCTCGCCTTGGACTGGGTCAACGCGCAGGAAGACGAGCCGCCGTGCATACCGCAGTGCGCTGCCGGAGAGGCGACCGGCCGGAGGAAGCAACAGCACCTGCCGGTCTCGCCGCACGAAGGGCATCGCATCCCCTGGCCCGCCGGAAGGAGCGCCACCAGGAGAGCGATGACCACGAGCAGGGCGGTCGCGGGATGCTCTCGCACGGGGAGGATTCTACGCCTGCTCGGCTTGAGGTGGAGTAGGATAAACTTGGAGAGTGACATGACGAAAAGAGAAATGGTCCTTCGAGAGGTGGAGAAGGCTCCGGAGACTCTGCTGGACGAGATCCTCGGATTCGTTCGCCTCCTTCAAGATGCTCCCCGGCGTGAAGCTCTGGAGACGGCATTCGCGAGCGAGCGGGTTC
This sequence comes from Thermoanaerobaculia bacterium, assembly GCA_035637095.1. Taxonomy (GTDB): domain Bacteria; phylum Acidobacteriota; class Thermoanaerobaculia; order Multivoradales; family UBA5704; genus UBA5704. The sequence goes on from DASPXX010000289.1 coordinate 21,062, forward strand.
TCGGCAGGGATTGGCTGTCACCGGAGGAGGACGTAGCTTGGCAGGATTTGTGAGAGGCGACGTCGTCGTCGTTCCGTTTCCCTTCTCGGACCTTCGCCAGGCGAGAAGACGCCCTGCTCTCGTGCTTGCCAAGTTGGATGGAGATGACCTGGTCCTCTGCCAGATCACGAGTCAGACTGCCAAGGATCGCTACTCGATCGGCCTGGAGGCAGGAGATTTCTCCCGGGGCGGGCTCAGTCAATCGAGCAGCATACGCCCCAATCGGCTGTTCACGGCGGATCGGGCGATCATCCTCTACAAGGCTGGGGCGGTTCTGACGCGGAAGCTCGAAGAGGTTGTCGAGCAAGTGATCGAGATCCTGCGTAGCTGAGAACCGTCGGCCGAGACCGCCCTGGCGGCTGCCGCCGCGCCCCAGCCGGTATGCGCCTTCGCCCCGTACCCTGCTGACGGTGCCCTGCCGGTCTGCGCTCTCCCCCAAGCTACCACGGACTGCGCCCCGCCGGCCTGCGACCTCCCCCAATCCAGCGCCGGCTCCGCCCAGCGGACCGGTGCTCCGGCCCAATCCTCTGCCAGGTGTCCCCAGCCGATCTGCGGCTGGCCTCCGGGGCTCGGCCTCATGCCCCGGGACACCGGTGCCATGCCCAATCCGGGGGCGTCTCGCACTTCGTCTGGGGAGAGCCGTCGGCGCTCTGAGGAGTGACGCAGATGCGCGGTGCTCCGGCAGCCCTGGCCGGGGGAGCCACGGATCTGGCCGGTGGTCTTCCGCCGTTCTCCTGGGGCACAGCGGTGATCCTGGGGGCGCTCCCGCAGACCGCGAGGGCAGTCTGCCGGTCTGGCAAGCCGGGCTTTCGCCCGGCCGCTCCGGGAAAGCCTTCCCGCCGAGCGGGCATGCAGTGCCTGCTAACGGGAAAGCCTTCTCGTTGAGCAAGAGAGCCTACCCAAGAGTCGCCGAGGGTAGCTTCAGCCGCGCCAGCCTGCTAAACATTCCGCCTCCATTTCGCCACTCACGGAGTAGAGGGCTGCCGTCTCTAGGCATTCCTCTCGGCAATGGAATGCATCCATGAGCCAACGCAACCAGATCGAGGCGGCGATCCTCGAAGCTCTCGCCGGTGGTCCTCAGGCCACGACCGAGCTCGCTGCGACCACCGGCGAGGACAGCCAGGCCATCTACCGCCGATGCCGTCGCCTCGCGGAGCGCGGGATGGTCCGTTCAGCTGGCAAGATCCGGCACCCTTTGACCTTCTGTATCGAATGCCAGGTGGCAGTGACCCGCGACAACTACGCCGAGCATGAGGACCACGAGCTCCGGCGGTCCGGCTATGAGGTCTGCGTCTGGGAGCTCACTGCGCTTCCCTCTCCCTCTCCCTCGTCATCCGGAATCGTGGAGTAGCCTGAGATGAGAAAGAGAGCCTCGACCCTTTTGTCTTTCGCTGATCTGACTTGCCTGTTGTTCATGAGCGTGAGCGGTTGCGGGCCAACGGAGGAAGAGGTTCGTGAGAAGGAAAGGATCCGAATTGAAAAGGAGCGTGCTGCACTCCAGGCAAAGGCACCGGCAAACTTCGAGATGGCTAAAGCTAGCCTCGAACAAGGGGATCTTACGGGGGCCGAGGATTTTCTGAACCAAGTCGCTCAGGCCTACCCTCAGTATCCAGGGCTCGAAGCCCTGGGAGCAGAGATCCAGAAGGCGAAGGAACGGGTTGAACGCGAGGAGCGCGAGCGGCAGGCTGCCGAGAAGGCTGCAGCGGACAAGGAAAGGCGAGCTGGACTCGAAGCGACACTTCGCGAGTCCTTCCTGGATCGTGGGCTCGATATCAAGGTGAGAGTTACGGGAGCGAATCATGACAGGCTGAAGCTTACGTACGTCCTCTTCAGCGATGTCTGGAGCCATCGGATGCAGAAGGAGGGGCTGATCAGCGAATGGTGCGGCATGGGCTTCAAGCGAATCGATTTGACCGACGGCTACGATTGGGCGGTCTACTGGACTTGCAGCTGACGAAATCCTGTTGATGCTTCTTCGGGCGGGCTGGCTGGCTGCCTTGGCCAGGGTGATGACTGGCGAGGCATTGACACCCCAGACTTCACCCAAGACCGGCTTCCTCGAGCAACTCGTCCGCGTTGTACTGGAACGGCGAGACGCCGAAACGTGCCAAGACGTCGAGGAGCTCGGCCCTCGATATTCCAGCGATCTCGGCGGCGCGGCCCTGGGAGACCAGCTTGAGCTCATACCACTTCGCCGCCGCGGCGAGTTTCATCTCTCGGGCGAATCCCTGGGGATCCTGATGGAGCGCGGCCAACGCTCCTTCGGGAACTTCGATTGTCACGCGGACCATCTGGAGCACCTCCTCGTAGCCGTCTCGCTATGCTACAGCAGTCCTCCGCTCTCCACGCGGCTGCTCTGGCGTAGGGTCCTCCTCTGATACACTCCCGCTCCGGCCCCCTCAGGTTGCCCGTGTGTCCGGGGCCTGCCATCCCCCCTCGGGGGAATTCCGTCGTCACCCGTCTCTCGGACAACGTCTCGGAGGAGATTGTCTTGAAGATCCACGAATATCAGGCCAAGGAGATCCTGCGCCGGTACGGGGTCGCCACGCCCAAGGGGCGGGTCACCAGCGATCCGGAGGAGGCGGCGCGGATCTGCCAGGAGCTCGGCGGCCGCTGTGTCGTCAAGGCTCAGATCCATGCCGGCGGCCGTGGCAAGGGCGGCGGCGTCAAGCTCGCCAAGTCGCCCGAGGAGGCCCGCGAGCTGGCGTCGAAGATCCTCGGCATGCAGCTCGTCACCCACCAGACCGGCCCCGAAGGGCAGCTCGTCCGCAAGGTCTTGATCGAGGAGACCGCCGACATCGCCCAGGAGCTCTACGTCTCGATCACCCTCGACCGCGCCCAGGGCAAACCCGTGGTGATGGCCTCGGCGGCCGGCGGCATGGACATCGAGGAGGTCGCTGCTACCCATCCGGAGAAGATCTTCCGGCGGAGCATCGATCCGCATCTCGGCGTCCTGCCGTTCCAGGCCCGTGCCGTGGCCCGCGGTCTCGGTCTCAAAGGGCAGACCGCGGCGAAGGCGGCCAAGCTCGTGACCGGTCTGGTAAACGCCTATCTCGCCACGGACGCGTCGCTCGCCGAGATCAACCCGCTGATGGTCACCGGCGCGGGCGACGTGATGGCGCTCGACGCCAAGCTCAACTTCGACGACAACGCCCTCTTCCGCCACCCGGACATCGTGGAGATGCGGGACTTGGACGAGGAGAACCCGATGGAGGTCGAGGCGTCCAAGTTCAACCTGAACTACATCAAGCTCGACGGCAACATCGCCTGCATGGTCAACGGCGCCGGCCTCGCCATGGCGACCATGGACATCATCAAGCTCTATGGCGGCGAGCCGGCCAACTTCCTCGACGTGGGCGGCGGCGCCAGCCAGGAGGCGGTGAAGAACGCGTTCCGCCTGCTGGTCTCCGATCCCAATGTGCGCGCCGTGCTGATCAACATTTTCGGCGGCATCGCCCGCACGGACCGCATCGCCCGCGGGGTAGTCAACGCTCTCGAGGAGCTCGGCGGAGTAGAGATCCCGGTGGTGGTCCGGCTGGAGGGGACCAACGTGGACGAGGGACGGCGCATCCTGCGCGAGGCCCCATTCCATTTCATTGTGGCCGAGCAGATGGCCGACGCCGCCGAGAAAGTGGTGGCCGCCGCGAAAGGAGGGGCGTGAGCCATGGCGATCTGGTTGAACAAGGACACGCGCCTTCTGGTGCAGGGGATCACCGGGAAGGAAGGGACGTTCCACGCGCTCGGCTGCCGCGAGTACGGCACCCAGGTGGTCGCCGGCGTCACTCCCGGCAAGGGCGGCGAGACGGTCGAGGGCATCCCGGTGTTCGATTCGGTCGCCGAGGCCCGCGCGGCCACCGGGGCCAACGCATCGATGATCTTCGTGCCGCCGCCGTTTGCCGCGGACGCGATCATGGAGGCCGCGGACGCCGGGATCGAGCTGGTCGTCTGCATCACCGAAGGCATCCCGGTGAACGACATGATCAAGGCCAAGGCTTTCCTGCGCGACCACCCCACGCGGTTGATCGGGCCGAACTGCCCGGGGATCATCACGCCGGGGCAGGCCAAGATCGGCATCATGCCGGGGCACATCCACCGGCCGGGCACGATCGGCGTGGTCAGCCGCTCGGGCACGCTGACCTACGAGGCGGTCTGGCAGCTCACCCGGGTGAATCTCGGCCAGTCGACCGGCGTGGGCATCGGCGGCGATCCGGTCAACGGCACGAGCTTCCTCGACGTGCTGCAGGCGTTCGCCGCGGACCCCGAGACGGAAGGGGTGATCATGATCGGCGAGATCGGCGGCAGCGCCGAGGAGCAGGCGGCGGCTTGGATCAAGGAGAACATGCAGAAGCCGGTGGTCGGCTTCATCGCCGGCCGTACCGCGCCGCCGGGACGCCGCATGGGGCACGCGGGAGCGATCATCTCCGGCGGCAAGGGGACGGCGGCGGAGAAGTTCGCGGCCCTGCGCGAGGCGGGGATCCACGTGGTCGAGTCGCCGGCGGAGATGGGAGAGGCGATGGCGAAAGCCCTCACCCCCGGCCCCTCTCCCACAAGTGGGAGAGGGGTGTAGGTTTGTCCCGCTTGTTCCCGGATTGATCTAACCTTCTCCCCTCTCCCGCTCGCGGGAGAGGGGCTGGGGGTGAGGGTCTACGGCGGCGATGGAGCCAATGGAATTGATGGATACCCTCCGCATCCCCGGCAACGGCTGGCTGGTCCTCCTCGGAGGCGGCGAGTTCAGCTTCGGCGATACGATCGACGCGGATTTCGTCTGGCTGGACAAGGTGCCTCCGGGGCCGATCGGGTTCATCCCGGCGGCGAGCGGATCGAACGACTACCCGAAGCATTTCGGGGAGTACATGCGCGAGCAGTTCGACCGCGAGCTGGAGGTCATCCCGATCTACCGGCCGCGCGACGGCCGCCGGGGGAGGAACGCGGAGCGGATCGCGGCGGTCCCCGCGGTGTACATCGGCGGCGGGGTGACGGACCACCTCCTGGAGGCGATCCTGGAGACTCCCGCCGCCGAGGCGCTCGCCCGGAAGCTCCGGGAGGGCGGTATGGTGGTGACCATCGCCGCCGCGTCGCAGGCCGCCGGCCGGTGGGCCAAGAGCTTTGTCCCGGGCAAGAGCCTCCCCGGCTTCGGCTGGCTCCCTGACGGGGTGGTCGAGCCGAACTTCGATCCCGGCCACGACCGCCGGCTCCGCCGGCTGCTCGCGGCGGACGGCGTCCAGTGGGGTCTGGGCATTCCCGCGGAATCGGCGGTCCTCCTCGGGCCCGACGGGGCGATGGAGGTCGTCGGGACGGTCTTCCGTGTGGTAGGAGCGAATGGAGATCTGGAAGTCCTGGGCGAGACGTGATTTACCTTCTTACATCACTCCAGCCCGAAACAGAGAAAGATAGCTATTATAGAAGAGAGGAGAGAAGCTCGATGGAGAGGACTCTGGCGATTCTCAAGCCGGACAGTGTCGCGGCCGGCAGTGCTGGCAGGATGATTGCAAGATTACAGGAAGAAGGTTTTGCAGTTCTCGGGATCAAAATGCTTCGGCTGACTGAAACTCAGGCGCGTGCGTTCTACGAGGTGCACAAGGAGCGGCCGTTCTACGGCAGCCTGGTGGAGTTCATGACGAGCGGACCGGTGATGCCGATCGCCCTGGAGCGCGAGAACGCGGTGGCTCATCTCCGCGAGGTGATGGGGGCCACGGACGTGGCGAAGGCTGCGCCGGGGACGCTCCGCAATCTGTTCGGCACGAGCATCGAGCGCAACGCGATCCACGGCAGCGACTCGCCCGAGAATGCGGGCATCGAGCTGTCGTTTTTCTTTTCCCGCGCCGAGCTGTTGGCGGCGCAGTAGGACGGGAGCGGGCCATGGTCTATCGAGCTCCAGAGGCGGCTCCCGAGAGTCAGATCGCGGAAGAGAGGCGTGGCCGGATCATCGGCCGCTTCTGCCTGGTCTGCGGCAGCACCTATCCCCTGCACCGGGGACGGCATACGGGCAAGCCGGTGTCCGGCAAGGACCATATCGCCTCTCCCTGTGCGCATGAAGGGGAGCTCTTCGAGCCCGGCGCTCCCTGGTGGGAGCCGGCCGTCGAGGTGCTGCCGCTCCCGCCGGCTCCGCCGGTGGAGGCCCCGGCGGGAGCCCCGGCGAAGGCCTAGCCGTCGAGAGGCGTCCCCTCCGCCTTCCGCGATCCTCCGCCCCGCGAGGGGCTTTTCTTTGAGGCTCCGCCTTTTGGGTGGCCTCGGGAGGTGATGGTGGAGATCGATGCCTTGATGCGACGGTCACGGGCTGCTGCTGCGCCTTCGGGCTTTTCTCTCCTGTCGCGGCGGCTGGGCGAGCTCGCCGCTCCGCTCCTTGCCGAGCGCCGGGCCGCCCGGGCGGGCTTCGGGATGGCGGCGGGGGTGCTGGCCGGGCTCGCCGGCGGTTGGGCCGCGCCGGCGCTCGGCGGCTGCGCCGGCGTGCTGTTCGGATGGCCGGGGATCGCCGCTTTCGGCCTGGCCTGTTTTCTCACGGCTGAAGGGCTGCGGCCGGATGTCCTCGCCGCCTTTGTCGCCGCGGCCGCGGCGACGGCTCCCGGAGTCGCGATCTATCTGACCTTCCGCTCGGTCCCGGACCTCGGGCGGGGCCTGCCCAATCTGCGCTCCCATCTCTGGCTGCTCGGCAGTGGTCTGCTGGGCGGTCTCGCCGGTGGGTTGCTGATGGCTGCGGCGGCGAACGGCCCGGCATTCCAGGCTTTCTGGAATCAGGCGGCAGGGACGCTGACCGGCGTGGTGCTGCTGGGGCCGCCGGTCCTCCTGGTTGCCGATCGGTTCTTCCGCCTCTGGATGGTGTCCATCCCCGCCGAGCTCCCGGCTCGCCGGTCGCGCCGGCTGGGCCTCGCGCCGGAGACGATCCAGCCGCGCGGCGATGAGACGATGAGGGTCGCGCCCGCGAGACGCCGGCTGGAGATCGGCCACGCGCTCCTGATCGGCGCGGCGGTGGTTGTCGGTCTGACTCTGGTCGCGGTGCCGGTCTCCCGGTTCCTGCCGCAGAGCGGGCCCTGGATCCTCCTGGTCTATCTGGTGCCGATCCTCGGCGCGGCGCTCGACTACGGGATGCGCGGCGGCATCCTCGCCTCTTCGGCGAGCGGGATCATCTATCTCGTGGGCCTGAGCGGCCTGGCCGCGCTGACCGGCGGTCCAGGGACCGACCTGTGGGTCTCTGCCGCGGACTTCGTGATCCTGTCTCTCGCCGGCGCCTTCGTCGGCGAGTCCCGCGAGGCCGAAGCGCAGACGCGCGACGAGCTGATGGATGCCAACCGGCTGCTGCGGCACGACCTCTTGAATGTGGCGCTGGCCCTGACCCAGGCGGTCGAGGCGAAGGACTCCTACACGGAAGGGCACCTCCACCGGGTGAGCGAGTACGCCGTGACGGTCGGGAGCCGGCTGGGTCTGCGCGGGCACGATCTGGAGATGCTCCATTTCGCGAGCCTCCTCCACGACATCGGCAAGATCGGGATTCCCGAGCACGTGTTGGGGAAAGAGGGGCCGCTCGACGAATTCGAGGCCGAGGTGATGAAGCGGCACCCGGCGATCGGCGCCCGGATCCTGGAGAGGCTCGACCTCTTGAAGGATGCCGCGCCGATCGTCCTGCACCACCAGGAGCGCTACGACGGGGACCTGAACGCGACCTATCCCGGCTATCCCGGCGGGTTGCGAGGGGAGCGCATCCCTCTCGGAGCGCGGATCGTTGCGGTGGTGGATGCGTTCGACGCCATGACCACGGACCGGCCCTACCGTGCGGCGCTCTCGGTGGAGCAGGCCATCGAGGAGCTCCGCAACCAGCGCGGGCGGCAGTTCGATCCGAGGGTGGTGGATACCTTCCTGCAGGTCCTGGCCGAGCAGCAGTGGCGGCGGATGGGGTCGGGGGAGTGGATTCGGGGCTGACGCCCGGCGCCGAGGCCCTGGAACGCCATGTGCGCGAGGTGCGGGGCTGCCGCCGCTGCCCGACGGTCGAGCCGCCGCCGATCATCGCGCCTCCGGAGGTCTGGCCGCGCGTCATGCTGGTCGGGCAGGCGCCGGGGCCGAAGGAGCGGGACGTCGGCCGGCCGTTCGCGTTCACGGCCGGGGCGCGCCTGTTTTCCTGGTTCGCCCGCCTCGGAGCGACCGAGGAGGAATTCCGCCGCCGGGTCTGGATCTGTGCGGTGATCCGCTGCTTTCCCGGCCGCGCGCCGCAGGGGGGCGACCGGCCCCCCGGTCCGCTCGAGCTGGCCAACTGCGCGCCGTTCCTCGAAGAAGAGATCCGCCTCCTGCGTCCGCTGACGGTGATCGCGGTGGGCCAGCCCGCGATCGCCAAGTTCCTCCCCGAGCCCGCTCCGCTCCAGGACCGGGTGGGGCAGATCTTCCAGGTGGAGCGCGATGGCCATGCGATGGAGGTGATCCCGCTGCCCCACCCTTCCGGGCGGAGCACCTGGCTCGTGCGGCCGGAGAACCAGGAAAGGCTCGACCGGGCGCTCGCGCTGCTGGCGGGGACGCAGGGGTGGCGGGAGACGTTCGCCTCCTCCCGCTCAGAGTTAGAATAAAGACCATGACGACAGAGCAGGTGATCCTCGACCGGTTCAGGTATCGGTGTCATATCGCGGGCAGCGTCCAGCCCGGCTATGGGATGCGCGCGCAGGCGATCCGCTATGGGCAGCCGGAGCACCCCGGCGTGGATATCGATGCGGGGCTCGCGGCCATGGTGGAGAAGGGGTGGCTCAAGCAGAACCCGGCCGGGACCTGGTATTACCTCACGCCCGACGGAGCCGAGCAGGTGAAGGCGCTCCGCCCTACCGCCTGATTTCCAGCCCCGCCGGCCGCAGCGCCCGCTCGACCCAACCCAGGGCGCCGTCCACCAGGAGCGCCAGGGCGGCGGCGGGGATGGCTCCCGAGAGGATCAGGTTCGTATTGGCGAGCTGGAGGCCGGTCACGATCGGCTCGCCCAGGCCGCCGGCTCCGATGAAGGCGGCCAAGGTCGCGGTGCCGACGGTGATCACCGCGGCTGTGCGGATGCCCGCGAGGATGACCGGCGCGGCGAGCGGCAGGCGGACGAGCCGCAGCACCTGCCCGGGCGTCATGCCCAGCGCGGTCGCGGCTTCGACCGCCCGCGGATCGGCGTCGCGCACTCCCGTGTAGGTGTTGCGGACCATCGGGAAGAGCGCATAGAGCCAGAGCGCCGCGAGGGCGGGGACGATCCCGATCCCCAGGAAGGGGACGAAGAAGGCCAACAGGGCGAGGGACGGCACGGTCTGGAAGAGGCCGAGGAGGCGGATGACCGTCTCGGCGCCGCGCCGGGTGCGCTCCAGCAGGAGCCCGAGGGGAATCGAGACGAGGATGCCGAGCGCGAGGGCGAGCGCGGAGAGGGTGAGGTGCTCCAGAGTGCGCCGGCCGATGGCGCGCCGCTCCGCCCAGAAGGTCGCGAGAAGGCCGGACGCCGGGCGGGCCTCCTCGGGGGCGGTCTCTACCTTATTGATAAGGCCGAGCTCGCGCAGGGCGTCGCGGGCCACCACGGCCTCGCTCTCCCCCTTCTCCTGAAGCCGGAAGTTCAAGGCCCGCATCCGGTCCTCGTCGAAGGCGCCGGCCAGGAGGCCGAGCACCGTCCCCACCTCCGGATGGCGGGCGAGCGTGGCGCCGCGGACGAGGGGCGCCGCGTCATAGGGCGGGAAGAAGTGCTTGTCGTCGTCCAGCACCACGAGGTGGTAGCGCAGGAGGCGGGCGTCGGTCGTATAGGCGTCCATGGCATCGATCCGGCGGTCGCCGGCCGCCTGGTATTGCAGGGCCTGCTGGAGAGGCTGGACCGAGGCGAAGCGCAGGCCGTAGGTCCGCTCGAGCCCGAGAAGGCCGTCCTCGCGGCCGACGAACTCGTGGCCGAAGCCGCCGCGCAGGCGCCCGGAGATGCGCGCCAGGTCGGAGATCGTCCGCAGCTTCTCGCGCTCCGCCAGCTCCTGGGGCACGGCGATCTCCCAGGAGTTCTCGAAGCCGAGAGGGGCGAGCCACCAGAGGTCCCAACGCGACAGGAACTCGGCCCGCACGCGGCGCAGGGTCGCGGTGGCATCGCCCGCCGCCTTCTCGTTGAGGATGGAGACCAGGCCGGTGCCGGTGTACTCGGGATAGACGTCGATCGAGCCGGTCTTCAGGGCTTCGAAGCACACCTGAGTGCCCGCGAGGCCGAGCCGGCGCTCGACCGCGAGACCCGTCCGCGCTTCGAGGAGCTGGGCGAACATCTCGGCGAGGAGGCGGCTCTCCTCGAAGTTCTTCGAGCCGATGACGATGCGGTCCGCGGCGCGGGCGGGGAGGGGGAGGAGGAAAAGAAGAAGCAAAAGCCCCACCGCCCGGACCTCACCCCCTGGCCCCCTCTCCCATCGCACACCCCCCAACCGGGAGAGGGGGAACCCCCTCCCTCTCAAGAGCAACGTCTTTTGGGTGGTGGCGTCCCCTCTCCCGGGGGATGGGTGTGCGATGGGAGAGGGGAATGAGGGGTGAGGTCTCATTCCAGCAGCTCCCGCACATAAGGGTCCGCCGGCCGCTCCCGGAGCTCTTCGGCCGGACCGAGCTGCAGGAGACGTCCTCTGCGCATGACACCGATGCGATCTGCCAGGCGGAAGGCCTCTCCGAGGTCGTGGGTCACCAAGACCATGGTCTTCGGCAGACGGGCACGGAGGTCGAGGAACTGGCGGTGGAGCTCGTGGCGGGTCAGGGTGTCGAGGGCTCCGAAGGGCTCGTCGAGGAGGAGGATCGGGGGATCGGCGGCGAGGGCGCGGGCGAAGGCGACCCTCTGGCGCTGGCCGCCGGAGAGCTCGGCCGGGTAGCGCCCGGCGTGGACTGCGGCTGAAAGCCCGACCAGCTCCAGCATCTCGCGGGCCCGTTCGCGCCGCCGCATCGCATCCCAGCCCAGGAGGCGCGGCACCAGCTCGACGTTCTTCTGCACCCGCCAATGCGGAAGGAGACCGCCGTCCTGGGGCACGGCGATCTCCCAGGAGTTCTCGAAGCCGAGAGGGGCGAGCCACCAGAGGTCCCAACGCGACAGGAA
>DASPXX010000290.1:0-20493 GCA_035637095.1 Thermoanaerobaculia bacterium
CGCCTACACCCCCTATCCGATCGAGGAGGTGTCGCACGCCCTCGACCTTCCGCGCTCGAAGATGCCGCTCATCGTCCTCGGCGGCGGCATCACCGGAGGGCTGGGCGGCTACTTCCTCCAGTACTGGAGCCAGGTGCTCGAATACCCGATGAACATCGGCGGCCGGCCGTTCCACTCCTGGCCGGCGTTCATCGTGCCGACGTTCGAGATGACCATCCTGTTCGCGGCTCTCGCGGCCGTGCTCGGGATGTTCGCCTTGAACGGCCTGCCGCAGCCGTACCACCCGGTCTTCAACGTGCCGGGCTTCGCCCTGGCGTCGCGCGACCGCTACTTCCTGGTGATCGAGGCGCGGGACCCGAAGTTCAACCTCGAGGAGACCCGGAGCTTCCTCCTGGACCTGCACGCGAGCGAGGTGTCCGACGTTGCGCACTAGAACCCTTTCCCTGAGCCTCTCCCTGGCCGCCGCGCTCGCCGTGACCGCCGGCTGCCGGCAGAACATGCACGACCAGAACAAGGTCGAGCCGTACGAGGCGAGCGACTTCTACGCCGACGGCCTGTCGGCGCGGCCGATCCCGGCCGGCACCGTGGCCAGGAACGCCGACGGAGCGAAGATCGCGCCCTACACCGGTCTCACGGTGAGGCCGGCCGCCGCGGTCACCGGGCCGCCGCCGGTCACCTTCGCGCTGCTCGAGCGGGGCCAGGAGCGGTTCAACATCTATTGCTCCCCGTGCCACAGCCGGCTCGGCAACGGCCGCGGCATGATCGTGCAGCGCGGCTACAAGCAGCCGCCGGCGTACACCGATCCGCGGCTGCTCAGCGTGCCGACCGACTACTTCGTGCAGGTCATGACCCAGGGCTTCGGCGTGATGCCGAGCTACGCCTCGCAGGTCCCCCTGGAGGACCGCTGGGCGATCGCCTATTACATCCGGGTGCTCCAGTACAGCCAGAACGCCCGCCTGGCCGATCTGCCGGCGGACCTGCGCGCCCAGGTCGAGAGCCGGCTCAGGGAGGAGCGATGAAATCCGCGGCTGCTGCTGTTGCTGACGAGACTCCGCGCCGCTTCGACGCCGCGGCGTTCAACGCCCCGCCCGAGGTCGACCGGCTGCGCGTCCTCGCTCTGGGAGGCGCGGCCGGCGGTGCGGTCCTCCTGGTGATCGGGCTGCTCCTCAGGCCGGACTATTTCTTCCGCTCCTACCTGGTCGGCTGGATGCTGTGGACCGGCGTCACCCTGGGATCGCTCGCGCTGATCCTGTTGCACACCATGACCCGCGGCTCCTGGGGCATCGCCGCCCGGCGCGTCCTGGAGGCGGCCGTGCGCACGCTGCCCTGGCTGCTCGTCCTCGCCGTTCCTCTCGCTTTCGGGCTCCAGACGCTCTATCCGTGGAGCCGGCCGGAAGCGGCGCACGACGAGCTGCTGCGGCAGAAAGCGGCGTATCTGAATCCCTTCGCCTTCGGCCTACGCTTCCTGTTCTACTTCGCCGTCTGGATCTTCCTGGCGTTTGCGCTCGACCGCCTGGCGGCGCGGCAGGACCGCGAAGCGGACCCGGCGATCATCGCCCGGATGAAGCGGATCGCGGCACCGGGCATCGTCCTCTGGGCCCTGTGCGTGACCTTCGCCGCGGTCGACTGGCTGATGTCTCTCGACCCGCGCTGGTACTCGACGATCTACGGCGTCTGGCTGATGGGGAGCATGGGTCTGTCGGCTCTCGCCTTCCTCATTGTGATGTCGGCGTGGCTCTGGCGCCGCGAGCCGATGAGCTCCGTGCTGCAGCCGGGCCACTTCCACGACTGGGGCAAGCTGATGCTCGCCTTCACCATGCTGTGGGCCTACTTCTCCTTCTCGCAGTTCCTGATCATCTGGGCGGGCAACCTGCCGGAGGAGATCGAGTGGCTCAAGCGCCGCATCACCGGCGGCTGGGGCTACGTCGCCCTGGCCATCGTGCTCTTCCACTTCGCCGTGCCGTTCCTGCTGCTCCTGTCGCGCGACTTGAAGCGCAACCCGCGGCAGCTCGTCTTCGTGGCGGGCCTGATGCTGACGATGCGGCTGGTCGACCTGTTCTGGCAGGTGGAGCCGGGCTTCCCCAGGGAGTCACAATCCTGGGGCTTCTCCTGGATGTACGCGGCGGCCCCGCTCGCCATCGGCGGCCTCTGGCTCTGGCTCTTCCTCGGCGAGCTCAAGAAGCGGCCGCTCCTTCCGATCAACGATCCCGATCTCCCGGAGGCGCTCGCCCATGAGTGAGATCCATATCGGACCCCACACCCGCGACAGCGGCGACGCGCACGGCCACGGCCACGCGGACAACGCTCACACCTACGACCGCGAGATCAACTTGAAGGCCATCGCCAAATGGATGGGAGGGCTCGTGGTGCTCGCCGTGATCGTCCAGATTGCGATGTTTTACATGATCAGAGGTCTGGACAGATCGGACGCCAGGAAGGACCGTGGGATGACGCCGATCGAGCGGGAGATGAAGCAGCCGGCGCCGCCGGCGCCGCGGCTCCAGGTCGGCGAAAACTTCGACAAGCTCAACAAGGACAACCAAGACGTCCCTCCCGGCACGCGTTCGGACCGCGAGGACATGCAGGCCCTCCGCGAGGAAGAGGACCGCGAGCTCGGGACCCCGGCCTGGAAGAACCAGGCGCAGGGGACCGTCCGGCTGCCGATCAACGTGGCCATGAAGGTGATCGCCAGCCGCGGCCCTCAAATCGTCGGGGGGCCGCCGCCGGTCCCACAGGAGCATTGACTGTGATGCGCAGGATCCTGACTCTCACGCTTCCGGCCGTCCTGCTGGCCGCGGCGGTCCCGGCGCACGCCGGAAGGACGTGGACCAGCCCCACCGGCTCGGCTCCACCCACGGTGCAGATGCCGCAGACGCTGCAGCAGGTGCGGTTCGATCAGCGCCTCGGGCAGCAGGTGCGGCTCGACGCCGTCTTCCGCGACGAGCTGGGCCGCCAGGTCCGCCTCGGCGACTATTTCGGCAAGCGCCCGGTGGTCCTGGTGCTCGCCTACTACCACTGCCCGATGCTCTGCGACCTGGTGCTCAACGGCCTCGCGGGGAGCCTCAAGGCGCTCACCTGGAACCCCGGCCAGGAATTCGAGGTCGTGGTGGCGAGCATCGATCCGAAAGAGACCCCCGCACTCGCCGCGGACCAGAAGCGGCAGACCCTCGGCGGCTACAACCGGTCCGGCACGCAGGACGGCTGGCACTTCCTCACCGGCAGCCAGGCCGCCGTCGACTCCCTCACCAAAGACGTCGGCTTCCGCTACGTCTATGACCGCGAGCGCAACGAGTACGCGCACGCCGCCGGGATCACCGTGCTCACCCCCCAGGGGCGGGTCTCGCGCTACATCTTCGGGATCGACTTCCCGCCGCGCGACGTCCGGCTGGCGCTCTACGAATCCGCCGACGGCAGGATCGGCTCGGTCGTCGACCAGGCGATCCTCTATTGCTTCCACTACGACCCGACGACCGGCCGCTACACCGCCGCGGCGATGCGGCTCCTGCAGGTCGCGGCGGCGTTGACCCTCATCGGAGTCGTCCTGATGATCGTCCTCCTGCGGCGGCGGGAGACCAAGACGCAACAACCAGGTTCCCTGGGGGCAGCCTAGACCATGAAATCGCAGCTCCCTCTGTTTCCCGAATCGGCCTCCAGCGTCTCTCCGCAGGTCGATGCCCTGTTCTATGCCTGGACGGTGATCAGCATCCTCTTCACGGCGCTGATCGCCATCCTGATCCTCTACTTCATGGCGCGCTATAGGCGGCGTCACGAAGACCAGGTCGGTCTGCCGGAACGGGCCCCGATCTGGCTGGAGATCGGCTGGTCCGCGATCCCGCTGGCGATCGCGCTCGCGATGTTCGCCTGGGGCACGAAGGTGTTCGTCCAGATCTACCGGCCGCCGTCGGACGCGGTGGTCTACTACGGCGTCGGCAAGCAGTGGATGTGGAAGTTCCAGCACCCGGAAGGGCAGCGCGAGATCAACACCTTGCACGTCCCGGTCGGCCAGGCGATCCAGATGAAGCTGACTTCCGAGGACGTCATCCACAGCTTCTTCGTGCCGGCCTTCCGCGTCAAGCAGGACGCGCTGCCGGGGCGCTACACGAGCATCTGGTTCCGCCCCACGCGGCCGGGTGTCTATCATCTGTTCTGCGCCGAGTACTGCGGCGGCGAGCACTCGAAGATGATCGGCAGCGTCGTCGTCCTCGAGCCGCACGATTACGAGAGCTGGCTGGCGGGCGGCCAGCCGCACACGCTCTCCGGCGCCGAGCTCTTCGCGCAGCTCGCCTGCCAGACCTGCCACGGCGAAGGCGGCTCGGGCTCCGGCATGGCCGGCATGGCGGCGCGGGCGCCGCGGCTCGCCGGGCTGTACAACAGCAAAGTCGCGCTCTCCGACGGCCGCTCGGTCGTCGCCGACGAGAGCTACATCCGCGAGTCGATCCTGAACCCCATGGCCAAGGTGACGGCCGGCTGGCAGCCGATCATGCCCACCTTCCAGGGCTCGGTCACCGAGGAGCAGCTCACGCAGCTCATCTCCTATATCCGATCCCTCTCCGAAGGTGACTCCGCAGCAAGGACAGGACCATGAACACGAGCGCAACCGCAGAATCCGTCGTGGCGAGCCCGGAGACCGGCTTCGAGCGGCCGAACTATCTGAACGCCGAATACGGTGTCCGCTCATGGCTCCTGACCCGGGACCACAAGCGGATCGCCATCCTCTACCTCGTTTCGGTCTCGATCTTCTTCGCGATCGGGAGCCTCTTCGCCATGCTCATCCGCCTCGAGCTGCTGACGCCCGAGGGGGACCTGATGCAGCCGGACACCTACAACCGGGTGTTCACCATGCACGGCGTGGTCATGGTGTTCCTCTTCCTCATCCCCGCGATCCCCGCGGTGCTCGGCAACTTCCTGGTGCCGATCATGATCGGAGCGCGGGACCTCGCCTTCCCGAGGATCAACCTGGCGAGCTGGTACGTCTACAACCTCGGCGGCCTGTTCGTCCTCTGGGCCATGGTCAACGGCGGCGTGGACACCGGCTGGACCTTCTATACGCCGTACAGCACAAACTATTCGAACACCCACGTGATCGCGACCGGCCTCGGCGTCTTCATCATCGGGTTCTCGTCGATCTTCACCGGCCTCAACTTCGTGGTGACGATCCACCGGATGCGGGCGCCCGGGATGACCTGGTTCCGGCTGCCGCTGTTCATCTGGTCGCACTACGCCACCAGCCTGATCATCCTGCTCGGCACGCCGGTGATCGCCATCACCATCCTGCTGGTCGCGGTGGAAAAAGGGCTCCATCTCGGGATCTTCGATCCCAAGCTGGGCGGCGATCCGGTCCTCTTCCAGCACCTGTTCTGGTTCTACTCGCACCCGGCGGTGTACATCATGATCCTGCCCTCGATGGGCGTGATCTCCGAGCTCATCGCGGCGTTCTCCCGCAAGCGGGTCTTCGGGTACAAGGTGGTCGCCTTCGCGAGCATCGCCATCGCGGTGCTCGGCTTCCTGGTCTGGGGCCATCACATGTTCGTCACCGGCCAGTCGATCTACGCCGCGACGGTCTTCTCGGTGATCTCCATGCTGGTCGCCATCCCCTCCGCCGTGAAGGTGTTCAACTGGACGGCCACCCTCTATGAAGGATCGATCTCGTACCAGACGCCGATGCTCTACGCGCTCGGCTTCATCGGCCTGTTCACGCTGGGCGGCCTGACCGGCACGATGATCGCGACGCTCGGCATCGACGTCCACCTGCACGACACCTACTTCATCGTGGCCCACTTCCACTACGTGATGGTGGGCGGCACGATCATGGGCTATCTGGGAGGGCTCCACTACTGGTGGCCGAAGATGACCGGACGGCTCTATCCGGCGTTTCTGTCGCGGCTCTCGGCGCTCCTGGTCTTCGTCGGCTTCAACCTGACGTTCTTCCCGCAGTTCATCCTGGGCTACCTCGGCATGCCGCGCCGCTACTGGGCCTACCCGGAAGAGTTCCAGGTGTTCAACGTGCTCTCCACGGCGGGGGCTTCGATCCTCGGCGTCGGGTTCATCCTGCCACTCTGCTACTTCATCTGGTCGATGCGCTACGGCAAGAAGAGCGGCGACAACCCCTGGGGGGCGATCGGTCTCGAATGGGACACGCCGTCGCCGCCGCCCACCGAGAACTTCTATACGGTCCCGGTCGTCACGCACGGACCGTACGAGTACAACCCCCAGGAGGTGCACGAGCGCACCTCGCATCCGGAGGCACGCGTTGGCTAGCACAGCGTACGACAACCGACTGGAGGGGCTGGCGGCACCGCACGGGGGGCATCACCCCTCGCTACAGCACCAGTTCGACAGCCTCGAGCAGCAGAAGGAATCCTCGACGCTCGGGATGTGGATGTTCCTGATCACCGAGATCATGTTCTTCGGCGGCCTGTTCACCGCCTATGTGATCTACCGCAGCACGCTCCATGGTGTGTTCGCCGCGGCGAGCCACGAGCTCAACGTCAATCTGGGGGCGGTCAACACCGCCGTGCTGATCGGCAGCAGCTTGACCATGGCGCTCGCCATCCGGGCGGCTCAGGTGAACCGGCAGAAGCTGATCCTTCTGTTCCTTTTCCTGACCATGTTG
This sequence comes from Thermoanaerobaculia bacterium, assembly GCA_035637095.1. Classification (GTDB taxonomy): domain Bacteria; phylum Acidobacteriota; class Thermoanaerobaculia; order Multivoradales; family UBA5704; genus UBA5704. The sequence goes on from DASPXX010000290.1 coordinate 6,614, forward strand.
CTGGGCTCGACGTTCCTCGTGATCAAGGGATTCGAGTACGCGGAAAAGTTCGAGCACAGTCTGGTGCCCGGCCCGGGCTTTCAATTCATGGGAATGACGTACCGCGGCTTCGCTCCCGATCCCGAGCATGTGTCGCCCGAGGTCCTGCAGGTCGGCGACAAGGCGCAGATCTTCTTCTCTCTCTACTTCATCATGACGGGGATCCACGCCCTGCACATGATCATCGGGATCGGCGTGCTGCTCTGGCTGTTCATCCTCTCCTGGAAGGGGAGGTTCGACTCCACCTACTACAACCCCCTGGAGTGCGCGGGCCTGTACTGGCACTTCGTGGACATCGTCTGGATCTTTCTGTTCCCGCTGCTGTATCTCATCGGGGCACACGTCCATTAGGAGGCCCACATGCCCGAGCACGTCGCTTCGATCAAGATGTACGTCGGGGTCTTCCTGACCCTGATGGTGTTCACCCGCATCACCGTGTGGGTCGCCTATCAGGACCTCGGGGCATGGAACGACATCGTGATGTTGACCATCGCCGTGACCAAAGCGGTCTTGGTGATCCTCTTCTTCATGCACGTGAAGTACAGCACCCGTCTGACGGCGCTGACCGCCATCAGCGGCTTCTTCTTCCTGGCCATCCTGATCTGCATGACCCTGAACGATTACCTGTCCCGCTTCCAGCTCCTAGGGCCGCTCGTCCCGGGGAAGTGATGATGCCCTCGAGCACAAGCCGGAAAGTCGTCGCCTTCCTTGTCTTTCTTGCGCTCCTGCCTGGAGGGGTGCGGAGCGCGGAGGATCAAAAGGCCAAGGACGATACGAAGCAGCCGCAGCAAGTCGAGCTCTGGCTCCACGATCTGGATACGGCGGATGAGCACCTCCGGGCGGGAGACTTTACCAAGGCGCTCCAGATGGCCCTGAGGCTGGAGCGGCAGATGCTCGACACCATCCAGGGCGGCCCGGGGGCCGGCCCGCTGCTCGCCCGGACGCTGGTGGCCCGGTCGTTCGCCGAGGTCGGCCTCGGCCAGATCGAGGATGGGGTGTGGGACTGGTTCACCGCGCGCGCCGTCCATCCCGAGCTCACCGATGAATCGCTCACCCGCGCCGGCAAGGTCGGTGACAAGCTGCTCGAAGTGATCAAAGCCTTCCCGCCAAATCCGATTTGACCAAGGTTCCCTGCGGCTCGCGTGCGAAATCGAGCGTCACGCCCCCCAAGAAGCTCAGAGGCGGAGTCGCTCCGCAATATCCGTACGCGATGCGGGATGCCTGCGTCGAGGGGGAGGTGATCGTGGCGAGCATCCTCGACGAGCAGGGACAGCTCCATCGCCCCCTGGTGCTGTCGAGCCCCAACCCGCTCCTTTCCTTGGCGAGCCTGGAGTCTCTGCGGACCTGGCGGTTCAAGCCCGCCCAGTGCCAAGGCAAGCCTGTGAAGGTCTACTACACTCTCACCACCCGCTTCACAATCGCTGAGTGCTACCAGGCCCAGAAACAAGAGAAGGATTGAGGGTTTGAGCGCTAACGTGTAGTCGTTACCCTGGCCGTGTAGCCGGGGAGGCCGCCGATGACCACGATCACCGCCACCGAAGCGCGAAAGCTTCTCTACAAGCTGCTGGATGAGGTGGCCGACTTGCACGAGCCGATCCAGATCACTGGCAAGCGTGGGAACGCGGTCCTCATCTCTGAAGAGGATTGGCGGGCCGTGCAAGAGACCCTCTACCTCCTGTCCGTCCCCGGGATGAGGGAGTCGATCCTCGAGGGCATGAAGACGCCCGTTGAGGAGTGCGACGAGGACCTCGACTGGTGACCTGGAGGCTCGTCTACACGAAGCAGGCCCGAAAAGACGCGAAGAACCTTGAGGCGATCGGTCTGAAATCGAGAGCGCAAAATCTGCTCGAGCTCCTCGCGGAGAACCCCTCCCGCACCCCACCTCCCTACGAGAAGCTCGTCGGCGATTTGGCCGGCGCCTATTCTCGGCGCATCAACATCGAGCATCGGCTCGTCTATCAGCTCCTCGAGGATGAGAAGATCGTCAAAGTGCTCCGGATGTGGACGCACTATGAGTAAACTCGAAACGTTCTGGACCAGCCTCGCCCCGATCAGAAGAGGCGCCGCACCAGGTTGATGAGGAGGGTGAGAACGAGAGAGACCATGATCATCGAGGTGATCGGAACGGGTGGTTTTCGTTTTTCCCGGCGGGTGAGGATGCGCGCGACTCCGCGCCCTTGCTGCCGCCCCTGAAGGGGCTCAGGCGAATCGGGACCTCCCCAACGCCCGGGTTGAAACCCGGGTCTACGTGCCTGCGCCCTCCTCCAGAGGGCGCTCACTCCGGGACCCAACCTTGGGCTCCAGGACTCATTTCCTGTCACGCGTCTACTCAGCCAGCCCGAAATGCTCGACGACCTGGCTTGCCAGGGCGTTCAGGTCACCCAGGTGACGCTCAAGGATGGATTCCAGGATGGCAGGATCGACCGTCTGGTATTCATGCACGGCAATGTTGCGGAAGCCGACCATGCGTCTCAGTCGGGTGGCGAGGTCGGCATCAATCACGCCTCTCTGCTGAAGCAGTGTGAACACCCCGGCAGTGGAGTCCGGCGTGCCGTAGCCTTCGGTGGAGATGATGTTGGCGGCGAGGTCGATCGCCGCCTGGATGGCCCGTTGAAGGTTCAGAGAGGCGATGTCCTCCACGTCCACAGGGAGGAGATCCTTGCGCCTCTCGCCTCGCACCTCCGCGATCCTCGCCAGGCAGCGGTCGATGGTCGTGATCTTCGCCAGGGCCCGGTCGCGCTCGATCATTGGCGCAGCCTCCGGAAGACCTCCCCCTCCATATCGCGCCGGAGGAGCTTCACGTCCTCGTAGAGGCCGAGGATACGGCCGAAGGCTGCGTGCCGTCGGCCGGGATTGCGGTCGACGAGGAGGTCTCCGTATTTGAGCACCTGCATGCCCAGGATCGGAGAGGTCTGGTCGAGGTCCACGAGATCCACATCGCGGTGGAGGATTTCTTCGAGGTCGGTCCGCGCGTCGAAGACGTCCAGGGGCTCCGTGCGCCGCCGGAAGAGAGCGGCCAGATCCACGTCGGAATCGGGTTTGGCCGTACCCTGGGCCTCAGAGCCGTACAGCCACAGCGTGTCCAGGCCGAACCTCCGATCGAGGAAATCGACGATCCGATCGATCTGGTCCCGAGTCATCATGGCTCTGGGCATCGTAGCAGAGGCGCTCCGCCTTCGAGATCCGCATGGCACCTTTGTCCGGATCGGCATCGCCAAAATCTGAAGGAAGAGCGTGTGGCCGACGTGCAAAGGCTGGCCGAGGAGATGCTGCCGATCTTCCAGGCCCAGGACGTCAACCGGGAGGCCCTGGCTGCACTCCGCCTCTTCCAGGAGGCCGCCCGGCGCCAGGAGTTCACGATCGAGAAGGCACGAGAGCTCGCGGCCTGGTTGCGGCGGAGCATCCCGACCCCCCGGCACGAGCGCTCCCAGGGGTAGGAACGAGCATCCCGACCCTCGGCACGAGCGATCCCAGGGGTAGGAACGAGCATCCCGACCCTCGGCACGGGCGATCCCGGGGGTAGGAACGAGCATCCCGACCCTCGGCACGGGCGATCCCAGGGGTAGGAACGAGCATCCCGACCCTCGGCACGGGCGATCCCAGGGGTAGGAACGAGCATCCCGACCCTCGGGATGACCATGCCCCGGATCCGGAAGGTACGCGCGTGCGGGAGCCGAGCCATCCGGCCCGGGAGGAGAGCGGCCCGGGAGTTACGCCCTGGTAGATTGGTTGTGGCGCCCTGGGGCCCGGCAATGGCCTTCACCGAAGCGGCATCGCATCCAGACGATTGCCGAGCGTGCGGTCGAAAACGCCTTGGTCGGCCGTCCCGGCATAGCCGGTCAGCGGACCCCCACTTTGCTCAAGAGATCCGTTGGCGCTGACCGCCATCGGCGGCTTCTTCTTCCTGGCCATCCTGATCTGTCTGACCCTGAACGACTACCTGTCCCGCTTCCAGCTCCTGGGCCCCCTCGTCCCGGGCAAGTAGGCCGCCACGGAACTCCCAGGTGGCTGGGGCCTTCCCCCGCCCGACCTCACCCCCTCGATCCCCCTCTCCCATCGCCCACCCATTTCCCCGGGAGAGGGGGAGGCCTACACACTCGCTGTCTACGCTTCCGCAACGGTGCCGTCGTTTCCGTCTCGACGGCCTGGCGCTACGACTGAACGGGTATCACCCCCACCGCAGCCCCGGCTCCCCCGGCTCGCGGAGGCCGAAGGCGTCGAGGATGCGCAGGGTGTAGTGGTCGAGGAAGCGGCCGAGGTCTTCGCCGCCGATGTAGAAGGCGGGGACCGGTGGGAGGAGCACCGCCCCGGCGTAGATCAGGCGGCGCATGTTCTCGATGTGGACCAGGCTGTAGGGGGTCTCGCGAAAGCCGAGCACGAGCGGCCAGCGCTCCTTCAAGGCCACGGCGCCGGCGCGGTGGATCAGGGTCCGCGCCGAGCCCGTGGCGAGCGCCCCGAGGGTCCCGGCGCTGCACGGGAGGACCAGGGTGCCGGTCAGCCGGTAGGACCCGGAGGCGATCGGCGCGTCGAGCTCGTTGTCGCGGTGCACCTGGACCTTGCCGCGCGCTTCCGAGGAGAGCCCGGCGGCCTCGGCCAGATCGCCGGCGCCGGTCCGCTCCGGTCCGAGCTCGTGGTGGAGCACCTGGCTCGCCCCCGCCGAGACGACGAGGTGGATGGTCTCGATCTCCGGATGCGCGGCAATCCGCCCGAGCACGTGGCGGGGCAGGAGCATCCCGGAGGCGCCGGAGACAAGCAGGGCGACGCGGTGCGGCATGGAGGAAGACTATGCCACGGCCACCAGCGGGTGCACGCGGTTGCGGCCGCCGTGCTTGGCTTCGTAGAGCGAGCGGTCGGCGGCGGCGATCAGATCGCGTGCCGTGACCCTCCCCGTGATGCCTTGCAGGTTGTCCAGCGCGGCGAGCCCGATCGACAGGGTCACCCGCATCGACGAGCCATCCTCCATCGTCACCCGCGTGCGCTGCACGAGGGACCGGACTTTTTCGGCGACACCGGCGGCTCCTCCGATGTCCGTCTCCGGCAGGACGAGGAGGAACTCCTCGCCGCCGTACCTCCCGACCCAGTCGGTGCTGCGCAGCGCTCCGGCCACCACTTGCGCGATCCGCCGCAGGAGCGTATCCCCTCCCAGGTGGCCGTACCGGTCGTTGACCTCTTTGAAGTGGTCGAGGTCGGCCATCGCGATGGTCAGCGGCCGGCGATAGCGCAGCGCCCGCTCCAGCTCCTTGTCGAGCTGCTCGAGGATCGCCTCGCGGCGGAGCAGACCGGTCAGCCCCTCGTAGGTGGCCGACGCGAACAGGCGGGCGTTTTCGAAGACCGTGGCGACGTGGTGGGCCAGCAGGTTCAGGAGGTCCAGCTCCTCCCCGGGATAGGTGCTCTTCCCCTCCTTGCGACCGACGAGGAGGATGCCGATCAGCATCTCCTGGCTGACCAGCGGCACGACCAGGCCGGCCGGATCGAGACCGGGGACGCGCTGGGCGAACCCCGGGCTCTTCGCCGCGAGCTGCGCCGAGGGCTGCGGCCGCGGCGTCTTGCGCAGGATCTCGACCGCCGGATCGTCGAGCGGCAGGAAGGAGTCGCTCACCTGTTCCCCGGTGGCGGCGAGGACGGAGAGGAGGCCGGTCTCCGGATCGGCGATGAGCAGGGTGGCCGAGCGGGCTCCGAAGATCGCGGTCAGCCGCACCACCAGATGCTGGCCCATCCGCGGCAGCTTGCCCAGGGCCGGCAGCTCGCTGGCCAGAGCCACCAGCCGGCGGCGCAGCGCCTGGCGCTCGGGGAAGAAGCGCCGGTCGATGAGCCGTTGCAGGGCCCGGCGCAGCGGCGAGACCAGGAGGCCGAGGAGCAGGGTCGACGCGGAGACCACCCAGACCGAGCGCTCTCCCCCCTCGACCAGGCGGGAGAAGAGGAACCCTCCGGCGCCGAGGGCGGCGTAGAAGAGCAGGATCACGGCCCCGGTCAGCGTCGCATAGATGAGGCTCCGCCGCATCACCAGCTCGATGTCGAAGAGGTGGTAGCGGTAGATGGCCGCAAAGAGCGCCAGCGGATAGCAGAGGAGGACCAGCGACTCCAGCGCTCCCGTCCACGCCGGCGGCTGCCAGCCGAGGCGTGTCAGCACCGAAGAGGCGAGCAGGAAAAGGAACCACGGGAGGGTGCCCGCCAGCACGAGGCCGGCCTGATGCCGCCCCGCCGCCTCCGCTCCGTCCGCATGCCGCAGCGCCTGGCTGAGGAGCAGGAGGGACACCGCGACGGCCCAGCCGACCAGCCCGAAGTCCTGCATGAAGCTGCCGATCGAGTCGGAGCTCCAGGGGAAGATGCGGCGGCCGAGCACCTCTTCGGAGACGTAGGAAGCGCACGTCGCCGTGCCGAGGCCGAGCCCCACCACGTAATAGAGCGGCACCACCCAGGGGCGCGCCCGCAGCCAGGCCGGGCGCTCCGGGATCAGCGAGGCCAGATGGAGCTCGAGCCCCATCTGCAGGCCGGTCAGCACGTAGTACGCCGCCAGGTAGAGCGGACGGATCCAGAGCGAGCCCGCCGAACCGGCCGGCGGCAGGGCGAGCTCCACCGCGACCGCCAGCGAGAAGCTGAAGAGCAGACGCGACCGCAGGTCTCCCGCTCCCTGGAACAGCGCGAGCAGAGCGATCCCGAGATAGCAGAAGGCGGTCAGCGCATCGATGCCGAAGGCCGCCCAGGTGTTCCAGGAGGGGCGGACCCCGGGCACCACCGAGAGGGTCAGCAGCTCGCCCTGGCGCCGCACCAGGAGCTCCACCGGCTGGCCGTGCCGGAAGCGGGCGACCTCCCACTGATAGCCGGCCAGCGTGCGGATGCGCCGGCCTCCCACCTCCACGATCTCGTCGCCTCGTCGAACCCCGCCGAGCTCCGCCGGCGTTCCGGCGGGCACCTCCAGGGCCACGATCCCTTCGCTCCCCTGGTCGGTCCGGATCCCGATCCGATGGCTGCCGCTGCGGAAAGCCTCGGAGGCCCGGAAGCAGAGCAGCCCCACGATCCCGAGAACGAGAACCGAGATGACCGCGATCCGCACGAAGCGCTCTCTTGTCAATGTAGATTTCTCGAAATGTTTGTGTAGTCAGAAATTTTACTGCATTTCCGGACGGAATGCCAATCCTCGAGCGGCCCGGACCGGCCCGGAGCTGCGCAATGGTAGGATCACCGCGATGCCGCGCCACCCTCGCTTCTCTCCGTCTGTCGACGACATGGCGGGAGCGGTCTATTCGGCTCTCGCCCACCGGCTCGCGACCCACCGCGGAGAGGTCTACCCGCTCCACGTCGGGGATACCTGGATGGAGCCCGCCGAGGGGTGCCGGATGGAGGACCTGCGGGTCGCCGAGTATCCCGGCATGCACCGCTATGCCGCCCCGCAGGGGATGCCCGCGCTGATCGACGCCATCGTCGAGCAGACGCGCGAGCGCGGCGGTGCGGCGACCGAGCGGGAGAACATCCTGGTGACCACCGGCGCGACCGGCGGCCTGGGGGCGGTGGCCGGCGCGATCGTGTCGCCGGGAGACGAGATCCTGCTGCTCGCTCCGCACTGGCCGCTGATCACCGGGATCGTCCAGTCGTTCCACGGCGTCCCCGTCGACGTCCCGTTCTTCGGCGCCGCCGATGCGCCGGAGAGCGCGGTCGAGGTGGTGCGGGAGAGGCTCACGGAGCGCACGATCGCCCTCTACCTGAACACGCCGAGCAATCCCACGGGGCGGACGATCCCGCGCGCCTGGATCGAGGCGCTCGTCGAATGGGCGCGGCGCGAGGACCTCTGGATCATCTCCGACGAGGTCTACGAGGACTACGTCTACGCCGGCGAGCACACCTGGTGCCGGCCGCTGGCGCCGGAGCGCACCTTCGCCGCCCATTCCTTTTCCAAGGCATACGGCATGGCGGGGAACCGTTGCGGGCATATCGCCGGGCCCGCCCCGGCGATGAAAGAGCTGCGCAAGATCGGCATGCACAGCTTCTACAGCACGCCCACGGCATCCCAGATCGCCGCCCTGCGGGTGATGCAGGGACCGGGAGCGGCCTGGATCGCCCAGGCGCGGGAGCAGTACCGCGCGACCGGCAATCGCGCCGCGGAGCGGCTGGGGCTGGATCCCCCCCAGGGCAGCACATTCCTCTTCCTGGACGTCAGCGACCGGCTCGACGAGCGCGGTCTCACCGGCTTCCTCGAGGACTGTGTGGACCGCGGGCTGTTCGCGGCACCGGGGCCGAGCTTCGGGCCCTACCCGACTCATGTCCGCATCTGTTTCACGGCCGCGCCGCCGGACGTGGTGGAGCGCGGCGTCGAGGTGCTCGCCTCGCTCCTGGGACGGTGAGCGCCGGACCCTCCGGCTTCGCGGGAGGACGCATGGCTGCCGTCGACGATCCAAAGCTGCTGGGAGGCCTGGAGCTGTTCCAGGGGCTGACCCCCGACCAGCTCGCCGCGCTCAACGGCCTGCTCCGCTCCTCGGTGATCCCGTCGGGGACCCACTTCATCACCGCCGAGCAGCCGGGCGAGGTGGTCTACGTGATCCTCGAAGGCACGGTGAAGATCTACGTCAGCCAGGAGGACGGCCGCGAGGTCATCCTGGCCTTCCTCGGTCCGGGCGACACGGTGGGGGAGATGAGCCTGGTGGACAGCGCCGGTCGCTCCGCCAACGTGATGGCCACCGAGCGCTCCCGCCTCCTCTGGATGGACCGCGCCACCTTCCAGACCTGCCTGCGCGAGATGAGCCCGCTCGCCAACAACCTGATCCGCCTCCTGGCCAACCGCCTGCGCTTCGCCAACGAGCAGATCCAGGCCCTCTGCACCTTGGACGTCCCCGGCCGCGTGGCCCGCCAGATCCTCGCCCTGGCCGACCGCTACGGCAGCCCTCTGCGCGGCGACAGGGCCGCCGCCGGACAGGTGACCATCCCGCTGCGCCTCACCCAGAGCGACCTGGGAGAGATCGTCGGCGCCTCGCGCGAGAGGGTCAACCAGGTGATCGTGGAGTTCAAGCAGAACAAGCTCATCCTGGTCAACCCCGATCACCGCATCCAGGTTCTCGACCGCCGGGGTCTGGCCCGCTATTGCCGCTGAGAGGACATTGCCATCGAGCTATGGGCGCTGAGATTAGATCCTAAGCCGCGGCACTTTTTTGACCTGGACAAGACTTTTCTTCGAAAACCTGTCACGCTTCCCGTCCTGAGAACGACCTCTTTTTGTGAGACAGGGAGGGCACCGGCTGCAGAGCGCTGCCGGACGGAGCCTCCCGGAAAGGGATCTCACATGATCGTGAAGAACGCGAAGCGGATCCTGGTCGCGGCGTGTCTCGCGCTGCTGCTGCCGGGAGTGGCCGGCGCGGCCGGTTTCGGTCCGGCGGCGGAGCCTTCGTTCTGGGCGGAGCTGGCCAGCCCTGCGGAGCTCCTCGCCCGCATCTGGGATGGCTGGAACGGGCTGGCGAGCCTGTGGACCTCGGGGATGACGATCGATCCCAACGGCGACGGGAACGGTGCCGGCGTCTGCACCGGCGGCGATTGCGGCCCCACGATCGACCCCAATGGATGAAGCTTGTTCCTTGCGGAGGAGAGAGACTTGAAAGACGCCCATCTGTCGCTCGAGATCCTGGCGAAATGGTTGGCCGGCGACCTGGATCCCGAGATCCTGCGCACCTGGGTCGTGCCTCATCTGCTGGCCGGCTGCTCCGTCTGCCGGGACCGCCATGACGAGATCCAGCGGCGCAAGCAGGACCTCGGGCATTGGGACGAGCGGGTCGCCGTGTTCGAAGCTCAGGAGGCGCCCGAGCTGATCGCCGAGCTGGCCGACCTGCCGTTCGACGAGCAGCTCGGCCGGATCGCCGAGGACGTGCGCTTCCAGACCTGGGCGGTCTGCCAGGCCCTCCTCCGGAAGAGCCTGGAGGCGGCGTTCGAGGAGCCGGTGCAGGCGGTGAACCTGGCGGAGCTGGGGGTCCTCGTCGCGCAGAGCCTGGGACCCGCCTATGATCCGGGCTGGGTCCTCGACCTGCAGGCCCGGGCCGCGGCCTGCCTGGGCAATGCCCGCCGGGTGCTGGGCGAGCTGCGCAGCGCCGAGACGGATTTTCGGCGGGCCGAGGCGTACCTCGAAGAGGGCGCGACCGGCAATCCGCAGGTGCGGGCCGAGGTGCTGGACCTCAAGGCCTCCCTGCGCCGGGATCAGAAGCGTCTGGACGAAGCCTTTCTCCTGCTCGAGGAAGCCTCCTCCCTCTGCACGGAGGTGGGCGACGAGCACGCTCTGGGGGCGATCCTCCTCAAGAAAGCGAAGATCCTGGAGGAGACCGGCGAGCTGGAGCAGGCGGTCGAGCTCCTGCGCGAGGCGGTCGGCAAGATCGATCCCGCCCGGTCCGAGCGTCTCTCCGTGTATGTCCGGCACAACCTGCTCTGCACCTTGACCATGGCGCGTCGCTACGAGGAGGCGCAGGCAATGCTGCCCGGAGTCCAGGAGCTCTTCCAGAGCATCGCCAAGCCGATCGACTTCATCCGGCTGCGCTGGGCCGAGGGGTCGATCGCCGCGGGGCGTGGCCGGCGCGACGAGGCGGAGGCCACCTTCCTCGCCGTCCGCGAGGAGTTCCTCCGGCACGGCATGGGCTACGACGCCGCCCTGGTCTCGCTGGACCTGGCGATCCTCTACGTCCAGGAGGGCCGCACGGCCGAGCTGAAGCGGCTGGCCGCGGAGATCGGCCCGATCTTCGAGTCGCGCGACGTCCACCGCGAGGCGCTGGCGGCGCTGGTCCTGTTCAAGGAGGCCTGCCAGGAGGAGCGGCTGACGCTCCAGCTCGCCAACCAGATCGCGCGGTCGTTGCAGCAGGAGCGGCGGATCAAGGCGTAGGGGCCTCACCCCCGGCCCCTCTCCCGCAAGCGGGCGAGGGGTGTAGGTTAGAAGAAATCCCAAATCCTGAACCTGTCTTCGACTAACCCTCTCCCCTCTCCCGCTCGCGGGGCCGGGGGTGAGGGCTCACCGCGTCAAATGCCCCGCCTCTGAGTCCCCCATCTCCACCTTCCCCTCGGGGAAGTACTCCCGCCAGCGGCGGCTGACGGTCGCCGCCGTTTCCTCGTCGCAGGAGAGCTCACGCGGGAAGCCGGGCTTCAGGCGGGCGTCGATCAGGACCGGCGGCTCGTAGGAGATGTGGTGGCGCACGACCCGGGTGGCGGCGGCGTGGACGTCCGCGGCGGGCTCGAAGCGCGTGAAGGTGGTCCATAGGAAGTTGATCGGGCTCGCCGCGGCCCGTTGCGGCTCGTCGGTGAGCACCAGGAGCTGCCACTTGGCGAAAGCCGGATGCGCCGCGAAGCGCGCCGCCGCTCCGGGATCGTCCGCGGCGGCCGGCCCTCCCACCACCAGGCAGCCCGGGCAGAAGACCCGGACCTCCGTCGCTCCCTGCGGCAGCTCCGCGGCGGAGAACTCCCGCGGCAGCTCGCGCACCGGGTCGCCCAATCCGAGCCAGACCCCCTTCGACCCCTCGTTCACCACGGGACCGGTGTAGTCCAGGGTGTCCATGGCGAGGTTCGAGAAGATGTAGAGGTCGGTCTGCGGGTGCGTGCGCTCCAGGATGTGCTGGAGCGTCCGCGGGAAGTCGAGGAGGTCGACCGGACGGTCGGTGACCAGGAGGAACTTGGTCAGCGCGAGCTGCCCTTCGCCCAAGATGCGGAAGGCGCTCGCCATGGCCTCGCGCTTGTAGCGCTCCTTGACCACTGCCGCGGCGAGCGAGTGATAGCCGGTCTCGCCATACGACCAGAGCCTCTCCACCGCCGGCATGACCAGCGGGAACAGGGGCGACAGCAGCTCCTGGAGGAGGTCGCCGATCCAGAAGTCCTCCTGCCGCGGCTTGCCCACCACGGTGGCGGGGTAGATCGGCTTGCTGCGACGCGCCATCCGCCGCACCCGGAAGACCGGATAGTCGTGGCGCAGAGAGTAGTAGCCGTAGTGGTCGCCGAACGGACCCTCCGGCCGGCACTCGCCCGGCGCCACCTCGCCGATCAGGGCGAATTCGGCGTCCGCGACCAGCGGATGCGGCCCGGCCCCTTCGACCAGGCGCAGCTTCCGGCCGGCGATCAGGGAGGCGAGCATGAGCTCCGGGACGTTCTCGGGCAGCGGCGCGATGGCGGCGAGGATGAGGGCCGGCGGGCCGCCCAGGAAGACGGTCACCGGCAGGCTCCGGCCGTGCGCCTCGGCGACCGCATAATGGAAGCCGCCCCCCTTGCCGATCTGCCAGTGCATGCCCGTGGTCCGCCGGTCGTAGACCTGCAGGCGGTACATCCCCAGGTTGTGCCCCTTGCCCTCCGGATGCTCGGTGTAGACCAGCGGCAGGGTGATGAACGGGCCGCCGTCCTCCGGCCAGGTGGTGAGCACCGGCAGCCGGTCGAGGCGCACGTCCTCGGTCACCACCTCGGCCACCGGACCGTACGGGAGACGGCTGGCGCCGATGCGCAACGCCTCGCGCGCCAGGTCGCGGGCGCCCCAGAGCTTGGAGGGGCTGGGCGGCAGGAGCGTCTCGGCCAGATGGACCAGGCGCTGGATCAGGCGGAGCGGCCGGGCGCCGAACGCCAGCTCGGCGCGCCGCCCTGTGCCGAAGAGATTGGTCGCCAGGGGGAAGTCCGCCCCCTTGACCTGCGTGAAGAGGAGCGCCGGTCCGCCCGCGGCGATCACCCGACGGTGGATCTCCGCCACCTCCAGGCGGGCTTCGACCGGGGCCTCCACCACGGCGAGGTCGCCGTCGCGGCGGAGGTGGTCGATGAACGTCCGCAGGTCGGGAAAGGTCGGCTCGCGCACGAGGGGGAGTCTACCCGCGCTTGCTCCTGGCGGGCGATTCCGGGAGACTTGATGGGTTTTCGAGGAGACCATCCCCATGGCCCAACCCCTGACCACCCCCGATCCCACCCCTCTACGGCTGCCTGCGCCCGCCCCCCGCCGGCGCCGCCGGATCTTGCGGGTGCTTCTGCTCTTCGTCGTCGTGCTCCTCCTGGTGTTGGGCGCAGGCGCTCTGTGGGTGCGGTCGGAGGTCCGGGCGAGCCTGCCGCGGCTCGACGGCGAGCTGAAGCTGGCGGGCCTCTCCGCTCCGGTGACCGTGGAGCGCGATGCGCTCGGGGTGCCGACCATCCGGGCCGCGACCCGCGTCGACGCGGCGCGCGCCCTCGGCTTTCTCCATGGCCAGGACCGCTTCTTCCAGATGGACCTGCTGCGGCGCAACGCGGCCGGCGAGCTCGCTGCGCTCTTCGGATCCGCGGCTCTCGACGTCGACAAGCAGAACCGGGTCCACCGGTTCCGCCACATCGCCGGCAGCGTGCTCGCGCGCGCCACTCCCGAGGAGCGGGCGGTCTTCACCGCCTACGCCGCGGGGGTCAACGCCGGGCTCGCGGCCCTCGGTGCGAAGCCCTGGGAGTATCTGGTCCTGCGGACCGAGCCGGTTCCCTGGGCGCCCGAGGACACGGTCCTCGCCGTCGATGCCATGTTCCTCGACCTCCAGGGGGGCGATGGAGGCTACGAATCGCAGCTCGGCCTCGTCCACGACCTTCTGCCACCGCCCCTGGCGGATTTCCTGACCACGGCCGGGACGGAATGGGACGCGCCGATCGTCGGCACGCCCAGGCCCACCCCGCCGATCCCCGGCCCGGAGGTCTTCGACCTGCGGAAGGAGCCACCGGTCGATCTCCCCAAGGCGGCCGCGGCCGGACCGTCTCCGCTTCTCCGTGAGGACGCGCCCGAGAGCCCGGTCCTGGGGAGCAACAACTGGGCGGTCTCGGGAGCGCACACCGCGGACGGCCACGCCCTCCTCGCCAACGACATGCACCTGGGCATCCGGGTGCCCAACACCTGGTACCGCGCCTCG
>DASPXX010000291.1:0-8446 GCA_035637095.1 Thermoanaerobaculia bacterium
AGGCAGCCTGAGCCAGGTGCGCGGCCGCAGCGGCTGGCCGCTGAGCTCCCGCGCCAGCCCCACCGGCTGGCCGTCGACCAGGATCCTCGCCATCGGCACGTCCACCCGGAAGGCGACCGCCTCCTGCACCCGGATCGTGCGCAGGTCGGAGGCGTCCGCATTGGCGGCGGCCAGCGGCTTGAGATTGGCATAGATCGGCGTCACGCCGCCGGTCTCGCTGGCCTCGACCAGCAGCCTGGTGTCGCGCAGCCCGTCGGCATGGATCTTGATCTCGTGGTCGCCCGCGTCCGGGAGCGTATAGGTCTTGTTCTTCCTGCCGCCGCTCCAATCCACGGCCTTGCCGATCACCGTGCCGTCCACCACCACGAACGCGTCCGGCGGCGTGACGTGGAACTCCAGCGCCAGACCGCTCGGCACGACGCGGTCCGCCGCAACGCGCGGCTTGTCGGGCTCCCGGTCGGCCGGGGCCGGCTCGGGCTCGGCCGGAGCGCTCGGCGCGGGCGCCGGAGCCATCACGGCCGGACGGCGGACCTCCGGCGAGCCCGGAGTTGGCACGGGCGCCGGCTGCGGTTCCTGCGTCCGCTGGTCCTGGACGGGTTTCTGCTGCGGCAGCCCGGCCGCCGGATGGATCTTCTCGGTCTGGACCGGCGGCGGCTGCGTCGCGGTCGCCCCGGGCTCCGGCGGCTTTTCGGCCGGCACTCCCGGCTGCGAGGCTGACGGGGACACCGCCGCGGTCGACGGCGCCGGGCCATTGTTCTGATTGTTCTGCGCGGCGATCTCGGACGGCTGGGGCGGACCGGCCGGCTCCGGCTTGCGGAACACCAGGAACCAGGCCGCCGCAGCCCCGACCAGCAGCAGGAGCACCGCCCCGAAGCCGAACACCACTGCCAGGCCGTGCCCCTGGCGCGCCACGGTGCGCCCCGTCGTCACCGCCGGAGACGGAGGAGGAGGCGGGATCGCCGGCTGCGTCGAGGCGGTCGGAGGCAGGGACGGCGCCGTCGCCGGCGAGGCGGAAGGCGGCAGAGGCGGCAGGGGAGGCGGCAGCACCGTCCGCGGCCCGCTGACCACCACCCCGTCCGAGCCGCGGCCGGAGGGAGTCCGCGGCAGCTGGCGCGTCGCCTCCATCGGCGGCAGGGCGGCGGCCGGCGCCGACAGCGTCTCGTCGTTCAGCTCGCGCTCGACCTCCGCCACCTCGACCGCCACCGCGGCGGCCGACGGGAACCGCTCCTCGCGGTCCTTGGCCAGCATCTTCCGCAGCAGCTGCTCGAGACGTTCCGGGATCTCTCGCAGCTCCGAGATCGGCGGCGGCTCCTTGTGGAGGATCTGATAGACCAGCGTGGTGATCGACTCCCCCTCGAAAGGCCGCTTGCGCGACAGGAGCTCGTAGAGCACCACGCCGAGCGAGAAGATGTCGCTCCTGCCGTCGAGCTCCTCGCCGCGGATCTGCTCGGGCGCCAGATACTGCGGGCTGCCCATCACCGACCCGGCGATCGTCAGCTCCGTGCTCTGGCCGGCCATCTTGGCGATACCGAAATCGGCCACCTTCACCCGGCCGGCCGTATCCAGCAGGATGTTGCTCGGCTTGATGTCGCGATGGATGATCCCCATGCGGTGGGCATAGTCGAGCGCCTCGGCGGTCTGGCGGATGATGCGCAGCACCTCCCGCAGCGAGAGGGCCGGCCCCTTCTCCAGACGGCCCGCCAGATCGGTCCCCTCGACGAATTCGAAGGCCAGGAACAGCAGCCCCTGGTCCTCGCCCGCATCGAACAGCGTCACCACGTTCGGGTGGAGCAGCCGGCCGGCGGCGCGCGCCTCGCGCAGCAGGCGCTTCTTGCGGTCGTCGACCTCCTGCGGCCGGCCGGCCAGGCGGACCGTCTTGATCGCCAGGCGGCGCTCGATCTGGGGGTCCTCGGCGACATACACCTCCCCCATGGCGCCGGCGCCCAGGAAATCGACGATGCGGTAACGGCCGACCATCCGGCCGGCTTCGAGGGGATTGCTCAAGCTAGTCCTCGACGATGGAAGGCGGCGGGAAGTCGCTCCCTTCGGCCAGGGCCGACTCGCTGTCGGCGAGCAGCCGGAGCGCGTCCGCGGCCTGCTCGGACGGCACCTCGATCCGGATCTCGGACAGCTGGCCGAGATCCGCCGGAAACTCGCTGGCGTGGAGCGACTCGGCTCCCGCGTCGAAGCCATTGGCCTGGAGGAACCCCACCACCACGGCGGCCTCTTCCTCGTTCGTCACGATCTTCACCGTTTGCAGGATCTGGTCAGCCCGCTTGTCAGCCATGAAATTTTATCCCTCCTCGGCCTCCTCGGCTCAGTCCAGGATCATATCGTAGGCGGCGGGGAAACCCTCACCCCCGGCCCCTCTCCCGCAAGCGGGCGAGGGGAGCAAAGCGAAACCCCTTCCAGGCCACCGAGTGGCGGGTACGAGACTTTCAGAGCACTTCCACCAGGGCGAAGTGGCCCTGGGCGACTTCGAGATCCAGCAGGTGGGGTGCATGGAGCGACGTATCCTGGCGGAGGAGGCGTGGCGTCATGGGCGCTCCGGCGGCGGTCTGGAGGAGAACCTCCAAGACCGCGGATGCATCCAAGACGACGATCATCGACCTTCGCGCTCGGCGGCAACCGCGACGGCGACCGGCTCGGCCGGCTCGACCCGCGAGCGGCGTCTGAGCCGTTCCAGAAGCTCTTCGCGCGTGGGCCGTTCCAGCGACCGTTCGATGTCCTGCAGGAGGTACTCCGAAATCGACATCCCCGCGAGCGCAGCCCGCGCCTTCAACCTCCGGTGGAGCTCGTCGGGGACATTGCGGATCTGGACCATGACAGGCATGTGCTGAGTCTAGGAATATGCGCGCCACATGTCAAAGGACCAACTCCCCCTGCTTACCCCCTGGAGTGCAGGTCAGCGGAAGTACCCGCTGACGTCCACCACCACCTGAACCTGTCCGTTGCCTCCCACCTGAGGCCGGACTGCCAGCGATCTATCGCCGGCAGCCAGCAACAGGATCGCGTTGTTGGATCGAGTGACCCCGCCGGCGAAGCTGATCGTGCTGGTCGCCGGAGCGGGGATGTCGCTCGGAAAGAGCGTGAGGTAGCCTGATCCGGCCGGAGCCACGGCCGTGACGTTCAAGGAGACCGCCCGCGCATCGCTCGGGATCCCACAGGTCCCCGCGACAGGGAAGACCAAGGTGACCCCTGACGTGATCGCCCCCGTGCTGGTGCGCGTGTCGAGGACGCGGCAGGGATCAACGGTATAGAAGTCGAGATTGAAGGGCCCCGCCGTAAACGTCGCGGTAACGGAGCGAGCGGCATCCATCGTCACCGTGCAGGCGCCTGCACCCGAGCAATCCCCGCTCCAACCCGCGAGCTGAGACCCTGCGTTCACTGCCGGGGTGAGGGTCACGGAGGTTCCGAACAGATAGCTTTCCGAGCAGTCTGCGCCGCAGTCGATGCCCGCGGGATTGCTGGTGACGGTCCCGGTCCCTGTTCCGGCTCGATTCACGGAGAGGGAGAACGACAGCACATCGAAAGCTGCCGTGACCGCCTTGGCCGCGTCCATCATCACGACACAGGAGCCGGTTCCGGTGCAGGCACCGCTCCAGCCCGAGAACCCCGAGCCGGCTGACGGCGTCGCCGTCAGCGTCACGACTGTACCGGAGTCGTAGACCTCGTTGCAATCCGCTCCACAACTGATCCCCGCGGGAGATGAGGTCACCGTTCCGCTTCCGGAGCCGGACCTGCCAACCGTCAACGTGTAGCTCTGGATAAATGTTACGGTCACCGACTTCGCCGCGTTCATCGTCACCACACAAGAACCGCTTCCGGTGCAGGCGCCGCTCCAGCTCGAGAAGCGCGAGCCCGCGGACGGCGTCGCCGTCAACGTCACAACCGTACCGGTGTCATAGGTCTCGCTGCAATCTGATCCACAGCTGATTCCTGCGGGAGAGGAGCTTACCGTTCCGCTCCCGGTGCCCGCCTTCCCAACGGTCAATGAATAGGTCAGGACGAACGTCGCCGTCACTGATTTCGCCGCATCCATCGTCACCACACAGGAGCCGGTTCCGGCGCAGGCGCCGCTCCAACCTGTGAAACGCGAGCCGGCCGCCGGTGCTGCGCTCAGGGTCACCACCGTGTTGTAGGCATAGCTCTCGGTGCAGTCGACACCGCAGTCGATGCCGGACGGTGTGCTCGTCACTGTTCCCGCGCCCGAGCCGGCCTTTGTAACGGTCAGATTTTCCAACAGCTCGAACGTCGCCGTGCAGGTCTTGTCCGCATCGATCGTGATCACGCCATTTGCACAATCCGCATTGCCGCTCCAGCCGGTGAAAACCGAGCCCGCGGCGGCGGCCGGATTGAGCGCGACCAGGGTGCCGGTCGGGAAGGAGGCGGCGGTGCTGCCGCAAGAGGTTCCACACGTGAGGCCCGCGGGATCGCTGGTCACCGAGCCGGAGCCCGTGCCGGCCTTCTGCAGAGTGAGGATGAAGCTCCCGGGGTCCGGAAGAGCCGTCTGCAAGGAGACGAGGTTGTTGGTCGACCGCCCTTCCCCCACGCGCCCCTGCCCTTTGATCGCGATCATTGCCCAGGAATCCCGGAAACAATAGCTCCGGATCTGCGTGCTTCCCAGAGCCTCCAGAGCAGACAGGCCGTTCTCGAAGCAGCTCGACGTCGAATACCGGTTGCAGCTCAGGTCCTGATTGATCCCCGCGTCGTCGGCGACGGAGATCATGACCAGGCTTCCTGCCGGGGCTGAATTGATATAGCTCACGAGGCTGTACATCGCGGCGCTCGGATCGTTCTGGGCGCAAGCCTGCCGGGTTCCCCAGGTGTCGAAGTTCTGCGGCGCCTGGAGCTGAGCTCCCGTCACCGGATCGAGCACCACCGCGTTGAAGCCGCGCCCGCTGCCGCCGCCCCCGCTCCGGTTATAAAAGGCCCGGCCGCACTGGTAGAAGCGGGAGTAGCCATACTGGCCGGCGAACTGGTTCGCATTGGTCCCCCGCGAGCCGACACCGAAGACCAGGCCGCGCGGCGGCCGGAGATAGCTGCTCTCGAATCCCTCTCCCAGAGCCGTGGCGGCGTGCCGCAGATTGCGGTTGACGTCCACGATCCCGAACCAGTCCTCGTTGGCGAAGCCGTCGGGATGCCCGTTGGCATTGGTAAAGCCGCCGGTGTCCTGGGACCCCGCGGGCGGCACCTTCCACCATTCATCGTTCCATTCGAACACGAGCCCGCCCAGGCTCACCAACGGCGGCTGGACGGCGGACAGCTCGGTGATCGCATGATTCCACAAGCAGAGATCCCAGCCCGCCTGCATCGTCTCATCCGGCAGATCGGCCGGATGGACCATCGCGTCGGTGCCGAATTCGCCGAGAAACATCGGCTTCGTGCTGATCGACCGCCACTGATCGAACAGGGTCCCAAAGGAATCGCCCCGGAAGACGTTCACGGCCCAGACGTCCACGCTGGGGCAGACGTTGTTCACGTAATTCTGCGTATCCGCCAGATGCAGACCGGAAGCGTTGATGTCGATCTCGCCGTAGCTCGAGGCGACGGGATGATTGGTGTCGAGGCTCTTCACGAGCTGAGCCGCAGTCTCTGTGCACTGCGCCGCCTTGAGCGGCGTGTTGCACTCGGTCTTGCCATAGTACAGGTTGATGTTCCACTCGCTGCCGAGCATCCACAGGAGGACGGCCGGATGGTCCTTGTAAAAGCTCACCACCTGCTGCGTCCGCGTGAGGTCGTTGCGGCTGCCGTCCACGTTCAGGATGACCATGATCCCGTGCGCCCACAGCGTGTCGAGGACCACCAGAGCGCCCGCGTCCAGGCCCGGGTCGAGATACATCCGGACGGTGTTGACGTGGAGCGACTCCAGGAGAGGCGCGTCGGTGGCCACCGCGTTGAGGAATTCGGCGCGGCGGGCCGCGTCGTCCCCGGTCGTGCTCGAGCTCGCCGGAGCCCAGTCGACGCCGTGGATGACGTAGGGCTCGGCAGGAGCCAGGGAGCCGTCCGGCTGCCGCTTCTGAACGAGGAGACGGTGCCCGGAGACGGTGACCAGGCTCGGGCCGGGGCCATCCGCCCGGACCGGGAGGGTCCATCCCACCACCAGGAGCACCAGGAGGATTCGGGGAACGATCCGCCAAGACATGGGCATGACGCCCTCCCTTCCCATCGATTAGACACCTACCGCGGCCGTTTGTTCAGTCCGCGAGGAGCCCCAGCACTTCCCCGAGGGAGACTTCCGGAGCAACGCCGCCGAGCTCAAGGACCCGGACGCCGCTGAGTGAAACCAACGCCGCCTGGGTGCGTACTCTCTATCGATGACTCCCGAATCTCGACGCTACCCGTGGCGTACCTTCCTGTTCCTGGTGGCCGCCGGCACGCTCACCGGCCCGCTCGTCTTCCCCTATTTCTTCGGCCTGGCAGCGATCGCGACCACTCCCCAGCCGCCCCTTCCGGACTCGCTCGGCGTGCTCGTGCTGAACGAGATCATCCGCAACCTCATCTTCCTGGTCCCCGCCGCGGCAATCGGCCTTTGGGCCGCGCGCCGGATCGGCCTCGGCGCCCCCTACCTCGAGAGCTGGCTCGACGGCGCCCCCCGGCCGGCCGAGCCCTGGACCTCGATCGTCAAGCCGGCGCTCTTCTGGGCTGCCCTCACGGCGATCATCGCCTTCGCCGTCGACGCCTTCTTCCAGCGCGTCCTGGGCGTCGAGTTTCCGGCCCCCGAGATCCATGCCCGCATCGACGTCGCCTGGTGGCGCAGCGGTCTGGCGAGCTTCTGGGCACCGTGGGCGGAAGAGATCTTCGACCGTCTCTTCCTGCTCTCGCTCGTCGCCTGGCTGGGAATGAAGCTCTTCCGTGTTCAAGGCGAAGGCCGAGGCCGCTGGATCGCCTTCTGGGTCGCCAACGCGGCCACCGCGCTCTTCTTCGGCTGGTATCACATCGACAACGAGCGGCTCTTCGCCGAGATCGTCCCGCAGATCGTCGCCCTGAGGACCGTGCTGATCATCCTCCCCGTGGGCTTAGCCTTCGGCTGGCTCTACCTCCGCCGAGGCCTCGAAGCCGCCATCCTCGCCCACTTCTTCATCGACCTCATCGTCCACGCCGTGAGGCCGATCGTCGAGCACGGGTTTACGTGAGGCGCTACAAGAGCAGAAGGCGAGGTCGGGTCAAAAGAGCTTCTCGATCCCTGCTTGCTTGAGGACGGCGTTCGCGGTGTGCCGTTGGCGAGAAGAACCTTCTTGAGTTGGGGAGTGAAAGAAGAGCCCATTCAGGACGCCAGGTAGACCTTCTCATGACGGTGGCTCGTCAGCTCGAAGGAGATGCCTTCGGGTTGCTGATCGTCAGAGAGGAGCTGGTTCGCCTCGAGAAGCTCGGGAATGAGGTTGCGGAGCTTCTCAGTGAGGACCTCGATCGTCGGCGCCTCAGTGGCAAGACCGGGCACATCCTCACTGGTCGCCACCCAGACATCGGCCTCCGGATCCCAATCGGCATGGACGTGATACACAGTCGCACTCATCGACCACAGGATAGCACAGGCATCAGGCGCCGCTTCGGCCAGGTGGCCGGGCCATCCGGCCCAATGGGCCGGGAGAGCCAAGCCCAGGGCATCCCAGGCCGCAGGCCGATGCCCTGGGTCAACAGACCTCCCGCATCTCTACGGCCTGAAAGGCCGGGAGAACCTGAACGAAATCGGTAAAATCTCTCGCGACCTTTCAGGCCGCAATCATTGATCGGCTTTCTCCCCCAGGGTGTCGGCCTACGGCCTCGACCCTGGGCTCCGTTCTCTCGGCCCGTTGGGCCGAGTCCTGAACACCCCCACCGTACAAATCAGGGAAGTTCCAAGGACTCGCCAAGAACCCTCTCCACACCCTTGGCTTCTCACCGTCACAATCCCACCTACAGATCAGGGCAAGAAGATCTCGTCCGCGACGAAAACCTTCCACGGCATCATGTCGCAATCCCTCCGTAAAGACCAGGGAAGTTCCGCTCCTCCGAAAGCCCCCGGAGGGGGCTCTGGAATGTAGCCCGGGGTCAGAGCGACGAAGGAGCGGCGACCCCGGGTAACGAGCCTCAAACCATTCACAAGCCCCAGAGGGGCGGCAGCAACCTCACGCCACTCAATCCCACAAATACCGCTCATCAAACTCGACCCGGTTCTTCCGGAGCAACGAGATTAGCTCCTCTTTGAACGACAGACGCGCATGGTGCGCCGCCTGGTTCCGGATATACCGCCGGACTGCGCCGGCCTGCGATTCACTGACCGAGAACGCGGCATACCCGGCCTGCCACGCGAAGCTCGCGCTCGCCGGGAACGTCTGATGCACCCATTTCGAGGAAGCCGATTTCATCGTGCGAGTCATCTCTGCCACCGAGCGATCGGGCCTGATGCGAGCGAGGACGTGAACGTGGTCCGGCATCCCGCCGATCTCGAGCGGAATCCCCCTCT
>DASPXX010000292.1:0-26185 GCA_035637095.1 Thermoanaerobaculia bacterium
GGCGCCCCATTCCGTCACGGCTTCCCCGATCGTCCGGTCGACCGCGGCCACCAGGCGCTCATTGAACTTGATGTCCTGCGGCGGCTTCACCGGCTCGGCCAGGAGCAGCAGCAGGCGGTGGTCGGTCGACAGGTAATAGCCGCTGGTCCAATCGACCTTGAGAGTGCCCCGCGAGCTCTGCACGCGCCCGAGAAAGATGTCGGACAGGCCCAGCGGATCGGCGACCAGGAGCTGCTTGGCGGCCATGCCCTGGATGGTCCCGGCCTGGCGCCGCAGCTCACGCACCCGCTCGCGGATCCCGTCGTCGGACAGCCGGGCCTCGAGCTCGCGCCGGCCGGCCTCGTCGAGGAAGAGGATCGACTTGGGGAAGAACGTGTGCATCAGCTCCTCGGGGTCGCCGAAGCGGTGCTGCACGCTCTTCAGCTCGGGCAGGCGCGCCAGCCGTCCGGCGAGCCGGTCGGCCAGCGTCTCGTAAGGATCGACCACCGCCCCCTCGGGGATGCGGATCGCCACCAGCAGATAGGTGTTGCTGCCGAAGTCCTGCAGCGTCTCGACATAGGCGCGCACCGCCGGATCCTTCCGCGGCAGCAGGCTCAGCATGTCGTTGTTGAAAGTGAGCCGCAACGTGAGGACGAGCGACAGGCCGACGAGGACGGCGAAGACGACGAAGACCGTACGGTAGCGGTGTCGCGCAAAGAGCGCGATCCGCTGCAGGAAGGACATCTCCATCAGGGCCTCGGGGAAGGAGCGGAGCTCGGGGGCGTGGCGGCGGAGCTCGGAGTGGTGGAGCTTGGAGCCTGGGAGGCCAGCGACTCCGGGACCTCTCCCAGCAGGATGAGACGGCCGAACCGCACGAAGTACTCGATCCCGGAGTAGACGGTGATCAGCATCGCCACCCACAGCGACAGCGGAGCGAGATGCCCGAACTCCTTCTCGAGCTTGTTGTGGATGATGAGCAAGGCGATCGAGATGATCTGGACGACGGTCTTGATCTTGCCGGAGAACCCCGCCGGAATCACCAGGCTCTCGGCGGCGGCGAAGCTGCGGAGCGACCCGACGGCGAACTCACGGGCGATGATCACCACGACGATCCACGACGGCACGATGTGCGGGTTCAGCTCCACCAGGGAGATGTAGGCCGCGGAGACCAGGATCTTGTCCGCCGCCGGATCGAGCAGGGTGCCGAGCCGGGTCACCTGCTTGCGCCGCCGGGCGAGGAAGCCGTCGAGGAAGTCCATGACGGCGGCGACCAGGAAGAGAGCGAGCCCCCACCACTCCTTGCCGTCGAACTTGGTGAGGAGGACCACCACCAGAGGCGGGACCAGGAGGATCCGGAAGATCGACAGGAGGTTCGGCAAATTCAGCATGGGTGATCCGCGCAAGCGTCTGCGCTCGGCGCATTGTATGCCAACCCACCCGACCCTCACCCGGAGTGAGGCCTATTCGAGCGCGGTCGTGACGACGATCTGGTTTTCGCTGTTGCGGATGATGCGGGGCTTGCGCTTGATGACCGGAACCGGCGACCCGGCGGGCGCCGTCGACACCGACACCCGGGAGCCGCCCGGGTTCGCGATGGTGAAGCGGGCCGGGACGGCCTCGGTGCCCTGATAGAGGGCGAGGACCCGGCGCACGTACTCGCGGGTCTCCGGATACGGTGGGATCCCGCCGTGGCGCTCCACCGCGCGGGGACCGGCGTTGTAGGCGGCGACGGCCCATTCGAGACGGCCCTGGAAGCGGTCCAGCAGCTGGCGCAGATAGATCGTCCCCCCGCGGACGTTCTCTTCCGCGTCCCACGGATCGCTGACCCGCAGCAGGCTCGCGGTGGTCGGCATGAGCTGCATCAGTCCCATGGCACCCTTGTTGGAGAGGGCGTGCTGGTTGTAGCCGGACTCGGCCTGGATGAGCGCACGGACGAGCTTGGGATCGAGGTTCTGGAGCTGGCTGTGGCGCTCGATGAGAGGGACGAGTGCGGCGTCGGGGACCGGCGCCATCCGGTTCGAGAACCGCCGGGCATGCTGGGCCGGCGTCTCGTTGTAGATGATCTTGCGCCCGTCCGGACCCGTCGCGACCTTGACGTCGGATTGCGCCAGGGAAACGAAACCGAGAAGAAACGCCAAAAAGGCGCAAACCCCCGACCTGAGGCTCGCCACGGTTCAGGACCTCCGAATCTGTACTCGCCGCGTCCTGGATGAACGGCTCTGTGACTGCTGCTTGAGCGGCTGGAGGTATCTTAGCTGGAAAAAGCAAAAAGGCAAGAGGGGGAGCCCTCACCCCCTGGCCCCGCGTTCTACATCGGAGGGTGCGGCACAGGAGGATGAGCCTGAATTGCGAGAGAAGGTGTGAGCTGCTATCCTCTGTACGGGAGAATCGACCATGAAAGACCACCTCGAAGGACGAAAGGAAGGCAGGGTTGGTCGGAGACCTGTAGGGAAAGTCGTCGAAATTTTGAGGGCCACACCTCCCGATCCTTGGGATGAGGTAGATGGACCTATCAGCGCCGCCGAAGCTGCGGAGGTTTTGGCCTTTGCAGAAGCCGAGTCCGAGGGTTTTCGGCAAACGGTCTTGAGGGATTGCATAGATGCCGCCGAGGCGTCTCGACGGACCGGCCACTCCCGTCGAGCCGTGGATCGCCTGCGGAGAGACGGACGCGTGATCGCGCTGCAAGCTGGAAGTGAATGGCTCTACCCCCACTGGCAGTTCGAGCCCAATACGCCGGACGGCATTCTCCCAGGGTTGGGAGAGGTCCTTCGACGTCTCTACCTCTCGCCCGCCGGGGCCGCGTTCTGGCTTCTGCAGCCTTCCGAACGGCTTGGCGGCGTGCCTCCTCTCGAGCTGCTCCGCCGCCACCAATCTGAGACGGTGGTCCGGCTGGCTGAAGAGCAGGGCTACATGCCTTGACTCTCCCCGCTCCTCCGCCGGTCCTGCCGGCGAGCCCCCAGCTTTTCGATTTGAAGCCGGGAAGTCGACTCGTACGCTTCTACAACCCCGTGCATGGTCCGTGGGATGGGAAGCGTCATTATGGCCCCCTCCCCAATTCTCGCTTCGACCATCACCTTCCGCCTCTGGGTCCGAGCCCCGACCGTTCGGTCTGGTACTCTGCCTCTTCCTTGGTCGGGGCACTTGCCGAGGCTTTTGGTAACCTGCGCTTCGTCGACCAGAGGTGTGGAAGGCGAATCTGCCAGGTACGTCTTCGTTCCGCGATACCCGTTCTCGACCTGGCAGGCATCAAAGCCCGTGCGTTTGGTCTCGACCTGCGGATCGGAACCAGCATCGAGTATCCGCGCTGTCAGGAGTGGGCTCGGGCATTCTACGATGACTATCGCGATCTTTGGGGCCTCCGATGGCGGGGGCGCCAAGCCGGCTCGATCTGTCTTCTGCTCAACGACCGCGCAGTTATGAGTGCACTCGATGTAATTGAGGACCGCGACATCGCCGATCCCTCCATGTGGCCACGAATCTCTCGCGCCGCTCGGGATGCTTTTCTTCATGTCGTAGCCTTGTAAACCGACGAGGAGAGCCCGCCGATGCCCGCCACCACCGCCGCGCGCCGTTCGCCTTTCCACACTCTCGGGGTCGTGCTCGAGATGATCAAGTTCGAGCACACCCTGTTCGCCCTGCCGTTCGCCTTCCTGGGGATGGTCCTGGCCGCCGGGGGGTGGCCGTCCTGGCGGACGGTCTTCTGGATCGTCATGGCCATGATCGGGGCGCGCAGCGCGGCGATGGGGTTCAACCGCCTGGTCGACCGCCGGATCGATGCGGCCAACCCGCGGACCGCCAGCCGCGCCCTGCCCGCCGGGCTGGTGAGCCCCACGGCTGTGACCCTGTTCGTCCTCGCCAGCGCGGCCCTTCTGATCCTCGCCGCCTGGCAGCTCAACCCGCTGGCCCTCGCCCTGTCCGCCGTGGCCCTGCCGATCCTCTTCCTTTATTCTTATACGAAGCGGTTCACCTGGGCCTCGCACCTGATCCTGGGTCTGGCGCTCGCCGGTGCCCCCCTGGGCGCCTGGATCGCGGTGCGTGGAGACGTGGCCCCCACCCCCTTCGTGCTGGCCGCGTCCGTCCTCCTCTGGGTGGCCGGCTTCGACGTGCTCTACGCCCTCCAGGACGTCGACTTCGACCGCCGGAGCGGCCTCTTCTCCATTCCCGCCCGCTTCGGCGTGGTCCCGGCGCTCCAGATCTCGGCCATCCTCCATGCCCTGATGCTGGGGCTCCTCGCCCTGCTGCCGCGGATCTATCCTCCCGGTTTGGGCGCCGGCTTCTGGATCGGCTGGACCGGCTGCCTCGCCCTGATCGGCTACCAGCACTGGATCGTCCGGCCGAACGACCTCTCGCGCCTCAACGCCGCCTTCTTCACAGCCAACGGCGCGCTCTCCCTCTGGCTCTTCGCGACCACGGCTCTTGATATACTCGTCCGGTGATCGCCGAGACACCCACCCCGATCCGTCCCGAGACCTTTCCCGCGCCCCTGCGCGATATCGCGGCCAAGGTGCGCGACGGCGTCCGCCTCGACGCCGCCGACGCTATGACCTGCCTGACGACCCCGCACGTCCTCCACCTCGGCCAGCTCGCCGACACGGTGCGGCGGAGACTGCACGGCAACATCACATACTTCAACGTCAACCGGCACATCAACCCGACCAACGTCTGTGTCTACACCTACAACTGCAAGTTCTGCAGCTTCGCGGCGCTGCCCGGCGAGGACCACGCCTGGGAGATGAGCCACGAGGAGGTGTACAAGCACGCGGCCGAGCAGGGGGGGAACGCGGTCACCGAGTTCCACATCGTCGGCGGCCTGCATCCGGACCTCTCGCTCGACTGGTATCTGGAGATGATGCGCGGCCTGCGCGAGCGCTTCCCCGACGCCCACTTGAAGGCCTTCACCGCCATCGAGATCGGCTGGTTCGCCAAGCGCGAGAAGCTGTCGATCGAGGAGGTCCTGCGGCGCCTGCGCGACGCCGGCCTGGGGTCGCTCCCCGGCGGCGGCGCCGAGATCTTCCATCCCGAGGTGCGCGAGATCATCTGCGACGGCAAGCTCGATGCCGATGAATGGGTCGAGGTCCACCGCATCGCCCACAAGATGGGCATCCGCAGCAACTGCACGATGCTCTACGGCCACGTCGAGAAGCCGGAGCACAAGGTCGACCACCTGCTGCGCCTGCGCGACCTGCAGGACGAGACCGGCGGCTTCAACGCCTTCATCCCCCTGGCGTACCACCCCGAGAACAACTACATGGGGCTCAAGTACCACACCACGGGGATCGACGACCTGCGGCACATCGCCACCTCCCGCCTGGTGCTGGACAACATCCCGCACATCAAGGCGTACTGGGTGATGATCACCCCGCGCCTCGCGCAGATCGCCCTCCGCTTCGGCGCCGACGACATGGACGGCACGATCGTCGAGGAGAAGATCTACCACATGGCCGGCGCCGGCACCTCGCAGCAGCTCTCGCGGTCGGAGCTCGAGCGGATCGTGCGGGAAGCGGGCTTCGTGCCCGTCGAGCGCGACACCCTCTACAACCAGCTGACCTCCTCGAGGCCCGCCGAGGCGGCCGTCGCTTCCTAGCCCCCGAGTGAAACCCGAGCCCCTCGGTTTCCACTACGTGGCCGTGGACGGCCCGATCGGGGTCGGCAAGACGACCCTCGTGGAGCTCTTGGCCCGGCGCTACGAAGGGGTGAAGATCCTGGAGGACGTGGACAACCCCTTCCTCCCGGACTTCTACCAGGACCGCCCGGGCGCCGCCTTCCAGACCGAGCTCTATTTCCTCCTCTCGCGCTACAAGCAGCAGCAGGAGATTTCCCAGCGCGAGCTGTTCGACAAGCTCCTGGTCGCCGACTACACCTTCCAGAAGAACCGGATCTTCGCCTATCTGAACCTGTCGGACGACGAGCTGATGCTGTTCGACAAGCTCTTCGCCCTCCTGGAGCCCCAGGTGCCGGTGCCCGACCTGGTCATTCACCTGGTGGCGGACGTGGGGACCTGCGTCGAGCGGATCAGGCGGCGGGCGCGCAGCTTCGAGAAGGCGATCTCCGAGGAGTACCTCTCCGAGCTGATCGACGCCTACAACCACTACTACCACTACTACGACCGCTCGCCGCTCCTGGTGGTGGACACCCGCCACCTCAACTTCCCGCAGCGCCCCGAAGACTTCGACGAGCTCCTCCACCGCCTCGCCAAGCCGATCAAGGGGACCGAGTACTTCCAGCCGCTGGGGTCGGCGCGGTAGGGCGCTTCAGGTCGGAAGGGTCGCGACGCCGTAGGCGCGAAACGCCGGGTCCCGGGTGACGATCGTCAAGCCTTCGATCCGGGCCTGGGCAATCAGCATCCGGTCGAAGGGATCGTTGTGATGACGAGCCAAGGTGGCAGCGGCGAGCGAATGCCTCGCCGTCATGGGAAGCTCGACGAAGTCGTTCTCCTCGATCTCCTCCACCAGATCGGCGCCGTCGAGATCCAGCTTCCCGAGAGAAGCCTTGATCGAAAGCTCCCAGACGGTGGCGGCGCTGACATGGACGGTCGATGAGGGATCGGCCACCGCCTGTCTGGCTCCGGCACTGAGCTTTGGATCCTCGGCGAGCCACCAGAGGAAGGTATGGCTGTCCAGCAGGAGCTTCACTCTCCCTCTCCGCGGAACGCGGCCAGGATTTCCGCGGGAAGAGGCTCATCGAAGTCGGGGCTGATCCGGATGCGGCCCTTCAGCCGCCCCGGCTTGCGGGGCTCAACAGCCACTCGCACGAGCTTCGCGACGGGCCGGCCGCTCTTCGCGATGATGACCTCTTCTCCCTGGGCGACCCGGTCGAGAAGACGGGAGAAATGAGTCTTGGCCTCGTGAACGTTGAAGACTCCCATGGCACCTCCTGGACTAAGTTAGTCTACTCCTTGGAGTCCCGAGTGTCGAGGCTCGGAATCACCTGAAACTCCCCCATCGAGCCCGGCGTATACCGGCTCAGGGATTTGTGTATCCCGAAAGCTTTTCTTGTAGGGAGATGGAGGTGACCGTGAGAGGACCGTTGCGTGGCCTGCGGGCCGGCATCGCTGTGTTCGGGCTCTGGGCCCTGGCGAGCCCGGCCGCGGCAGCCTTGAGCTATCAGGATTACCATTCGTTCGCCGAGGTCGACCGGCAGCTCCAGGAGTGGAGCCGGGAGCACCCTCGCGAGATGCAGCTCCTCACCATCGGCCACTCGGCCGGCGGCCGGCCTCTCTATGTGGCACGGATCGCCACGCCCGGCGGTGCCGATCCCGACGGCCGGCCGGCGATCTTCGTCGGCGCCAACCTCGTTGGGTACCACAACGCCGGCACGGAAGCCGCCCTCGACCTGATCCGGACGCTGCTCACCGCTCCGGCGGACAGCGCGACGGCGCGGCTCCTCGGCTCCCGCACCTTCTACGTGGCGCCGGCGCTCAACCCGGACGCCCACGACGGCATGTTCGCCACGCCGCGCGCCCGCCGCTCGGGGAACGCGATGAAGGTGGACCATGACGTCGACGGCCTGGAGGGGGAGGACCCGGCCGACGACCTCGATGGCGACGGCGTGATCACGCGCCTGCGGATCGCCGATCCCACCGGCGGCTGGCTCGCGGATCCGGCCGATCCGCGGGTCCTCGTGAAGGCCGATGCCATGGAGCGGCTGCAGGGCGCCTACCGGGTGGCCACCGAGGGCCGGGACGACGACGGCGACGGCTCGTTCAACGAGGACGGGACCGACGGCGTCTGGCCCGACCAGGGCTTCCCGCACGCGTTCCCCTACTCGACACCCACGGCCGGCCCCTGGTCTTCCTATGCTCCCGAGACCAGAGCCGTCATGGATTTCCTGCTCGGCCGGCGCAACGTCGCCCTCGCGGTGGTCTACGGTCCGGCGAACAACCTGCTCGCCGCTCCGCAGAGCCTGGGTGGCGGCGGCGGCGATCTGGGGACACAGAAATTCAAGATCCCGGCGGAGGCGGCCAAGGCTCTCGGCTTCGATCCCGAGAAGGAGTACACGATCGACGAGGTCTGGGAGGTCGCCCAGAACCTCTCGTTCATCAAGCAGAACAACATCACCAAGGAGCAGCTCCAGCAGTATCTCGGAGCCGGCGGCGCGACCAAGGTGGACGAGGCCGATCAGGCCTACCTCGACAAGCTGGCCGAGAGCTACAAGGAGCGGCTGAAGAAAGCCGGCCTCTCGGCCGACCGCTCCGGCGCCCAGTACGGTAAGGGAGGTCTCACCCCCTGGCTGTATTACCAGTACGGGGCGATGGCCCTCGAGCTGGACGTCTGGGGAATCCCGAAGGCAGCGGCGCAGAGCGGAGCGGGCGGCTCGGGAGACGCCCTGACCCTCGACCGGCTGGCGGGCATGACGAGCGAGGAGCTCATCGCCCAGGGCGAGGAGAAGATCGGCGCGTTCCTCAAGGAGAACAACGTCCCCGCCCAGTTCGACGCCAAGGCGGTCATCAACTATCTGAAGAGCGGCCAGGTCGATCCCAAGGGGGTGGTCGAGCGCATCCGGCAGATGGGCGGCGGCGGAACCGGGGGGGCCAAGGCGGGCGCGGCGGGTTCCCGGGACCGGGAGGTGATGGCCTGGGTCGCGGCGAACGCGCCGGGCGGTTTCACCCCCTGGACCCCGGTCACCCTGTCCGGCGGGACCCAAGCCGAGGCCGGCGGTCTCGATCCCTTCGTCGAGCTCAATCCGCCTTCGACCTTCTTGAAGCCGGCCCTCGCGGCCCACACGGAGACAGTGCTCGACCTCGCGGGCAAGCTGGCGCAGGTGGAGATCCTGTCGCTCGACGTGAAGGACCTGGGCGGCGGCGTCTACCGGGTCGCGGCGGTCGCCGGCAACCGCGGCTATTTCGCCACCCATACCCGGCAGGCCGAGCGCGCCAAGGTGCATCTGCCGGTGCGGCTCACGCTCGAGACCGGAGACGGCGTCCAGCTGGTGACCGGCTATCCGTTCGCGGTCGCCGAGCGGCTCGAAGGCACGGCCGGAACCCTCACGGGCACGTGGCTCGTAGAGGCCCGGCCCGGCGCGAAGATCGTGGTCGACCTCACCACCGACAACGCGGGCCGCGACCAGAAGACCGCCGTCGCCGGCAGGGGCGGCAAGAGCGGAAAGGGAGCCTGAACGCCATGAACACGCGAGCACAAGGACCTCTCCTCGGCGCCCTGGCGCTCCTCACCATATTCCGGGCGCTCCCGGCAGCCGCCGCCGAGCCGCTCGAGCCCCAGGGCGCTCCGCCCGCGGCGTCGTTCAACCACCTGCACACCTACGAGGAGATCGTCGATCTGCTCAAGGGCTATGCCGCCGCCTATCCGCGGTGGACCCGCCTCGAAAGCATCGGCAAGAGCGGCCAGGGGCGGGACCTCTGGATGATCACGATCACCAACCCCGAGACCGGCCCCGAGCTGTCGAAACCCGCCATGTACATCGACGGCAACACCCATGCGAACGAGGTGCAGGGGGGCGACACCGCTCTTTACACGGTCGGCTTCCTGCTCGAGAACTACGGCCGGCTGCCGCGCGTCACCGAGCTGCTCGACCGCGCGGTCTTCTACATCCTCCCCGTGGTCAACCCCGACGGCCGGTCGCTCTGGTTCCGGGGGCCGTCCGACCCGGACTTCCCGCGCACCGTCATGGTGCCGGTCGACGACGACCGCGACGGCGTCGCCGACGAGGACGGCTACGACGACGTGGACGGCGATGGCTACATCACCACCATGCGCAAGAAGGTCCCGCTCGGCCAGGGGACGCACAGGCTGAACCCCAAGGACCCGCGGCTCCTGGTGCCGGTCGGGCCCGGCGAGCTCGGCGACTGGATCGAGCTGGGCAGCGAGGGGTACGACAACGACGGCGACGGCAAGGTCAACGAGGACACCGTCGGCTATGTCGACCCGAACCGCACCTGGGGCTTCTCTTGGGAGCCGGAGTACGTGCAGTCCGGCGCCGGCCCCTATCCGCTCGCCATTCCGGAGACCCGGTCGATCGCCCTCTGGGCGCTCCGCCATCCCAACGTGGCCGCGGTAGAGAGCTACCACAACAACGGCCAGCTCATCCTGCGCGGCCCCGGCGCCAAGGCCGATCCGCCCTACCCGGCGGAGGACCTCGCCGCCTACGATCTGATCGCGAAGGAAGGCGAGAGACTGCTCCCGGGCTACAAGTACTCCATCACGTGGCGCGACCTCTACACCGTCCACGGCGGCACGACCGATCACTTCTACAACCTGATGGGCTCGCTCGCCTTCACCAACGAGATGTACAACCCGCCGGCCGACTTCGACAAGGACGGCGAGGTCACCGACGAGGAGCTGATGAAGTTCAACGACCTCCTCACCCTGGGCCGGCAATGGGTGGACTGGCATCCGTACGATCACCCGCAATACGGGAAGATCGAGGTCGGCGGCTACAAGCGCGACGTCGGGCGCGTCCCCGAGCCCTGGGCGCTGGAGGACGAGACGCACCGGAGCAACGCCTTCGTCCTCTTCAATGCCTACCACCTGCCGAAGCTCTCCTTGGGCGAAGCGACGGTACGGAAGGCGGGGGACGGCCTGTGGAAGGTGATGGTGCCGGTGCTCAACGAGCGCGCCATCCCCTCGATGACCGCGGTGGCCGTGAAGGGCCAGCTGCACCGCCAGGACATCGCCACCGTCACCGGCGCCAAAGTGATCTCGAGCGGTCTCGTCGACGATCCCTATCTCGACAAGATCGCCCTCCAGGAGCACCGCCCCGAGCGCCTCATGGTCCCCGGCGTCAAAGGCCTCTCGACCCGGCTCCTCTTCTTCCTGGTCCAGGGGAACGGCGAGATCACCGTGCAGTACGACAGCCTGAAGGGAGGGAAGATCTCGAAGCAGATCGCGCTGCGGTAGGGGCGCTCCGCGGGGCGTCGCCGCGGCATCCGGTTGACGCCCCGCCCCCCTTTCCCTACACTGTTCTTGCCAGCCGCTTGGATCCCCCGCTGTGGGGGACCGAGACGGAAACCTGAGCGCCCCTCCACGCAGCGGGGCCGAAGGTCGGCGAGGGATCGATCCTCCGGAGGAGGACGGTTACCCCGCACCGGGAGCCAGGGTCATCCTGGAAAACCTCCCGGCATCGACCCGGACGGCCCCCGAGAGCGTCGGCGATCGCCGAGGCCCTTCCGTCTTCTTGCGGAAGGGCTTTTTGGTCTTCCTGGACCTTTAGGAGATCCCGATATGCCCAGCGAGAAGAGCGAGATCAAGAACATCACGGTCCCCTGGGTGGCCGCCGCCCCCCAGCGCGGCGACACCCTGGTCATGGTGACCGCCTACGACTTCCCCCAGGGACGCACGGCCGACGCGGCCGGCGTCGACATCGTCCTGGTCGGCGATTCGCTGGCCATGGTCGTCCTCGGCCACCCCGACACCCTGGCGGTCACCATGGACGAGATGATCCATCACTGCCGGGCGGTCCGGCGCGGCGTCAAGCGCGCCCTGCTGGTCGCCGACATGCCCTATGGCTCGTTCCACCTCGGCCCGGACCAGGCGGTCGGGAACGCCATCCGCTTCATCAAGGAGTCGGGCGCGCAGGCAGTCAAGATCGAAGGCGGACGCCCCGAGCTGGTGGCCGCGCTGTCCGCCGCCGAGGTGCCGGTCATGGCCCACCTCGGCCTCACGCCGCAGTCGGTCCACCGCCTCGGCGGCTTCAAGGTCCAGGGACGGGACGACAAGGCGCGGCAGGTGATCCTCGATGCGGCCGTGGCCCTGGAGGATGCGGGCGCCTTCTCCCTCGTCCTCGAATGCGTCCCGGTCGGCCTGGCGGCGGAGATCAGCGAGCGGCTGGAGATCCCGACCATCGGGATCGGCGCGGGCGCGGACTGCGACGGCCAGGTGCTCGTCTACCACGACCTGCTCGGGCTCGAAGAGCGGATCGCGCCCCGCTTCGTGCGGCGCTACGCCGAGCTCGGCCTCCTCTCCCGCGAAGGGATCGAGCGCTTCGCCGCGGATGTCCGCGCCGGCCGCTTCCCGGCTGCGGGCGAGAGCTACGGAGCGCCGGCCCGGCCCGTCGAGGAGCCGGCGGTCGGCAAGCTCTACGGATAGAGTCCGGACCGGCTTTTCAGCATGGACACGCTCCAGGACGCTCAGGCCCTCCGGCGGCAGCTCGCTCTCTGGGAGGTCAGGGACAGGACCATCGGCTTCGTTCCCACCATGGGAGCCCTGCACGAAGGGCATCTCTCCCTCGTGCGGATCGCTCGCGAGCGGGCCGAGAAGGTGGTCGTCTCCATCTTCGTCAACCCGGCCCAGTTCGGGCCGCAGGAAGACTTCGCGCGCTATCCGCGCCAGCCCGAGAAGGACGCGGAGATGCTGCAGCCCGCCGGGTGCGACCTCCTGTTCCTGCCGGAGGTCGACACCATCTATCCGCCCGGGCATACGGCCATCGTCGAGCCCGGAGGTCCGGCGGAAGGGCTCGAAGGAGCGCTCCGCCCCGGCCACTTCCGCGGCGTCGCGACCGTCGTCTCCGCCCTGTTCAACCTGGTGCAGCCGGACGTGGCGGTGTTCGGCAAGAAGGACGCGCAGCAGGTCGCTGTGATCCAGCGGATGGTGCGCGACCTGCACTTCCCCGTCGACGTCGTGGCCGCGGAGACCGTGCGGGAGGCGGACGGCCTGGCCCTCTCCTCCCGCAATGCCTACCTGTCGCAGGAAGAACGGCGGGCGGCACCTGTTCTCTATAAGGCCCTGCGCGCCGCCGAGCAGGCGATCACGGCCGGGGAGCGGCGCGGGGACGAGGTGCGGAGAGCGATGCGGGAAGTCCTGGAGAGTGAGCCGCTGGCGCGGACCGAGTACGCCGAGGTGGTCGACGCCGAGAGCTTCCAGCCCGTCGACGCCCTGGCCGGGAGCCTGGTGCTCCCGCTCGCCGTCCGCATCGGGGGGACGCGTCTGATCGACAATTTCCAGTTGGTGGTCGGAGACTGACCCATGCAAAGGACGATGCTCAAATCGAAAATCCATCGGGCCACGGTGACGGACGCCAACCTCCACTACCAGGGCTCGGTCTCGATCGATCCGCTGCTCCTCGAAGCCGCGGACATCCTGCCGCTCGAGCGGGTGGAGATCTACGACATCACCAACGGCGAGCGGTTCGCCACCTATGCGATCGAGGGCACGCGCGGCGCCGGCCAGATCGTCCTGAACGGCGCCGCGGCCCACAAGGTGAGCGTCGGCGACCTGGTCATCCTGGCCACCTACGCCACCTATACAGAGGAAGAGGCCCGCGCGCACAAGCCGGCGCTCGTCTTCGTCGACGCCCGCAACCAGATCGTGGCGCAATCCCATGAGCGTCTCGAGGAGGCGGTGCTCGCCGAGCTGACATGAGCCGTCTCTTCCTGGTCCTCCTGCTGGCCGCCTGCAGCCAGGCACCCGCTCGGCACCAGCCGGCAGCAACAGCCCTCTTCTTCGAGACCGTCGTCCAGCGCTCGCTGCCCGGTCAGTCCGGGCCAACGCGCCGCGAGGTCTTCCGCGACGAGAGCGCCTGGCGGGCCGCCTGGGCCACGCTTCGCGAAGGGAGCAACCTTCCCGAAGAGCCACCCGCCGTGAACTTCGCGCACCAGATGGTCATCCTGGCCGCCATGGAGACCCAGAGCTGCGTCTCCCGGGTCACCATCCGCTCCGTGACCCGCACCGCCGGCGCCCTCCTGGTGGACATCCTGGAGGCCCCGCCCGCGCCCAACTGCGTCTGCATCACCTCCGAGCGCCCGATCCACGTGATCCGCCTGGAGCGGGTGGACCTGCCGGCGCGGTTCGAGGTGGAGCGGGGCGTGACGAACTGCGGGTAGACCCTCACCCCCGGCCCCTCTCCCATCCCCTCCCTTCCGCCGGGAGAGGGGGGACGCTTCCGTACCCGTAGAGGCTTCGACCCTGCCGCATCGGTTTCCGCTACGTTTCCCCCTCTCCCGGTAGGGTGTGAGGGGATGGGAGAGGGGGCCAGGGGGTGAGGGGCCGCGGCGGCGAGGTATGATTGCTGCCATGACCGTCGCAACTCCGCCCGCCACGTCTCTCGAGGTCGAGCCGCTCACCATCGCGGACCGCACCTTCCGTTCCCGCCTCTTCCTCGGGACGGGCAAGTACACCGATTTCGACACCATGTCCGCCGCGCTGGAGGCTTCGGGCACCGAGGTGGTGACCGTGGCCCTGCGGAGGGTGAACCTGGACGAGCGCGGACGCGGCTCGCTGCTCGACCGGATCGATCCGCAGCGCTACCTCCTGCTCCCCAACACCGCCGGCTGCTACACGGCCGACGAGGCGGTCCGCACCGCCCGTCTCGCCCGCGAGCTCGGCGGCTGGACCTGGGTCAAGCTGGAGGTCATCGGCGACAAGAAGACGCTCTTTCCCGACAACGTCGAGCTCCTCCGCGCCACCGAGATCCTGGTGAAAGAGGGCTTCACCGTCCTCCCCTACACCAACGACGACCCGGTCGTCTGCAAGAAGCTGGAAGAGCTGGGAGCCGCCGCCGTCATGCCCCTGGGAGCCCCGATCGGCTCGGGGATGGGCATCCGCAACCCCGCGAACCTGCGGATCATCCTGGAGCAGGCGAAGGTGCCGGTCATCGTCGACGCCGGAGTCGGCACCGCCAGCGACGCCGCCCTCGCCATGGAGCTGGGAGCCGAAGGAGTCCTGATGAACACCGCGGTCGCCGAGGCGAAGGACCCGGTCCGCATGGCCCACGCGATGAAGCTCGCCGTCGAAGCCGGCTGGCTCGCCGCCCACGCCGGCCGCATCCCGAGGAAGCTCTACGCCTCGGCCTCCTCGCCGATGACCGGGTTGATCGAGTAGGCCCTCACCCCCTGGCCCCCTCTCCCATCGCACACCCATCCCCCGGGAGAGGGGGAATCAACTCGCGGCGGGGGTTGCATCCGGCCGCCGCCTTGCCCTACAATCTGCCTCCCGCACGCGGTCGTGCCACGTGCAGCCATAGCTCAACTGGATAGAGCGACAGACTACGGATCTGTAGGTTGGGGGTTCGACTCCTCCTGGCTGCACCATCTAACCCCCTCAAAACTCAGCTAGTTAGCGCAGCGGCCTCTGGCACATCTCCGGCGCCCGTTTCCGCGGGGACCACTCGGGGACCACTGGCGCACGAAGTATCCCGCTTCACCCGGCCCGGTTCCGGCATACGATAGACTCTCCCCTGGGGCGAGCCCATGGTCGCCGTATCCCGTTAGAGGAAGGTAAGCCGATGATTTTTCACGTGACCCTTGAACACGCAGAAGACGGGTGGGTTGTAGCGGAATGCCCGGCGCTGCCGGGTTGCGTCTCCCAGGGCAAGGACGAACAGGAAGCGTTGGCCAACGTGAGAGAGGCCATTACCGCATGGTTGTGGGCCGAGGACCAGAAAGCTGTCGCCGCTCTCGCCAAAGACGACGAGCGCGTCCCCGTCGTGGTGGCCGTCTGACCGGTGGGTAAACTCGGCAACATCTCCGGGAAAGAAGCAGCCAAGGCCTTTCAGAAGGCCAGCTGGACGCCCATCGTCAGGTCGGTAGCCATTTGGTGCTGGTCAAATCCGGCGTCAAGGCCAATCTGTCGGTTCCTCAGCACAAGGAGCTGTCGGTGGGAACGTTGCGAGCCTTGATCCGCAACGCAGGGATGACGATCGACGAGTTCCTCGCCCTCCTGTAAGGGTAGTCTTGCCGCCTGGTTAGATCGAAGAGGCAGCGGAGAACTCGCGATGAGGGAGAATGGACGGGATGATCGTCGTCACGGGAGCCACAGGGAAAATCGGCAAAGAGCTGGTCCGGCAGCTCGCGGCGCGTGGCGCGGCCGTGCGGGCGCTGTCGCGGCACACCGAGAGGGGCGAGGAGATGCCGGGCGTCGAGTGGGTGGCTGCGGACCTCGCGCAGCGGGAGCACCTGGTTTCAGCATTCGCCGGCGCCGAGAGGCTCTTCCTCCTCACGGCCAACAGCGAAGACATGGTCCGCCTGCAGAAGAACGCGCTGGAGGCTGCACGCCGGGCCGGAGTCAGGCACGTGGTGAAGCTGTCCGCTTTGGGCGCCTCGGAGCACTCACTGTCGGTGATCGGCCTCTGGCACTACAACATCGAGAGGCTCATGCGAGAGAGCGGCCTCGCCTGGACGCTCCTGCGGCCGCATCACTTCATGGACAACCTGCTGGATCAGCGCGAGAACATCCTGCGGGAGGGAGTCGTGTACTCGGCCGCCGGTGAGGGCAGGATCCCCTTCATCGATACCCGCGACATCGCGGCGGTGGCGGCAGCGGCCCTCACCGGACCCGGCCACGAAGGCAAGGTGTACACCCTCACCGGACCGGAGGCACTGTCCTACCGCCAGGCGACCGAGATCCTGTCCAGAGTCCTCGGGCGATCGCTCACCTATGTGGCCGAGACGGAGGACGAGACCTGGGGCCGGCAACGGCACGCCGGGGAGCCGGCATGGCGGATCTCCGCGCTCCTGGCCATCGCCGCCTACCAGCGCGCCGGTGGCGCCACCGAGCAGGTCACCACCACCGTGGAGGAGCTCATCGGTCGACCGCCACGGAGCTTCGAGCAGTTCGCGCGCGATCACGCTGCGGAGCTTGCGCCCGAGCGATTCTGAGAGTCGCGGCAAGGGCGCCGGGCGGTACGAGGAGATGGCCGCGGCCCATCGCGGGATGCTCCGGGAGGTGATTCCCGCCGAAATAGGTGCCTGGCACCAGCCCCCGGGGGCGAGTCGCGCCCCCGGCGCGCGGACGGGGACGCTGAAGGTGGACCGAGGGGAAGGGTGAAAGTGTGCTCGCTCGGCTGGTAAAATAGGGCTGGTGAAGGGGAGGCGGGAGCGGGGGGCGACAAGGGGGTCTCTCAGAGCTGGGAAAAAGATGGAATACAACGAGACGCAAAAAGACTATAAGTTTAAGGCGGAATTAAGATGGGCTGACGGAAACCGACTTGAGGTCCCGTGCAAGCTATTTCTTCCTGTCCGCCTGCGCGACGATCTTCGGTTGGTTCTCTTGCTCACCAATGACTCTAGCTGGAATGCCTTGTGGGAGGAGGGGAGGGGAGCATTTGAACTTTCCGGAGACGTTGGAGAGCCTGGCAGCGTTAGAATCGTGGCTAATGAAGTACAGATACGGTCCGGGATGTGGAGGAGGCATTGGAATAGCGAGCTCGCTGAGGGACACCTCCTGTGTTACCCGCGAAGTCTCCGAATTATAAGAAAATCGCACAAGTGGGACAGATTGCAGGGGACTTTCAGGCTCACTCGTAGCGAGCTAATTGCCCCACATGTTCATCCCACATGCATCAACAAAGATGGCACTATAGAATGGCACCGAGGCAAGCGGTTCACTTTTCAGCTTTGCCGGGAGGTTATGCTAACTTTTGACCATGAATACCGCCACACAAGGAAAGAAGGAGAAATCCTAATGTGGCCAGAACTTGTAGCCAAGGTGGATATTGATTCTCCCCCCGCTTCGAAAAGCCTTGAGGAGGATTATATTCCCCTGGTCGACGATCTGCTCTTGTTGGTCTCCTTGGCGGAAGGAAGAAGGTGCTTCTGCCTTCAGGTCGAATGGACTTCCAACGAAGAATCGGTTCACCTTTTTCGGCTTGACCGGCACGCTCCACTCGATAAACCTGTTCCACCCCCAGATGCGCTTCCTATATCGCCAGAGGACTTTCCTTCTTTTCTCGAAATCGCCTTTAAAACCTTATGCAGTAGTTCGCAGCGCGGCCTCATCTGGAACGCATTGGCAAATGTAACGTTCGAGGGCAAGCAAACAATTGGCACCAACTTCGCCCGGCTATTTGCCGCCCTAGAAACTCTGGTTCTTGCTTTTCGCAAGGAGCATGACTTGGAATGTGTGCTTGAGGACGCGACTCAAAGGAAAGAGTTCAAGGAGTACCTCAAGGAAAAGATAAGTGAGTATGAACCGCTGAAGGGGGAGAAGCATAAGGATAAGCGAGCAATGATATATGAAAATCTCGAGAGCTTGGGAAGGGTATCTCTAAAAAGGGCAATAGAAAAATTCGTCGAGGAGTTTCACGTCGACCTCGATGATGTTTGGCCTATTTTTGACAAAAAAGGTCGAAAGTCACTTTACGAGCTCAGGAATATGCTTGTCCATGGAGATGACCTCTCGGCATTAGAGGAGGAGTGTATTTCAGAAGCCTGTATCTCCTTGCGCGAGACCACGGAACGATTTCTCCTCACGATGTTGGGGTGGAATTACAACAGACGATTGCGCGCTCAGCGGTTTTTGTCCCGCTGGGGGGATTGGCAAAGAGCCCGGGATGCTTTATTGGCCAGTAGGGCTTCTCGAGCCGCGGGCGAATCAGCGGAGTAGGATGGTACAGCTCTAACGCTTGGACAGGGTCAGGCTACCAAGTCGAAGACCAGGCGCACCTCGCCCGCCGGCCCGTATCGGTTCTTGGTGATGACGAGAGATAGGGCCGCCTCTCGCGGCCGATGAATGTCGGGAGGCGTTTCGGCAGCCTTCGGCGAGATCAGAGATGCCAGGAGATCCGCGGAGAATTCGATCTCGCCGCTCTCTTTCGGGTTGTCCATGGTGGCCCGGCCGCCGCTCGTCCCGTAGGCCCGGCCCGAATAAGTGCCTGGCACGGCCCGAATAAGTGCCTGGCACCACGCCACGGCAGGCCCGCGATTCCCGGCCATGGCCTCATACAGCTTGCGGGCGATTTCCTGACGCTCGCTCTCGCCGTCGATTCCAGCATCCCCGATCGCGCGGGTGATCTCTTCCAGAGTGAGGCGTTTAGGTCGTGGCATGGCGACGTTCCGGAATGCGTCACCCGATCCGCAGCCGTGCTCGCCCTGCCTCATCTATGCGACGGCGTGCTCGGGGATCTGGAGCACTTCGTCGCGCAGCTTCCGCTCAGCGTGCCAAAGGTCATGGGCGGTCTGCATTCGGAGCCAGAAGCCGGAGCCATTGCCACAAAACTTCCCGAGTCGCACAGCCATCTCAGGCGAGACGGCCGCACGTTCGGCGAGGATCGAATGCAGCATCTGCCGGGAGACGCGCAACTGCCGCGCCGCTTCGGCAACGCTGAGCCCGAGCGCCGGGAGCACGTCCTCGCGCAGGATCGCGCCGGGATGCGAGGGCTCCATTTCGGGGGGGTGATTGGCTTTGTATTCAGGCATTGTCGGCTCCTC
The DNA here is from genome assembly GCA_035637095.1 of Thermoanaerobaculia bacterium. GTDB lineage: Bacteria > Acidobacteriota > Thermoanaerobaculia > Multivoradales > UBA5704 > UBA5704. The sequence continues at coordinate 19,076 of DASPXX010000292.1, forward strand.
AGTGGTACTGCTCAAGGTCGACCCGGTAAGCGTCGCCGTCTTCCCATTCGAAGGTGATCCGCCATGGTCCGTTGACGGAGATTGCGAACCGCTCGGGCTTGCCCTGGAGCCGGTGCAACCCCCACCCCGGCATGTTCAGCTCCTGGAGGTCCTGCGCGGCGTCAAGCGCCGTCAGTCGCAGTCGCACGCGGTCGAGCAAGTCGGCCCGGACATCTCTCGTATCGCCCTTGTTCCAGAGCCTCGCGAGTCCTCTATGCCGGAAGCTCCGGATCATCCTGCCCTCTAGAGTAGGTGACGTGTCACATGGTGTCAAGCGGCGCTTTACAGCGTCTCACGCGATCCGCACGACATTCGACCGCTCCTCGCCCGCGAGGGCGGCGTCAACTCGGGAGCCGAGCAGGCTAGCGGCCTACCGCTTCTCCGCGTCGTATTGCGCGCGGTTGTAGGTTCGGGTAATGCGTCCCGCGGCATGGTTCAAGAGATGGTCGATGGTATCGGGCCGGACGCCGGAGCGGCCTAGCCATGTCGCCGCGGTCCGGCGGAGATCGTGCGGAGTGAAGTGCGGCAGCTCGCTCCAGGCCCGGAGCCGCGCCGAGCTGTGCGACAGCCAGGTAAGCCGCTTCCCTTCCGCGCGCGAAGCGAGCACCCATTCCGTCGAGCCGGTCAGCGGGCCGAGAGCCTCGACGATCGCGAGAGCTTGCGGCGACAGCGGCACACGGTGCGCGCGGGCCGTCTTCGTCATCTCTGCCGACAGGTTCCACCACCACCCGTGAGAGTCGCGCTCCAGGTCGCGCCAGCGCATGGAGAGCACCTCTCCGGGCCTCTGTGCCGTCAGGAGGACAAGGCGCCATGCCGCGGCGACGTTCGGCTGTAGGCGATCGAACAGGGGCCAGAGGACCCGCAGCTCCTCCTCGGTGAGGACCCGTTCCCGCGGCGCCTCGACGTAGACCCGCTTCACCCCATAGACGGGATTCGCCTCGACGCGCTCTTTCTCGACTCCAAAGGCGAAAACCTTGGACAGGAGAGCCCGGGTGCGGTTCGCGCAGACACCGCCCCGCTCGGCGGCGATCCGCTCCAACAGCTCGCGGACATCGGCGCGGCGAATCTCTGCGGTCTGCCTGGAGCCCCAAACGGGCAGCACCTCGACGCGCAGTTTCCTCTCGTCTTCCTTCCTCGCGCGCAACCGCTTCCGGGGCTTGGCGTACTCCTCGACGTAGAGAGCGGCGAGCCACGACCGCGACCCGATGGCCGAGCGGAAGGCCGCCCGCGCCGCCCGCAAGAAGGCGAAGACCGCGACCTTTGCCGCTCGGTGCACGAAGTGCGCTCGCTTTACCCCACACTTCATCCCGCCTGTATAGCGGCTGCAGCCCGCCTTCGAGGTGTGCCGACCCCGGCGGGCATCATGTGGAGAGAATCCTCGAGCTGTATAACCGGTGTTATAATCACCCCTGGAAGGAGCTTGCAATGACCACTTTGAAGCTCACCACCGTAGGCAACTCGACCGGGGTCGTTCTTCCGAAGGAGATCCTCCAGCGTCTGCGCGTCGAGCGTGGCGATACACTCTACGTGCTCGAGACGCCCGGCGGCATCGAGCTAACCCCGTACAACCCCGAGTTCGCTGCCCAGATGGAAGAGGCCGAAAGCGTGATGCGCGAGGATCGCGACGTTCTCCGGAAGCTGGCCAAATAGCCTTCATGCAGACGCCGGTCTGGATCAGGGACGATGTCGTGCTCGCCATCCACCGCCGTCAGCTGGCCGAGCATGGAGGCGGTGAAGGAATTCGTGACCCAGGCCTCCTGGCGTCGGCCTTGGCGAGACCCCGGAACCTGATCGCCTACTCGGAGAGCGCTCTGGATCTGGCGGCGCTCGCCGCCTCTTATACCTGGGGCATCATCCGCAACCACCCTTTCATCGATGGCAACAAGCGGACAGCGTACGTCGTCTGCCGGACCTTTCTTCGTCTGAACGGACGAGACCTTTCCGCCACCCAGGAGGAGAAGGTCCTCACGTTTCTCCAACTCGCGGAAGGCAGGATCTCCGAGCAGGAGTTGGCGCAGTGGCTCCGGGACCACCTCACGGCTACCTGAGCCGGCCGTGGGCCAGGGCACGACGGACAGCTTCCGTCTTGCTCTCGCCGGTCATCGCAGAGACCTCCGCGACCAGTTCCTCGACTTCCGGGCTCTTGATGTTCAGTGCCATGGCAGCAGCATAGGTGAAAGAAGGAGGATTTCAACCATCCGACGACCGCCGCCACCCATCCGACCAGGTCCACCACCTGATTCCTCCCATGATTCCTTTCTCACGAGAGGGAGGACGCCCGGGCGCGCCCCCTTTTTTCATGGCCCGGCAACCGGCTGGTCTTTCCCGACCCCCGGAATGACCAATCCCTGGGGTGGGAACGAGCATCCCGACCCTCGGCATGACCATTCCTAGGGGTAGGAACGAGCATCCCGACCCTCGGCACGACCAATCCCAGGGGTAGGAACGAGCATCCCGACCCTCGGCATGACCAATCCCTGGGGTAGGAACGAGCGTCCCGACCCTCGGCATGACCATTCCCTGGGGCGGGACGGAGCATCCCGACCGGCTCACGCCGCGCCCGAGAGCGTCGTGGCCACGAACGGGAGGGACGAGACAGCAGGGAGGCCGAGAGGCAGGGACTCCCCGCCGGCAAGCTGACTTTCCGTCGAGACCCGGCGGACCGGATCATCGTCGCCTCCGCCCGCGTTCTCGGGGCGACGCTTCTGACTCTTCCTCGACGGGTCCTTCGGCGCCTCGGGGCTATCGTGCTCGTCGGATTGCATCAACTCTCGCGCCTCGCGGTTCCATCCTACCGCCTCTCGTCGCCTTGCGCGCTGGAGCAACTACTTCTTGCTTCGGGCGTTCCCCCCACCTTGGCCCAGCAAAGCTCGATCCCACCGCCCTCACTGCAAGCGTTCGGCGACCCCACCCCGGCGGGTGTGGTGGCAGCAGCCGTACCCCGATACACTGGAAGGCGGAGGTGGCACATGTCTCGTTCCTCACCGTTGTCTCTCTTCTGTCTCCTCTGTTACCTGCTCTTCATTGCTGCTCCGGCCGGAGCGGACTTGGCGCCGGTGACCCTCACCGAACAGGTCAAGATCGTCGCCTCCGATGGAAATGCCTTGGACGACTTTGGCGCGTCCGTAGCAATGTCAGGTGACACCGCTGTCATCGGAGCCCCCATGGATGACTTTCCCACGGGAGGCTCGATCTACATCTTTCTCCGCAATGGGACGAGCTGGTCCGAGCAGGTCAAGATCCTCGGACCGCTGAACGCCCAGTTCGGCTCGTCGGTGGCGATGTCCGGCGACACCATCGTCGTCGGGGCCCCCAGGGACGATGGCGTGGGCTCGGCCTACGTCTACGTGCGCAGCGGCTCAGGCTGGTTGCAGCAGGCCAAGCTGGCCCCCTCGTCTGCATCGCTGTTGGCAGGTTTTGGGAGATTCGTCGCCATCGACGGCGAGACCGTGCTCGTGGGCTCCCCCAACGATCAGGACGGCAGCGCGATGGACGTCGGCTCGGCGTTCGTCTTCGTGCGCAGCGGCACGAGCTGGTCCGAGCAGGCCAAGCTCAGGGCCTCGGACGGGGCGCAGGCCGATCTCTTCGGTCTCGCCGTCGCACTCTCCGGCGACAGCGCCGCCGTGGGGGCTTTCGGCCGCCAAGGATTTCGCGGAGCGGTCTATATCTTCGTTCGCAACGGCACGAGCTGGTCGGAGCAGGCCCAGCTCCTCCCTGACGATGCGGCGGAGCAGGACGTCTTCAGTGCCTCCGTCGCAATCTCCGGCGACACGGTTGCCGTGGGAGCACCGGGTGTATGGGACCCCGGAACCGGCGAGCAGACAGGCGCGGCGTACGTCTTCCAGCGTGCGGGCTCGAGCTGGGCTCAACAGGCCGAGCTCGTCGCTTCCGACAGCGGCGGGCTCGGCGCCTCGGTCGCGCTCTCCGGCGATACCCTGATCGCAGGAGATCCCTGGAACGCGTCGTATCTCTTTCTGCGCGACCCGACGGGCTGGTATGAGCGAGCGGAGCTCGTCCCTTCCGACAGCGAACGCGGCTTCAGCTCATTTGGCAATGCGGTAGCGCTCTCGGGAACGACCGTGCTCGTCGGTGCCATGGTCATCTCCACTCCGGACTACCATCAGCTCGTCGGAGCGGTGTACGTCTATCCGCTCTCCTTCTCGCCCGGGTTCGTCGTCAATCCCACCGAAAGACTCGTTACCAGCGAGTGGGGCGGCACCGCACAGCTTTCCGTCGGTCTGAACAGCCAGCCGGCCGGCGAGGTGGTGATCGATCTCGCGTCGAGCGATCCTGGCGAAGGCTCGGTTTCACCGGCCCAACTCGCCTTCACGCCGCAGAGCTGGCTCGCTCCGCAGACCGTCACCCTGACGGGTGTCGACGACTTCGTGCAGGACGGCAATCAGCCCTATGCGGCCGTGCTCAGCGTGAACGCGGGCCTGACCGCGGATCCGGTCTACGCCCAGATGGACCCGCCGGACGTACCGGCGGTCAACCTCGGGCTCGAAGGGGATTTCTATACGATCACGCCGTGCCGCGTGCTCGACACCCGGCAGCCGTCTCAGGGGCCGGGCCTCTCCAGCGGCGTGAAACGCCTGGTCCAGATCCATGACCTTTGCGGAATCCCGACAACTGCCGGCGCCCTCGCGCTCAACCTGACGGTCGTGGGGCCGACCCGGGAGGGGACGCTGAGGCTCTACCCCGGCGATCTCGCAGCGCCGAGCTCCAGCACCCTCACGTTCAAGGCGGGGCAGGCTCTGAGCGGCAACGCCATCGTCCTCCTCGCCACCGACAACACCGGCACCCTGGCGGTGTGGCCGTCCCTGGGCATGGACGGCTCCAGCCATCTGGTCATCGACGTCAGCGGCTACTTCGAGTGAGATCGTGCGGCGGCCGCTTCGCCGCGGCAGGTCGACGGAGAGTTGCGGATCATCAGGAAGCCCTTCCCGCCCTACGGAAAGCGAGGTTCTCGCCTCTCTCGGAGATCCATCATGCGCAATCCTCGGCTCGCTCTGTCGCTCTTCTTCCTCGCCGTCACCTGCCTGCTCGCGGTAGCGGCCGCGCAGCGAAACCCTCCTGCCTCGCCATCCCTGTGGCAGGTCTATGAACAGTCGCTGCGGCAGGCGAAATACGTCGACCTGACCCATACGATCAGCCCTGCGATCCCCGTCTGGGCGGGATTCGGTCCTTCGACGTTCGGACCTTCGATCAACCCGAAAACCGGCAAGCCCTACACCTACGCGGCCGATGGCTTCGAGGCCACCCGCTACGTCCTCTCGACCGATCAGCTGGGGACCCAGCTCGACCCTCCGGCCCACTGGTCCCCCAACTATCCGGCGATCGACGAGCTGCCCGCGACGTACACGATCCGACCCCTGGTGGTGATTTCGATCGTCGAGCAGGTCAAAAAGAATCCGGGATATCACCTGACCGTGGAGGACGTCCTGGCCTGGGAACGGCGGCACGGCCGGATTCCCGAAGGCTCTGTCGTCTTCGTCCGCTCCGACTGGTCGCTCGAGTGGCCCAACCCGGAGCTGGCCACCCGGACGCCGTTTCCCGGAGTGAAGCTGGACGCTCTCAAGTTTCTCCATTTGCAGCGCAAGATCCTCTTTCACGGCCATGAGCCCCTCGACACCGACACCACTCCGACTCTCGAGGGGGAGGCGTGGCTGCTGCAGAACGGCTACACCCAGGCCGAGGGTGTCGCACACCTGGACCAGGTACCGGAAACCGGAGCCCTGGTGGCGATCGGGTTTCCCAAGTTCCAGGGCGGGCTCGGCGGCTATGCCCGTTTCATCGCCATCTGCCCGCCGGACTGGAAGTATGGCGTCACCGTCGGCGAGCTGCCGGAAGCGCCCCTCCCCAGGAGCGAAAAGCCGCTGCATTGGGATCAGGAACGCGGAGTGAGGGTCCGGCGGTGACGGGGCGCGTGTCCGCGGTATGCTCCTGCCCATGGCCAAGACGATCCCTGAGACGCTGCAGCTCCACGTCACGACCAGGGAGGCCTGGCGGGCCTGGCTCCAGGAGCACCATGACCGCGAGAGCGAGATCTGGCTCGTCTTCGACAAGAAGCACACCGGCCGGCCGAGGGTCTCCTATGACGAGGCGGTCGAGGAGGCTCTCTGCTTCGGCTGGATCGACGGGCTCGTCCGGCGGTTGGACGAGGACCGTTACATGCAGCGGTTCAGCCCGCGCAAGCCGGGGAGCCAGTGGTCCGCCTTGAACCTGCAGCGCTATGCGAAGCTCCGCGAGGAGGGGCGGCTCGCGCCTGCCGGGCTCGCCAGCGCCCCGCCGGAGGACGCCGCGAGCTCCCTGCCCCGGCGCTGGACGACCGGCGACCCCGTCCCGGACGACATCGAGCAGGAGCTCCGGCGCCACCCGGCCGCTTGGGCGGCCTTCGAGCGGCTCCCCCCGTCGCACCGCCAGAACTACCTGCGCTGGATCACCGAGGCGAAGCAGGACGAAACTCGGAGGAAGCGCCTGGCCGAGGCGGTGACCATGCTGAGCGAAAACCGCAGGCTGAGCATAAGTAGGAGGTCTCCATGAGACAGCACGGACTCATCGCCTTGACCATCGCCTGCTGGTTGGCCGCGTTGCCCGGGGTCGCCCAGGAGTCCCATGAGCATCATCACCCCGAAGAAGAAGTCCTGGGCCACGTCCATTTCCCCATCACCTGCAAGCCCGAGGTCCAGCCGGCTTTCGACCGCGCCATGGCTCTGCTCCACTCCTTCGGCTATGAAACGGCCCGCGAGGCGTTCGCCACGCTGGCGGAGCAGGACCCGGCCTGCGGCATGGCCCGGTGGGGCGTGGCCATGACCTGGTACCACCCGATCTGGGCGCCGCCCACGCCGGCGGAGCTCGCCGCGGGGCGCTCAGCCGCCGAGGAGGCAGCCCGGCTGGGCGCTCACAGCGAGCGCGAGCAGGGTTACATCGCGGCCATCGGCGCGTTCTATCGCGACGCGGACAAGCTCGACCACCGGACCCGCGCCGCGGCCTACCAGGCGGCGATGGAGAAGCTCGCCGCGACGTTCCCCGAGGACGACGAGGCGGCCATCCTTTACGCCCTGGCCCTCC
>DASPXX010000293.1:0-64287 GCA_035637095.1 Thermoanaerobaculia bacterium
CAAGCGGCCTACGACGAGCGCTTCCTCGCTCGCCGCCTTCGCTCCCTGCGTCGCATGGCCACCGAACTCGGGTTCAACCTTGTCCCCGCCGACAGCGCAGCCTGAACCCTCTGTTACTGGGAAGGCCGCGGGAGCCTTCACAAGGAGCGGAACCGGCTCGAAAAAACCTCTCGCGGCCCTTCAGACCTCTCGCGGCCCTTCAGGCCGCGGGGTAGATCGGCCTCGTAGGACCCAGGGCGTCGGCCTTCGGCCTCGGCCCTGGGCTATGTTCTCCCGGCCCCTTGGGCCGGATGGGAAGTCAGTGCGCCTAGGTTATTTCGGGACGAAGCGATGACCCGGGCGATCGCGCAGCACGGCATGCGCCCGGTGGTCGACCGCACCTTCGCCTTCGAGGAAGCCCCGGCCGCCTGCGAGCTGATGGCGGCGAGCGGACATTTCGGGAAGATCTGCGTGCGGGTGTAGGCCCCGTTGACCGTACATAGGGTTTGTGCGACGCTCTATGCATGAGAACGACGCTCGAGATCGACCGTGATCTTCTCGAAGAAGCGGTGCGGGTCACCGGTGCACCCACAAAATCGGTCGCCGTTCGGCTGGGCCTGAAAGCGCTCGTGGATGAGGCTGCCCGCCAGCGGTTGGCGGCGCTCCGTGGAAAGGTGCCCGAGGTCGAGGTCGCTTCGCGGCGGCGCCCGATTCGGGATGACGCCCAGTGATCCTGGTCGACACGTCGGTCTAGGTCGATTTCTTTCGCGGTACAGAACGCGCGGCGGATCTCGCCGAGCATCTCGAATCCAATCTGGTCTTGCTTCATCCCTGGGTTCTCGGGGAGCTTGTCTTGGGCGGCCTCGGCCCGCGACGGAAATCGGTGATCGCGGACCTGAAGCGGCTTCCTGCCGCGCCACTTGTCCCAGATGAAGAGGTGCTGGAGCTGATTCTGGTGCGCCAGCTCAGCGGACGGGGTGTCGGCTGGGTCGACGTTCACCTGCTGGCGACTGCACTGGTGGCTGAATGCGGGCTCTGGACGTTCGATGGAGACCTTGGAGCAGTGGCTCGAGATCTCGGTGTGGTCTCGGTGCAGGGGTAGCCGTGGCTCTCGGGTGATCTCGCGGTAACCAGTGAGACCTGATGCCTTGGAAGTGCAAAGCGGCAAGGTTCGGTGGCACAGCAAAGACCACGTGAACACGCTGCTGGGGCTGTTCGTCCCTGCATTGACTACGCCCGTAGAGCTACTGCATTGGGAAGGAGATATACAATGAAACCCGATCCCGCAATCGAGGAGATCCGCGCCGTACGCCACCGGATCTCAGAGGAGTTCGGTCACGACACCAAAGCCCTCCTCGACCACTATCGCGAGTTGGAGAAGCTCCATCCCAACAGAGTCCTGCGACCGCACGCCTCGGGTCCGTCCAAGGCTCCAACTACAGCCGGAAAGTGACGCAGGCCGAAGAACTGGCGCCTCCGAGCTGCCGTTCCCCGATTCCCCTGGGAGCCAACAGCCTCAGACAACCGATACAGATACGACTCCCGACGCGTGCCCCTCGGCCTTCGGCCGGATGATGATCTCGACGTCGCGATCGAGGAGAGTGACGAAACGCAGCAGCCGTTCGGAGGAGAACCGGTTCAGCTTGTAGTGCTTGAGCTCCGAGACATGGGGCTGCGGAATGCCGAACAGCTCTGCCGCGCGAGCCTGCGTCAAATGGCGGTCCGCAACCAGCTCGTTGAGCCGCATCGCGAGCTGCACGCGCAGCTTCCGCTCGTCGGCATCCGGGAAGCCAAGATCTACCAGCACGTCACCGCTTCCCGGGTCGACCGTCTCCGTCCGGCCGAAAAGCTTGCGCCTCTGGAGGTCGCCTGGTCGGCCGACCATGCCGCTCGTCAGGATAGAACCTCTCTCCTCATCTCTTCGAGGGTCAAGCTCTTGCCCATCTCAATCTCCGCCCGCGCTTTTTCGATGAGCTCTTGAAACACGCCGCTGGTACTCAAGGCCCAGGACTCAGGATCAACATCCTTCAGCGACACGATGGCAGCAACAGGCTTGCCGGCTGCTGTAAGCACCAGGATCTCATCGTCCAACTCGTCGGCATATGACGACAGCGGGCGGGAGGCTGTCGCAAGCTCGATCTTTTTCATAACTGTACCTCCTCGCCGTCAATCCACACGCTGTTCCCTTCTTCTGCCCGACAGCCAAGACGCGGACTTCCTTCTCTTGCGTCTCGACATCATAGAATACTCTCAGATCACCAACGCGCAGCTCCCACGGTGCGAGAGGGTTGGGCCGCAGGAGCTTGCGGTTCCTCGTTTCGACCGTAGGCTCATGCGATAACTGCTGCTCGATCGTGTCGAGAAGCAGTGCACGCTGCCGAGCCTCGAGCTGGCGGAGTTGCCTCTTCACAGACTCGGCAAAGCGAATTCTGAAGGCCATAGCGTTTTCAAAGAGTATCTAGTCGTCTCTCGCCATGGCCCCGGAGCTCAAGTAGGCGACCGCCGCAGGACGGTCAATCATGGAGCACGGCGCGGCCTTCTCACCTGGATCAAAGCCATCTTCCATGTCCCATCCGCCCGCCGGGGGAGTCCAAGATCGCCCCCTTCCCCGTCGCCGGCATCGCTTCGGGTCCCTCGGCATCTTCCGGGGGGATACCAAAGGACCGGACCGTGGGCTGAGCCAGCCTCGCCTCTCCCTGGTCCTCCTCGCCTGCGGTCGGTTCCTGAACACCTCTGCGCGCCGCATCGACTGCCAAGTCCTGGCCGAAGAGCTGGCGCCTCTGGAGGTCCCACCTGCCACGAGCCCACCGGCTCACTCGCCTTGTCGTAGTAGACTTAGGGCATGAGCCAGATCCTCCTCGACATCTCGGAAGACTCCCTTCTCGCCCTCAGGGTCTCCGCCGAGGAGGCTGGAGAGCAACTGCGCATGGCCGCCGCGATCAAGCTTTTCGAGCTCGGCCGGCTCTCCTCAGGAGCCGCGGCAGAGCCGGCTCGAAAAGACCTCTCGCGGCCCTTCAGGCCGCGGGGTAGATCGGACTCCTAGGACCCAGGGCGTCGGCCTTCGGCCTCGGCCCTGGGCTATGTTCTCCCGGCCCCTTGGGCCGGATGGGAATTCAGTGCGCCTACGTTATTTCGGGACAGGCCCTTACGGGAGCGTGATGGTCGAGAACCTGGACCAAGGCCACCTTCCACGTCCCGGTCCGTCCGCCGGGGGAGTCCAAGATCGTCCCCTTCCCCGTCGCCATCTACAAGCATCCCCACGCCAACGGGTTCGTCCTCATCCAACCTGCCCTCGCAGGCCAAGATCATCGACCTGGACATGCAGAACGCCTGTAAGGACGCGGCGGAGAAGTTCGCCGCCCTGGACCTCAACTGGTGGACCTGCATCCCCGTAGAGGTCATCGGCCCGGACCTCCAAGAGATGCGGAACATCCACCTCCGCCTGAAGCCAACTCCCTGGATCGCCAGCGATTGGGGGAGGGGGGACCGGTGAACCGGCTCCTCCAGTTTTGTCAGCGCGGGTACGAGCTTTGAACCCTTGGGGGCCGGCGTCCTGCCGGCCCCTTCACCCTTCACCAAGCGTTCAACCGCATTTGACGCAAACCGTCCTCAACCGCCATCAGTAAGGATCTGGGTCATAATCCCCCGGGTCGTAGTCAGCGTTAGCCCATTCCTCTTGCTGGGCCTCATACGCGGCTTGCCACCGTCCCTGCATCACCTCGCGTAAACACTCGGGGCGGACGATCAGCAAAGGTAGTATGCGATCCATAATCTCGGCAAATTTGAACAGGTCGAACTCAAAACCCTCTTCGAGACTATGAGTGGTGCCGTCTTTTTTCACGGAGTACCGGAACGTATACGACCCTGGGTCAACAGCATCGAACTCGCGGACAATTTGTTCAAAGTCAGATTGCGTCCGAAGCTCGGGTTCGTCAAAATTCCAAACCTCAGGATCACCCGCTGCCCATGTGTTGAAGATTCGAGAGACTTCTTTGAAGAGGGGCTTCAGATCGTGCTTCATCAACTCCTTGACAGAGATGGGCACCTCACCTTCATCGCGCAAGAGAACCCCTCCTGCGAACACGATTGCCTTGAGACTTAGCTCAAATGCTTGGCGATACATAAAAACAATAGGGTATGCCTGGAATTCATTGCCGGGATACAGGCCGCGAGTGGCCTTTAGAACTTCGATCCGCTCCTGTGCGACCAAATGATAACTTCTGGCAATTCGCTCCAGATCTTGGATAGGGTCTCTGTCCCAATTGAGCATGACACGCCCAGGATTCCTCCAACCTCCTTCCGGACGCTGAAAGAGAACGCGCTTTGGTTTCGCCTTCACGCTGCTTGGCGCCGAGTTGAGTCCGCCTAGCCCTCTTTTAACCATGCAATGCCGACCTCCTCCCTGTATCGATGCCTTACTGATCTGGTGATCGGAACGACTGCCACCGTTCCGTCGCCACTCTGGCGCGCCCTGGCATTTTAGCAGGCGCCGGCTCTCCTGATCTTCTTCCCCCGCCCCGAACCACCAAAAAAGGACAGCCGGCCAGTCGGACATCTCCGGCCCCCTCTCGTCGCCGGCTCGCCTCGTCCCCCGCCTATCGACGTTCGTCCCTGCCACCCCGCCCCCACCCGCCCCGTGAGGCCCCTGTGCGGCCCCAGGTCGTGGCGCCGTGGCTACGGCCAGCCAACGGCCGCCTCTAAGTTTCTTTGCTGGAGTGCTTTGCATGCTTTCCAGGGGCGGCACCGCCCCACCGACACCGTGATTTTCAGTCAAATGCCCTGCTGTGGTCCGCGGGGTGACGGCGCTTCGAGTCGTTGAAACGCCCCGGGGGCGAGAGAGCCTCGCCCCCGGGGAAGAGAGCTACAGGGACGTCAACCCTTCTTCTTTTCTGCCGCAGCCTTCGCAGCCTTCAACGCCTCGAGCTCCGTTTCCAGCTTGACGATTTTCTCGTCCGGCGTCAGGCGGCGCCGCGGCTTCGGCAGGCGCGGCTTGACGCCGAAGGCCAGCAACGCCATGCTGTCGACCCCGAAGACGCTCTGCACGCCGGCGGCCAGCTTGTTGCGGAGGCTGCGCCCGCGGCGCCGGATCTCGCGGCTCCGCCGGTTCGTCTCGCGCAGCTCACTGCGTTGGACGTCCTGGATGCTCTGGATCTCCTCGCCCTCGACGATCACCTCTTCGAGCTCTCATGGGGGAGGCCCGGCAACCGCGGCAGCTCGGCGTGCACGGTCCGAGATAGCGGCAAACCGGCCGAGATAGCCGCTAACGGGACGAGTTAGCCACTAACTCGACGAGTTAACGGCTATCTCGGCCGAGATAACGGTTAACCGGGCCGGTTAGCGGTAAACCGGACGAGTTAACGGCTATTCGCGGCCGTTTAGCCGTTAGCGGGCCGGGATAGCGGTTGAAAACGGCGCCCCCTCCCCCGTGGAGCGGGAGGGGCACCACCGCCCGCTCCCCGGAGCTCCTTCCAGACAAGGCACCCCTGATTGGGAGGGACGGGGCGGGGGGTTTCAGGGTGTGGGGCCTAACAGCTCGATCTTCGCCCCTTCCACCAGCTTGCGGAACGCCGGCACGTCCTCGGCCCAGACGCGGTCGACGCCGGCCAGGGCGGTTTTGGCCGTGGCCTCGGCGCGGTCGAGCTGGGAGAGCTGGGTGGCGTTCGGCGGGTCCCAGGAGGATTCGAGGGAGCGGCCGGCGTCCTGGATCTGGGTGAAGGCGGTTCCGCTGTCGTCCACGATGCCCTTGGTGCCGGGGGGCACGAAGAGCGTCTTCTCCGCGGCGTCGAGCTTCGCCCTCAGACCCTTCGCGGCCTTCTTCAGATCGCGGTTGGGGTCTTCGCCTTCCTCGCTCTTGTCTTTCCGCGCCTTGTCCGCGGCGTCGAGCTTCTTCTGGACCAGGTCGAGGTCGGCGCGGGCTGCCGCGATCCGGTCGGTCGCCGCGCCCAGAGAGTCCTGGACGGTGCGGATACGCTCGAAGGCGGCCTCGCGCGCCTGCCAGTCCCCGGCGGTGTTCTTGGTGAGCGGAGACGGCACCACCTGGGCGGTCCCCTCCGCCACGTGGTCCTTGTACTTCACCTTCACCCGGTAGGTGCCGGGCGGCACCTTCGGACCGCTCCGTGGCTCACGCTGCCGCCCCCGGCTGTCGGTGGGCGGCGCCACGAAGGCGTCGCGGCCGAGGTCCCAGGTGGCGCGGTTGAAGCCGAGCTGCGCCGGACCGTCCATCTTGCGGACCAGCTTGCCGGAGGCGTCCTCGATCCGGATCTCCACGCGTGGGCCTTTGTCCTTGTCCTTCCCCTTCGCTCCGGTGTCCGCCGTGGCCTCGGGGTCCTCCTTGAGCGTCTCGCCCGGCTTGGCGGGTCCCTTCGCGGCGGTGGCCCGCGCCGCAGCCCGCTCCTCCTCCTTGCGCGCGCGCTCCGCCTCCTCCTCGGGGAGCGGCAGGCCGGGGAGATTCAAGGAATAGGTGAGCTCGACGCCGTACGGCCGGTTCTCGCCGTGGAAGTCGCCGGCGCCGGCCCGCGTGTTGCCGTTCCCGATCTCGCGGCGGTCGAGGCGGCCGGCCGTCGACGGGTACAGGTGGAGCGGCTCGCGCAGCACCTCCGGCGTCAGATGGCGGAGCGGCGTGATGTCGTCCACGATGTAGAGGCCCCGACCGTGGGTGGCGATCACCAGGTCGTTCTCGCGCGGATGGATCGCCAGGTCGGCCACAGCCGTGGTGGGCAGGCCGTGCTTCCAGCGCATCCACCGCCTGCCGCCGTCGGTCGACACGTAGAGGCCGAATTCCGTGCCCAGGAAGAGGAGGTCGCGGTCCACCGGGTCCTGCTCGATGGACAGGGCCCAGCCGTCGACGTCCCTGGTCGCCAGGCTCTTCCAGGTCTTCCCCCAGTCGTCGGTGCGGAAGACGTAGGGCGCCCAGTCCTCGCGCCGGTGGTTGTCCATCACCAGGAAGGCGCTCGCGGCGTCGAAGCGCGACGGGCGGATGTGCGGCACCCAGGTGTTCGCCGGCACGCCCGGGATGTTCTTCTCGACGCTCGTCCAGGTCTTGCCGCCGTCCCGCGTCACGTGCACGCGCCCGTCGTCCGTGCCCACCCAGATCACGCCTCGCTCGATGGGACTCGGGGCGATGGCGAGGATGGTGGTGTAGCTCTCGGCCGCGGTGACGTCCGGCGTCAGGCCGCCGCTCTCCGACTGCTTCTGCCAGTCGGAGTTGTCGGTGGTCAGGTCCGGGCTCGCGATCGTCCATGTGTCGCCGCGGTCGGTGGACTTGTGGACGTACTGGCTGCCGTAGTAGAGGGTGCCCGGCTCGAACGGATCGAGGGCGAGCCCCGAGCTCCAGTTGAAGCGGAGCGGCTCGTGCCCGTCGCCCGGCTTCGGCTCCGGCGGCTGGATCTCCTTGATCTCGCCGGTGTGCAGGTTCCAGCGCAAGAGCGCGCCCCCCTGGGACATCGAATACCCGATCTGGGAGTCCTGCGGATCGGGAGCCGCGTCGAAGCCGTCGCCGCCGCCGATCCGCATCCAGTGCTGGTTGCGGATGCCACCCTCGTCGTCCTGGACCTCCGAAGGGCCGCGCCAGGTGCCGTTGTCCTGCAGGCCGCCGTAGAGGTTGTAGGGGACCTCCATGTCGACGTTCACGTGGTAGTACTGGCCGAGCGGCAGGTTCGGCGGGAAGTACCAGGTCCTGCCGCGGTCGCGGGTGATCGCCAGGCCGCCGTCGTCGCCCGCGATCAGATGGCTCGGATCGCGCGGATCGATCCACATCGTGTGGAAGTCGCCGTGAGTCTTCGTGTCGATCTCGTCGAAGCTCTTGCCGCTGTCGTTCGAGACCGAGAGGCGCGTCGCGATGTTGTAGACCCGGTTGGGCCAGGCGGGATCGACCCGGATCTCCGAATAGTAGAAGGGGCGGTTCGACGTCCGCGGATCGTCGTTGGCGGTCTTCCAGGTGCGCCCGCCGTCCTCGGAGCGCACCAGCGCGCTCTTCGTGGCCTCGACGAGGGCGTAGACGATCTCCGGGTTGGAGCGCGAGATGGCGAGACCGATCCGGCCGAGGTCGCCGGAGGGCAGCCCGTCGTCCTCGGTCAGCCGCTTCCAGGTCTCCCCGCCGTCATCGGTCACGTGGAGACCGGAGCCGGGGCCGCCCGAGCGGAAGACCCAGGGCCGGCGGCGGTGCTCCCAGAGCGCGGCAAAGAGCTTGTTCGGATTGGCGGGGTCCATCGCCAGGTCGGCCGCGCCGGTCCGCTCGTCGACGTAGAGAACCTTGCGCCAGGTGCGTCCGCCGTCGGTCGTCTTGAACACGCCGCGGTCGGCGTTCTCCCCCCACAGCTGGCCGAGGGCCGCCACCCAGGCGACGTCCGGGTTGGTGGGATGGAGGATGATGCGCGAGATGCGCTCGGTCTTTTCGAGGCCCAGGTGCTTCCAGGTGCGCCCGCCGTCGAGCGAGCGGTAGACGCCCCAGCCGACCGAGACGCTGTTGCGCGGGTTGTCCTCGCCGGTGCCCACCCAGACGACGTCCGGATTGGCCTGGAAGACGGCGATCGCGCCGACCGACGCCACCTTCTGGCTGTCGAAGACCGGATCCCAGGTGAGCCCGCCGTTGACCGTCTTCCAGACGCCGCCGTTGGCCGAGCCGACGTAGAGCACGTCGGGATTCGATTCGACGCCCACGACGTCGGAGACGCGGCCGCTCATCGCGGCCGGACCGATGGAGCGCGCCTTCAAGCCGGCGAAAAGGGACGGATCGATCGGGTCCGCCGCGAGCGGAGCGGTCGGGAGGAGGGGCAGGGCGAGCGCGAGCACGGATGCGGAGAGGATGGCGGTTCGACGCATGCACCGTTTGATATCCCGGCGCATCGCCGGGTGTCAACTTGGGTCTTTGCGCTATCCTTCCGCGAGGAGGTCCGCAAATGCGCCTGCACGTCCTCGGCAGCTCCGGGGGGTATTCCGTCCCCGACAACCCCTGTACCGGCTTCCTCCTCGAGCACGGGGAGGCGCGGCTGTGGATCGATGCGGGCACCGGCACGCTGGCCGCCGTGCAGCGAATTCTCCCCCTGGAGAGGATCGACGCGCTCGTCGTCTCGCACGTCCACGCCGACCACTGCGCCGACCTCTTCACCGCCTACGTGGCCTTCCGCTTCCAGCTCGACGGCAAGCCGCTACGCAAGCCGCTCTGGGCGCCGCGCGAGGTCTGGGAGGTCGTGCCGCGCTTCCTCGACCCCTCGGGCGCCGGAGTCCTCAAGCTGGAGGAGGCCTTCGAGTTCCATCCGCTGGAGGACGGCGCCGAGGCCGAGATCGCCGGAATCCGCTTCCGCTGTGAGCGCACCGATCATCCGGTCGAGACCCTGGCCTTGCGCGCCGAGGCGGACGGCGCCGTCCTCGCCTTCTCGGCCGACACGGGACCGGCGGCGGACCTCACCGGGCTCGCCCGCGACGCCGACCTCTTCGTCTGCGAAGCCTGCTACCAGAACGCCGCCATGGGAGGCCCGGTCCACCTCTCCGCCCGGCAGGCCGCCGGCCTCGCCCGCCGCGCCGGAGTCCGCAAGCTCGCCCTGACCCACATCTGGCCGACCCTCGACCCCGAGGTCTCGCTCGACGAGGCCCGCGAAGCGGCGGGGGAGGTGCCGGTCGAGCTGGCGCGGCCGGGCGGGGTGTTCGAGATCTGAGCCGCAACCCGGGCCGCGTTTCTCCGTATCAACACCGCTGACCCTGTCGTCGTGGAGGAACCCGTATGCCCGAGAGATCCCGCTTCTGGCTTTCCCTGTACCTGATGTGCTTTGCCCTGCTCGCGGCCCCACTGACCGCTCAGCAGCCGCCCGCCTCTCCACCGGACGCCAAGACCGCCGAGGCCGCCAAAGGTCAAGACAAGGGTCAGGACAAGAAGCCGGCGCCGGAAGAGAAGTCTTCGCGGACCCAGCACTCGATCACCCTGGACGGCCAGAAGATCCCGTACACCGCCACCGCCGGCACCATCCTCTTGAAAGACGAGGACGGCACGCCCAAGGCCTCGGTCTTCTCCATCGCCTACACCCGCGACGGGGTGAAGGACCCGGGGACCCGGCCGGTGACCTTCGCGTTCAACGGCGGCCCGGGCTCGGCCTCCCTCTGGGTCCACATGGGAGCTTTCGGACCGAAGCGGGTCGAGCGCGATCCGGAGGGCATGGCCCTGAAGCCCCCGGGCCGCATGGTGGACAACGAGTTCTCCCTCCTCGACACGACCGACCTGGTGTTCATCGATCCGGTCGACACCGGCTACAGCCGCACCGTTCCGGGGCAGGACCCCAAGCAGTTCCACGGCGTGCTGCAGGACGTGCAATCGGTCGGCGAGTTCATCCGCCTCTGGGTGACGCGCAACCAGCGCTGGGCCTCGCCCAAGTTCATCGCCGGCGAGAGCTACGGCACCACCCGCGCCGCCGGTCTCGCCCGCTACCTGGACGAACGCTACGGCATGCAGCTCAACGGTGTCGTCCTGGTCTCCTCGGTCCTCAACTGGCAGAACCAGGAGTTCCACACGGGCAACGACATGCCCTACATCGTCCATCTCCCCACCTACGCGGCCACCGCCTGGTACCACAAGAAGCTGGCGCCCGAGCTCGAGCAGCGCGACCTGCGCTCGGTGCTCGAGGAGGTGGAGGAGTTCTCCCGCACCGAGTACGCGCAGGCGCTTTTGGAAGGCGACCGCCTCTCTGCCGACCGCCGCAAGGAGATCGCGGCGAAGGTGGCCCACTACTCAGGCCTGTCGCCCGACTACGTCGAGCGCACCAACCTGCGGATCGACATCTACCGCTTCGTCAAGGAGCTGCTGCGCGACGAGGGGAAGACCGTGGGGCGCCTGGACACCCGCTTCACCGGCCGCGACCTCGACTCCGCGGGCGAAAACTTCGAGTACGACCCGGCCTCGGCCTCCGTGGGGGGGCCGTACGTGGCGGCGGCGAACGACTACATCCGCCGGGAGCTCAACTTCCAGGAAGACCTGCCCTACGAGTTCCTGAGCGATAAAGTCTTTCCCTGGAGCTTCGAGGACTACCAGAACCAGTACCTGAACATGGCCGAGTACCTGCGGCAGGCCATGGTGCGCAATCCGGACCTGAAGGTGCTCATCACCGCCGGCTATTACGACCTGGCGACCCCGTATTACGACGCCTTCTTCACGGTCGACCACCTGAACCTGCCGCCCGAGCTGCGCGACCACATCCGGATCACTACCTATGAAGCCGGCCACATGATGTACATCCGCGCCTCCGAGCACCGCAGGCTCAAGCAGGAGATCGTGAAGTTCATCGGAGAGGCGACGCGGTGAGGGAGGCCTTGCGCCGGCCGGCCGCCTGTGCTTCCATGGCTCCATGAGTGGCCGGCTGTCCGACACACCACCCGAGATCGAGGAGATCCTGCTCGCGGGATATCGCCGGATGACGCCCGCGCAGAAGCTGGAGCGGGTCATGGATCTCAACCGCGCCGCGCGCGAGATGGCGCTGGCGCGCATCCGGGCGACCTACGGGCCGGATCTCTCCGAAGGGGAGGAACGCCTGCGCCTGGCCGCGCTCTGGCTGGACCGCGAGACGATGATCCGGGTCTTCGGCTGGGATCCGGAGGTCCAGGGCTACTGACATGCCTCTCGCCGAGGCGCTCCAGGTCACTCTGGAGGTGGTTCGAGTGCTGGAAACCCTCGAAATCCCCTATCTCCTTGGTGGTTCCCTGACCAGCTCCCTCCACGGGATTCCCCGCACCACCCAGGATGCCGACCTGGTCGCCGACCTCCAACTCTCGCATGTGGCGCCTCTGGTGGAGCGCCTGAGCGGCGCCTTCTACATCGATGACAAGCGCGCCCGGGATGCCATCCGGCGGCGCGCCTCCTTCAACCTCATTCATCTCGCCACCATGACCAAGGTGGACATTTTTATTCTGAAGGACGACCCGCTCGCGCGGCGCGAGATGGAGCGCCGCCAGTGGATTGCGCTTCCCGGTGGCGAGGGCGCTTCCCTGTGGGTCGCCACCGCCGAGGACATCGTCATCCAGAAGCTCGCCTGGTTCGTTCTGGGCGGGGAGGAGTCGGAGCGGCAGTGGAACGACGTTCAGGGCGTCTTGAAGGTTCAGCGGGGCAAGTTGGACCTCGAAGACCTCCGGCGATCGGCAGCCGAGGCAGGGGTGGAAGACCTGTTGGAGAGGGCTCTGTCCGAAGCCGGCGGAAGCTGAGCCCGAGCGAGCGGGTCGGAAGCCCTCTCGGGTGCCTCATCCGACCTCTCGGACGCGCCATCCGACGTCTCGGGTGGACCATCCGACCCCTCGGATGAGGCATCCGACCTTTCGGGTGCACCACCCGAGGCCTCGAACGCGCCATCCGACCCCTCGAATGCGCCATCCGACGCCTCGTCTGTGACATTCGAGGCCTCGGATGCGACATCCGACCTCTCGAGCGTGACATCCGACCTCTCGGATGTGACATCCGAACCCTCGGATGCGCCATCCGACCTCTCGGATACGCCATCCGACGCCTCGGATGAGCCATCCGACGCCTCGAACGCGCCATCCGACGCCTCGAACGCGCCATCCGACCTCTCGGACGGGCCATCCGACGCCTCGGATGAGGCAACCGACGTCTCGGATGAGCCGTTCGACCTCTCGCCTGGCGGGACCAAGGGCACGGTTGCACCTCGCTCGGGGGAGCGCCCGCATCCTGCGGGCGGCCGAGGACCTCTTCGGTGACCAGCCGCCGGCGGCGATCGTCCTGACGCACGGCCATTTCGATCATCGCAGCTCGGCCCGGCAGCTGGCGGAGCACTGGGACGTGCCGGTCTATGCCCACCGTCGATCGTGGGAGATGCCTTCATACTTCTTCACGGCGTTCGTGAAGGAGCGGCGGCTCGGTGTCGTTCTGGTTGCTCCCTTTGACATCCGCCTTCCGGAGAGGATTGCAGATCCCGTTGAGCCGGACGTCCTCTTCATCCGTCGCGAGCACCAGCCGCGGGCGGGTGATCTGCGGTTCGACGGCGTTCCGGACCTGGCGATCGAGGTCCTCTCTCCAGGGAACTGGCGGTTCGACCGGAACACCAAGCTCCCTGCCTACCGCGATGCCGGCACCCCCGAGACCTGGCTGGTCGATCCGATTGCGAGGACGGTCGAGGTCTACGCGTTGGACCCCAAGCGGGCGGAGTACGCTCTACGGGAACGGCGGGAGGAGGGCGAAACCGTGAGCTCCGCCATTCTCCCGGGCCTCCGGATCACCGTGGCCGAGCTGTTCCCCTCTGCCGATTCTTGAAGGGACATCCCCCCCGGGGCGGACCAGCAATCGGGGTAGACTAAGGCGTTGGCGGTCACACCCTTCGTCATGCAGACACCTCTCCCCGAGATCCTCGAGCTCGCTCGTGAGCACCAGGTCGAGCAGGAGGCGTTTTCCGGTTTCGTCGAGCGGTTGAGCACGCTGCTCGTTCGCTGGGAGATCCCGACTGGCGGCCGACGAGCGGCGCTCGCCGACTACCTCGACCAGCGGGCAGCAGCCGGTATCACGGCAGCGGACGAGCAACCGGTGGTCGACGCACTCACCCGCCAGATCCTCGAGGCCCTCGGTTACCGCGACGGCGACTACACCTATAACCAGATGCTCACGGACGGTCCTGATCGGCCGGATTTCACGATCCGGGTCGACGAGTTTCTAGGACCGTTGCCCGTGTTTCTGGTCGAGGACAAGTCCACTTCGGTGCGCGACTTCGAGCGCCGGCAGCGCAAGGGCGCTGAAGAAGAATCCCCCGTTGAGCAGCTCCGCCGCTATGTCCTTGCGGGCGCGGTGCACGGCCGCGCCGGCCTCCTCTGCAACGGCTGGCGGCTCGAGGCCTGGGAGTTTGGCGCCGAGGGAGCGATCCGGCTGGTCCAGATCGACCTCCATGGGCTCGCGCGGGCCGCGCTGGCAGGGGCCGAGCTCGGCCAACGGCCCGCGCTCCGCGCCCTCTGGAAGAGATTTTCACGTTTCGCCTTCACCCACGCCCGCGAGCTCACCGAGCGGTCGCTCACCACCCCGCCTCTCGGCGTCGAGGGAATCGAGCGCGTCCAGAAGGCCCTCTCCCGGCGGGGCAGGACCCAGGACTTGGAAGCGGAGTTGCTCGCCCACCATGAGCGGGTCTGGCGCGAACAAGCCGCCGATGTGCGGCAAACGCCGGAGAGCCTGGTTGCGGCCCTCCGCGACCTGATCGAACAGTTCGCGGAGGACGTGCTCCACCAGCTCGACGAAGTGCTCGCCCGCCATCGCACGTACGAGGCGGCGCGGGCGGAGCTGGCTCCGGCCGAGGCCGCGGCACGCCTGCGCCAGGACGTGGTGTTGCGCCAGACCAGCTTCGACTTGACGAAGGAGGACTTCGAGCTCCGCCTCCTCGCACCACTGGACGAGTGGTGCCGGCGCCCACGCCTGGAGGATCTCGACGAGAAGGTGGCCGCCTGGCTGGCTGCCCTCGAGCCCCTCGTCAAGCTCTCGAACGGCCCGGCGGCCCACCCGGCCGCCCAACTCGCCCTCGCGCCGGCGACCGAGCCCCCGCAAGGTCCGCGAATGGGCGTACCCAAGAATGGTGCGGCGAATGGGAAGCGCAAGATCCTTCAGGGTATGGAAGCGGCGCTGCGCAAGGTGGGCCAGCGGGCGATCGAGGACTATGCGGCGATCCAGCAGCTCGAAGAGGAATACCGCGCGACATTGCGTGCGGCGGATGCCTACCAGACCTGGGCGCGGCGGGTCTCGTCGAGCGCTCTCGTCGGTTTGCCGGAGGCCGAGTTCCGGCGCGAGTTCGCGCGCCAGACTGCCTACGTTTACATCATCCGCCTGCTGCTCGTGCGTATCTGCGAGGACAAGGGGCTGTTCCGGCGCAAGCTCTCCGATGGTGGACTGATCCTCTGGAAGGAGCGGGTGCCGCAGTACCTCGACTACGCCTCGGGACGGTCCTACGAGTACCTGACCCGCATGGCCTATGAGTGCGCGCAGAACGTCTACGTTCACTTCTACGGCGCCTCCGAGCTGTTCGACTGGTACCGGATGGACGACAAGATGCTGCTGCGCGCTCTGCTCGTCCTCAATGCGTTCAACCTCGAAGGGATCGACACCGACATCATCGGTGCCGTCTACGGCCGGTACCTCGAAGAGGGCAAACACGAGCAGGGGCGCTATTACACGCCGAAGGCGCTGGTGACCCACATGCTGGATCTCGCCGGCTGGCGCGGCGAGGAGATCGTCGGCCGCCGGCTCGCCGATCTCGCCTGCGGCTCCGGCAGCTTTCTGGTCGAGGCCTGCCGGCGATTGCTCGACACGTTCCGCAATCGTGAGGGCCGGATCCCGAAAGCGAAGCTCCGGCCCGCGCTCGAGGAGGTGCAGCGCTCGCTCCACGGCCTCGAGATCAACCCGTTCGCCTGCTATCTCGCAGAGACGAACCTGCTGATTCAGGTGCTCGACCTCCTCAAACAGGCCAAGGACGAGGGCATCACGCTGGTCGTCGACCGGTTCCGGATCTACTGTGAGGACTCTCTGATCGTCGCGCAGAAGCTCGGCGAGGTGTCGGAAACATCCCTCTTCCTCCTCGGCAAGGACCGGGCGGCAGCCGAGCAGATCAAGGCACGGACGGGCCCGTTCGCCGCCGGCTTCGACGTTCTGGTCGGGAACCCACCCTACGTGCGCGCCGACGAAGACGCTCCCGCCTGGGCCGCCTACCGGCGCCGGCTCGAGAATCAGGAGTGGTTCTCGACCCGTCACCAGAAGTGGGACCTCTACGTCCCGTTCGTCGAGCAGTATCACCGGCTGCTCGCCGACCGGCCGGACGCCCGCTGTTGCCTGGTGACGATCGAATCCCTGGCCACCGCCCCGTATGCCGAGAAGCTCCGCGAGCTCCTGCTCCGGAAGTCCACTCTCCATGACGTCCTGGTGACCCGCGGGCTCAAGCTGTTCGAGGACGCGAAGTGGCAGGACAACTTGATCTTTTCGTTCTCGCGAGGCGCGCCGGCGCCAGAGCATCGCATCCGGCGATCGATTGCAGAGAACAGAGACGAGCGAGGAGAGATTCTCACCGAGCCCCTCGATGAGATCGTCCAGGCAGAAGCCGATCCCGACCGGCTCTTCCGTGCGCGCGAGCAGGTCGAGCTCGACCTCGAGAAGACCGTGCGGCTCGAAGAGATCTGCTACGTCTCGAAGGGTATGGTGCTGCATTCGAACGAAAAGCTGAGAGACGGCCAGATCGTGCTCGTGCCTCCGAGCTACGACCCTGGCCGCTTCGGAGAAGAGCTCGTCGAAGATCTGGGTGAGCAAGGAAAGCGTATCCGGCACCGTGTTTTCTACCGCGACGATCTGGTCGCCGAACGGCCCGACGAAATTCACACGCAACCCTACCTGGATTCTCGCGAAGTGAAGCGGGGAGGGTTGGGCCGCATCCAATGGCTCGAATACGGCGAGCACACGCGCTGTCCGGCCCGGGTCAGCCGGCCCACGTTTCCGGAGCTCTTCGCTGTCCCGAAAATGATGTTCGGCAGCTTTACCGGCGTTGCCGTCGACGACGGCTCCCAGGACGGCTTTCTGATGGTGGCTCACACGGTTCGGATCGCCGTCCGTTGGGCCGCCCTTGCCGGGGTCGAGAACCGCTCACTCACCAAGGCGAGATCCTCTTTGAGCATTGATCACGACCTGAAGCCTTCTCGAAATTATTCGGATTGGTATCTCTGCGCTCTGGCGCTCAGTGAGCCGATCCAGCGCTGGCTTCACGCCGAGAAGCGGTCGATGAAAGAAGATGTCTACCCTGACGACATCAAGGCGATCCCGGTGAAGCGGATCTCCGCGGCGAAGCAGGAGCCGTTCGTGCGACTGGAGAAGGAGCGGCACGGGTTGTGGCGGGAGCTGGTGGTTCTCGAAGAAGAAGGTTTTCGGATCGGGGCCCGGATCGAAATTCCGGTGCGCGCGCTCGCCGAGCGGTTTCGGCGCGAGCATCCGGAGATCGAACACCTCTCCCTTCTCAAGCTTCCCTCATCTCTTGTAGAGCTCAAGGAAACGGCATTAGAACAGGACCTCAATGGGGCCAAGGCCATCGGCTCAGAGGTCCGGGTACGACGAGAGACCGTGGCACGGGTGGGCGAGGCGGTGAGGCAGAAGGAGGAGGTCGCCTCGCTCCTGGCCCGCCTCTTGGGCACTCTGCCTGGGTCGCTCGCAGAAATCTCCATAGAGCTGCCGCGGAGCGAACGAGGCCTGCTCGCCCTCGCGCACTTCCTCGATGAGCAGGAAGAGGGCGGCCGGCGCCGGCAGACGCGCATCGCCGAGATCCAGGGCGAGATCGATCGTCTCGCCTGGGCGCTCTATCGGCCGGCCTCAACCGGCTGATTTAGACGCCCCGCCCCGCGCCCGGCCACGGCCCCGGCGATTCCTCGGGCATCTCGCGCGCGGCGGTTTCGGTCTTGAAGATCTTGAAGCCCCGCGCCTGGTAGGCGGGGAGGGCCGCGGGATGGTCGAGCGAGCAGGTGTGCAGCCAGACGCGGCGGGCACCTCCCTCCCAGGCGCGCTCGACGGCTGCGCTGAGGAGCGCGCCGCCGAGGCCCCGGCCGCCGAAGCGCGGTAGCAGGCCGAAGTAGGCGATCTCGACGCTCCCCTCCGCCTGCCGCTCCAGCTCGAAGTAGCCGGCCGGCGTGCCCGATACCGAGCCGATCCAGGTCTCGAGCTCCGGCCGGTCCAGCCAGGCCATCCACCGGTCCCAGGTCCAGGCGAGACGGTCCACCCAGAAGAGGTCTCCGCCGACGGCGGAATAGAAGAAGCGGTTGAGCTCGGGGCAGGGGATCTCCGCCCGCTCGATCCGCAGCTCCGGCCGCGGCCGGGCCGGCCGGAAGTCCTTGCGGTCGGTCAGCTCCAGATGCCAGGTGGTGATCTCGCAGTGCATTGCGGAAATTGTATAGGGGCCCCGGATCTCTCCGGGGCCCCGAGAACCGCCTTGTGCCGGCGGGTGTTTTGGTTATTCGCAGGGTTGGCTTTCAGGGATGCAGGTCGGCGAGCCTTGCTCCACGCAGCAGTGATACCCCTGAATACAGAGCAGGTTGCAGACCTGAGCGGCTTCTGTGCGGGGGACCGTACTCACGGTCGCCGCGAGAACCAGGAAGAGACTACCGAGCCGCAAGATGAGTTTACGCATGATGAAACCTCCAGTTTCCGTGTTTGTTCTTTCTTTGGGCTGTCTGCCCTCCAGAAGGAGCTCTCCGGGTTTGGAGAAGCTCCGCTGTCGATGATCTCTTCGCAATATGCGTGCCCGCGTATTTGTTGGGTGTCATCGAAAATGCGGTCTCTCGGGATGGGCGCCCTGGAGCTGTTGGGCTGGGCGTATCGCGTTGACAGCCTCCGGCCTGCAAGGTAGAGTCGCCCGGCCAAATAAACAGCCGACCTGAGGGCTTTGATGAACGCGAATCCAGAGTCCAAGCCACCCGCCGGACCGCCTCGCCATCAGCCTTTCGTCCCCGAAACCGCCGAGATGCCGGAGTTCACGCTCCGCGCCGTGCTCCTGGGCCTCGTGATGACGCTCGTGCTCGGAGCCGCCAACGCCTACCTGGGCCTGCGCGCCGGGGTGACGATCGCGGCGACCTATCCAGCCGCCGTGATCGGCATGGCGGTGCTCCGCCTGTGGAAGGGATCGATCCTCGAAGAGAACATCGCGCGAACGGCGGGCTCGATCGGCGAGTCGGTCGCGGCCGGCGCGATCTTCACGCTCCCGGCCTTCGTCATCGCCGGAGCGTGGCCGTCCTTCTCCGCGAAGGACGCGTATTGGAAGTCCACGGCCCTGATGCTGGTCGGGGGCGTGCTCGGCGTTCTCTTCGTCTCGCTCGTGCGGCGGGTCATGGTCGAGGACCGCGAGCTTCCGTTCCCCGAGTCGGTGGCCGCGGCCGAGATCCACAAGGCGGGCCAGAGGGGCGCCCAGGCGGCCAAGTACCTCTTCTACAGCATGGGCGTCGGCGGGCTGGTCTACATCCTCGGCGTCATCAAGCTGTTCGCGCCGGACCGGGACTTCCTCCTCAAGATCGGTTCCCTCGGGCTGAGCAAGATCCGCCTGGGCTCCGCCGCCGAGGCTCCCGCGCTGAGCACGGGCGGCGTCACCACTTTCGCGGCTCCCACGGTGAGCCCCGCCTACCTGGGCGTCGGCTACATCATCGGTCCCGAGCTCGCGGCGCTCAACTTCTCGGGCGGCGTGCTCGCGTGGGGCTTCATGGTCCCGCTCCTCATGTTCCTGCTCGGCCCCCAGATCCAGACCTTCCTGCCGGCGGGCGCTGCGCCCGACGACTGGGCCGGCCAGGTCGGCCTCGTCTGGCGGTTCGTCGTGCGGCCGATCGCGGTCGGCGGCATGCTCGTGGGCGCGGCGTTCACGCTCTACAAGATGCGGAAGAACCTGTTCGGCGGGCTCGCCCGGGCCTTCTCCGAGCTCAAGGGCAAGGCCGGCCACGAGCAGGCGGCCGGGCGGACCGAGCGCTACATGAGCTCCCGCACGGTCTTCGCGCTGATCGCCCTCGTGTTCGTCCTGATGGTCTTCCTCTATGTCTACATGTCGGGCCTGGTGATGGGCGCCATTGTGGCCGGCATCGTGATGCTCCTGGCGGGCTTCTTCTTCGCCACCGTGTCCGGCTATCTCGTCGGATTGATCGGCTCCTCGAACAACCCGATCTCCGGCCTGACGCTCTCGACCCTGATCATCGCCGCCCTGCTGATGGTCTCGCTCGGCGTGTCCGGCAAGAGCGGCATCGTGGCGGTCCTCGGAGTGGCGGCCGTGGTCTGCGTCTCGTCGGCGGTGGCCGGTGAGCTGCTCCAGGACTTCAAGGTCGGCTACATCCTCGGCGGCACGCCACGCACCATCCAGATCGTCGAGCTGATCGCCGTGGTCTGCGCGAGCCTCGTCATGTACTTCCCGCTGATGATCCTCCATCAGGGCATGGGAGGCTTCGGCTCCCCGCAGCTCCCCGCACCGCAGGCCGGGCTGATGGCGGCGCTCGCGCAGGGGATCGTGGGCGGGAACATGCCCTGGACCCTGGTGGTGGTCGGCATCTTCATGGGGATCGCGATGATCCTGTTCCGCGTGCGCAGCCCCATGCTCGTCGCGGTCGGCATGTACCTGCCGCTCTCCACGACCTTCGCGATCTTCGTCGGTGGCATGATCCGTGGGCTGACCGACAGGATGAGCGAGCGCAAGGGCTTCAACGAGGCACAGAAGGCGCGCGTGGAGAACGTCGGCGTGCTGGTCGCCTCCGGCCTGATCGCCGGCGAGGCGCTCATGGGGCTGGCGAATGCGACCTACATCTTCTTCGCGAAAAAGGAGCTGCCCGGGATCCTCCAGAACCCGTCGTATCTCGTTGGGCTCGTCGTGATGGCGATCCTCGCCTTCATCCTGGTCCGCGTGCCCCTGGCAAACGCGGGGAGCCCGGACGAGCCGGCGCCGCCGGTCGCGATGATGTGAGCTTTGGCCCTCACCCCCGGCCCCTCTCCCACAAGTGGGAGAGGGGAGAGGGTTAGAAGGCTCCGCGGGCTCCGGAAAAGCTTTTGATCAAACCTACACCCCTCTCCCGCTTGCGGGAGAGGGGCCGGGGGTGAGGGCTCTCGACCTGCTCGAAGGTGCAGGCCTCGGGGTCCTTGTCCGGCCGCCAGCGCAGGAGCTTGGTGCCGTGGCGGAAACGGCCGCCGGAGAAGTGGTCGTAGCGCACCTCGCAGACCAGGACGGGATCGAGCGGGATCCATTCGGTCGAGCGACCCTGCGACCAGCGGCTCGGCCCTCCCGGCGCCTTGCCGGAGAAGCCGCTCCCGCCCTGGTACGGCTTCACGATCTTCTCGACCTCCTTCCGCTCCGCCGCGGTGAAGCTCGACGAGAAGCCCACGTGGTCGAGCTCCCCCTCGTCGTTGTAGAGGCCGAGGAGGAGCGAGCCGAGCCCCTCGCCCTTCTGCGCCTTGCGGATGCCGCCGACCACGCAGTCGGCGGTCCGCATCCGCTTCACCTTCACCATGCCGCTGCGGTCTCCCGAGAGGTAGCCGGCCTCCAGCCGCTTGGCGACGACGCCGTCGAGCCCGGAGGCGCCGAGCTGGCTGATCCATCTCTCGGCGAGCTTCCTGTCCTCGGTCGCCGGGGAGAGGACGGCGGAGGCCTCCCCCTCCGGCCGCGCGGGGATCTTCGCGAAGAGCGCTTCGAGGCGCCGCCGCCGCTCGGACAGGGGCTCGTCCACCAGGGATTTGCCTCTGGAGTCGACCAGCAGGTCGAAGGCGTAGAGGCTCGCCGGGGTCTCGCGGGCCAGCTTGCGGACGCGGCTCTCGGCGGGGTGGATGCGCTGCAGCAGGTCGTCGAACGCGAGCACGCCGTCGCGCGCGATCACGATCTCGCCGTCGAGGACGAAGGTGGAGACCGGAAGCGCGGCGAGCGCCTCCACCAGCTCGGGAAAGTAGCGCCCCAGCGGCTGGCAGGCCTTCGACTGGAGAAGCACCTGCTTCCCCTTGCGAAACGCCAGGCACCGGAAGCCGTCCCACTTTGGCTCATAGAGCCAGCCGCCGCCCCCGGGGATGCGCTCGGCCGACCGCGCCTCCATCGGGGGGAACGGCGGCCGGACCGGCAGGTCGATGGCGGGAAAGTCGCCTTCGAGAGCCTCGGCAGGCACCGCCCCGGCCGTCACTCGGGTCTCGGAGGGCTTTTTCTTGCTGCGAGTCGCCATGCCCACAGAAAGTTGCAAGGGCGGTGCCTCTAGCGCAGCCGGGCCCGTGGCCCGAGCACCCGGCCGAGGAGGCTCGCGAGAAGCTTCTCGTCCACCGAGGTCAAGAAGCGCTTGGGGAGCACCTGCAGGGCGCCCGGGGTGGTGAGGACGAAGAAGTGGCGGGACTCGTACGCCCGCGCGACCTGGTTCCAGCCGAAGCGGGCGGTCACCGTGGGCGACTCGAAGAGGAACCCCTCCTCGGAGAGCTCGTAGCGCAGCGGCACGAGCAGAGCCCGGATGGCTTCGCTGTTGATCCCCGCGAACGCCACCGCGCAGGGGACGACCAGCAGGGCCACGATCGCCGGGAACCAGGGCGGGATCCGCGAGGCCGTCTCCACCTCGGGCTGCGCGGCGAGGTAGAGGTTCACCGCCGAAAAGAGGAGGCCGGCGGCGGTGATCACGACTCCGAAGCCGCTCCGGAAGTAGACCAGGAGCCGGGCGCGGGCGATGTCCTGCTTGGTCAGGGTCACCCGGATCTCGATCGGCGCATCCACGCCCAGAGGATAGACGAAAAATGGAGACGCGCCGCCCGGGTCGTGTAACATAGTGGCTCCGGACTTCCAGACGAGATCTCGGCCCCTTTTTTCCCTGGGAGGACAGCCATGAGCGGACAGGACGGGCGGCCACCGAGAGGAACCGTCGAAGAGCTGCTACGGCGGATCGAGGCCTTGGCGCGCCCCGGAGACGCCGGTCCTCCGGGAGGCTTCGAGCTCTGGGTCCCCCAGCGCCTCACCCTGCGCGGCCAGACGATCCCGTTCGACGTGGCGCTCATGGTCGTGCTCGACGCGCTCCTGGAGAAGAGCTTCGTCCCGGCCGGCTTCACCGAAGAGGACGGCGGCCGTCTCTACCTCTACGAGCGCGCCGACGCCGCACAGCCCCAGGTGTGACCCTCGCGCCCTCCGAGCCTGGCCGCGATCTTGCGTAAGCGAGATCCTGGAAAGGGGGCGACGCGATGAGGAATGCAGCGAGGATCGTCTGTCTGTTTGTCCTGGCGCTGCCGGCGCTGACCACCCTCACAGGATGCGGCCGCAGCACGGCGAAGGCGGAGGCGAGCGCGCGCCCCGCCTCGCCGGCCGGGGAGCGGACCGCGTCCTCTCCGTCCCACCGCGGCGGGTATCCGCGCACCGAGATGCGGAACGTCCAGCTCCAGGCGCTGCCCGGAGTGATCCTCGAGATCCGGCGCCTGCGCGGCCAGCTCCAGCCGACCTCGGGGAACGACATCCCCTTCTTCGACGACCCGTCGACCTTCGAGATCCGCATCGACAGCGCGGAGATCGCCGCCACCCCAAAGAGCCTCGAGACTCTGATGAACCAGGTCACGTTCAACTATCCCGGGGCGCCGCTCAAGGACCTCCACATCACGATCGAGGACGGCAAGGTGCGGCAGTCGGGACGTATGGAGAAGAAGATCCCCATCCATTTCGAGACGCTGTCGGAGGTCTCGGTGACCCAGGACGGGAAGATCCGGCTCCATCCGGTCCAGATCAAGGCCGGCGGCCTGCCGGTCAAGAAGCTGCTCGACGTGCTGGGCGTCGAGATGGACGAGATGATCAAGACGCAGGCGTCGCGCGGGGTGGCGGTCGACGGCGACGACATCCTCCTCGATCCGGAGCGCCTGGTGCCGCCGCCGCGCATCAAGGGCCAGCTGACCGCCGTGCGGGTCGAGAAGGACCGCATCGTCCAGATCTTCGGAGGGAAGGGGAAGGATCTCGCGCCGCCCGACCCGGACGCGAAGAACTACATGTACTACAAGGGCGGCACGCTCCGCTTCGGCAAGCTGACCATGAACGGGGCCGACCTGCAGATCGTCGACGCCGACCCCAAAGATCCCTTCTACTTCTACCTGAAGGAGTACAAGAAGCAGCTCGTCGCCGGCTACTCGCAGAACACGCCGAGCCTCGGGCTGGTCGTCCACATGCCCGACTTCGACCAGTCGGGCAGGCGGCTCAAGGGGCCGGCCTGATCCTCATTCCTGCGTGGAGAGGATCGCGCGGATGGTCTCCAGCGCGGGGTCCCGATTGGAGAAATAGTCCTTCGCGCAAAGCGGCACCGGGATGTCCGGCGCGATCCAGGAGCGGAAGTCCGTGGGCTCCGACTGGTGGTACCGCGAGGAGATGCTGCCGGCCAGGCCGCTCGCGGGGAGGACGAAGACCGTGTCCTCGCCGATGAAGTTCGGGCTCGAGCTGCTCGGCTCGCCGACGAAGACCGCGTTGGTGAGCCGGTCGACCTCGTTGATGAAGATCTGCGCGGCGGAGAAGGTCGAGCGGCCGGTGATCACGAAGAGCCTGGCGTCCTTCCGCGTCGTCTCGAAGTGGATGAGCGTGCGCAGCAACGGCGTGAGCAGCATGGCGTTGCCGCCGAAGTTGTGGCGGACGTCCACGATCAGGTTCTGCGTCCCCTGCTCGTCGACGGCACGCCGGAGGCGCCCCGCGAACGCCGCGAGCGTTTCGCCCGGCGCATCCGCCACCTGGTTGAATTGAGCATAGAGCGTCTTCGGCTCGGGCAGGGCTTCGAACCAGTGCGCCTCCTCCGCGCGGCGCAGGTAGAGCGGCACCGGTGGCGCGCCGGGCAGGGCGGACGGCGTCAACGTCTTGGGGAGCGGACCGGCGGGGCCGGGCTGGAGCTCGATCGTCTCGCGGCTCTCGCCGGGTCCGAGCACGGTCAGAGGGACGTGCAGCGGGTCCGCCACGGCGCCGATCGCGCGGAGAAAGTCGGGGCGCGTCAGGAGGACGGCCCCCATGGCCCGCACGAACATCGGGTTGTCCCTGCTCACGTAGGAGGCGATGCGGTCGAGCGCCGGACCCGGATCGAGCGATCCGATCGCCGCCACCCGCGATCCGATGAGCCGTTCGAGGCCGCTGGAAGCGCCGACGACGTACAGGCCGTCGCAGAAATCGTAGAAGCGCACCGGGAGCTGCCGGAGGGCGTGCGGGCCGAAGAAATAGAGCATGCTGTGCCCGTCGCCGAGCCGCGCCAGCAATCCCTGGAGGCCGACGGCGATCTCCTCGTCGCCCAGGCTCGGAAGGCGCTCGCGCAGCGCCGCCGCGGCTGGTTCGAATCCTTCCGGCAGAGGCTGCACGCGGTAGGCGGCGTGGACGCGCCGGATCTCGGCGAGGAGATAGTCGAGATCGGATTGCCAGGCCGCACCGCGGTCGAGCCGGCCCGGGGGAGCCTGTCCCGCGGCCTTCGCGAAGTCCGGATTGTCGCGCAGTGCCGCGAAGGCCGGATCTCCCGCGATGTCTGCCCGCCGCTCGAAGCCCGCGGCGAGCGCTCCCGCGAGGGCATCGAGGGCGCTCTGGCGATCGCCGGCGAGCGCGTAGGCCCGCGCGGCGTTGTAGCGGTCGTTCGGATCGGGCTCCCGTTCGAGCCCGAGCGTCCGCTCGAAGGCCTGCGCCGCCTCGCGGTAGCGTTTTTCGCCGAGGCGGCAGAAGCCCAGCTGGCGCCAGATGCGGACATCGTCCGGGGAGGTGGCGACGAGCTGCTCGTAGAGCGCGGCCGCGCGGGAG
The DNA here is from genome assembly GCA_035637095.1 of Thermoanaerobaculia bacterium. Classification (GTDB taxonomy): domain Bacteria; phylum Acidobacteriota; class Thermoanaerobaculia; order Multivoradales; family UBA5704; genus UBA5704. The sequence continues at coordinate 25,179 of DASPXX010000293.1, forward strand.
AAATCGCCGCTCTGGGCGAGGTCGTCCGCGCGCGCCGTTGTCCGGTAGTAGTCGGCGGGCGCGAGCCGTGTGGGCTCCTCGGCCCGCGCCGGCCCCGCGGCGATGCACACCGCCACCAGGGCGGCCCGTCTCCAGGTCGCAAGACACGACATGTTCGTCCTCCTTTTGTGTGGGTCAGCCTGCTCGGAGCTTCGCGCGATGCGGCTTCCGCAGGCGTTCGAGCGCCCAGGCCGCGGTCTGCCGCACCGGGCCGGACGGATCGCCGAGCGCGGCGGTCAGGGGATCGAAGCCGCGGGGGTCTCCCAGCTCTCCGAGCGTCCAGGCCATCTTTTCGCGGACGCGCCCGCTCGGATCGCCCAGGGTGGCGATCACCGCCTCGACGCCGCCGTCCGACCGGAGCCGCTCCAGCTCTGCCGCGACGTCCTTGGCGCGCCAGTCGCGTCCCGGCAGGCGCGCGATGAGCGCGTCGACCGCGTCGGCCGCCTGCCGTGCCGGCTCGCCGTGCAGCCGCTCCTCGATCGTCTGCCGACGCGCCGCGGCCTCGACCGCGAGATCCGGCGGAGGTGGCGCGAGCGGCAGCAGGGCGCAGATGGCCAGACCGGCCAGGGCCGCCGCGCACGCTCCGGCACGGCGCGCTCCCGAGAGCGGCTCGCCGGGCTCGAACAGGCGGCGGACGCGCTGCTCGAGCATCCCGGGATGCGCTGCCGATGAAGCGACGAGGTCGAGCCCGGCCGACCCGCGGCGGCTCTGCCGCCAGCGCACGACCGCGACGAGCGCCGAGGCGAAATCGACCGGCGCGAGCGATTCGACGGCGCGGCGGTCTGCGGCAGCCTCGCTCTCGGCGCGGACGATGCGCTCGAGGAGCCAGAGAGCGGGGCTCACCCAGAGCGCGCAGCGCACGATGCGGAGGAGGGCGGTGGCGAGGGGGTCCCGCCAGCGCGCGTGATCGAGCTCGTGACGCGCCAGGGCCGCGACCGTGCGGGCCTCGCAGCCGGCGAGCAGAGGCTCCGGGAGCACGACGGCGCGGGTGCGAACGCCGGCCGCGAACGGGCCGTCGCGGGAGTCGAGGTAGAGAGCGACGCCTTCCGGCCAGCCGAGCGACCGCCGGAGCGCGGCGGGAGCGGGGCGCCACCGCCGCCGCGCCCGCGCGAGGGCCAGATGGCCGAGCGCCTCCCGCGCGAGGAGCAGGGCCGCCACGCCGGCCCAACCGGCCGCAGCAAATCGCCCGGCGCGGCTGGACTCCGCGAGGTCGATCACCTCGCCGGGGTGAGTCGCGGGAGAGGACGGGCCGGCCGCGGTCCGCCGCGGCTCCTGCCGGGGGAGAAGCGTCGCGGCGAGCGGTAGACAAGCGGCCGCCGCAAACGCGACGAGGGCGACCAGGTAGCGCGCCCGCGGCAGCGCCGGACGGGCGATCCGGAAGGCGAGCGCCACTCCAAGAGCGATGGGCAACCCGATCGCGATCAGATTGAACCCGAGGCGGAGGACCCACTGCACCGGCTCGAAAGCGTTCATCGGCGGTCCTCCCGGCGGCGCTGCGCATCGATCAGCGCCTGGATGCGGTCGAGTTGCTCGGAGTCGAGGTCCCTCTCGACGAGATGCGCCGCCAGCGCCTCGACCGAGCCCTCGAAGAAGCGCTCGGTCAGCCGCCGGATCGCGCCGCCGACCTCGGCGGGCTCCTTGACGAGAGGGCGGTACGCGTGCGCCTTCCCCGCAGTCTCCCGCGCGACCAGCCCCTTGACCTCCAGGCGGTTGAGCATCGTCTGGATCGTGGTGTAGGCGATCTCGACGCCCTGCTCGCGCAGATGCCCCTGGACGTCGCTCACCGTCGCGCGGCCGAGCCGCCACAGCGCCTGCATGATGTCCAGCTCGCGATCCCCGAGCGACCTGTCCCCTCGCGGTGCCGTCATTGCCCCGATCTCCTTTCCTACTCGTGTAGGACATGAGCATCGTACCGCCGCGGCGGCGTGCGTGTCAACTACAGGAGTAGGAGGAGGGGAGCAGGGTCCCGTCAAAGTCGGGCGGAGGCGGAGTTTTCCCCCGCCCAAAGACCCTCACCCCCCTGGTCCCCTCTCCCACCCGCACTCCCACCCTCCGGGAGAGGGGGAACCCCCAACGCTCGCTTTTTCAAGCTCCCCTTCGTCCATTTCGTCCCCCTCGACAACCGCATCGCGCTCCGCTCCAACCACCTTCCGGGGGAGATCCACGAGGACCCCGCGGACCGGATCATCATCGCCACGGCGCTGACTCTGGGAGCTCCCCTGGTTTCGAAGGACACGAGGATTCGTGACTATCCTCACGTCGAGACCATCTGGTGAGGTCCTGCCCCCAGAGCTTACGAAGACCTTAGGAGCGCACAGAGAACCTCGGCGAAGAGAGCGGCGGTCGCTGCCGGCCCCCTATAGCCCAGTGCTAAAGCCCAGCCTATGGCCCGACCTGACCTTCCCTGGGCCATAGAAGTCATTGAAAACAAATCGCTCCATCCAAGTATGCGATCGGCGTCTGCTCTCGGCTAAGAGCTCTGGGCCTTAGACTCCGCAATCACCCAGCGTGCCCAGCGCCGTCGGCCCCGCAACGCAACCCGAGCCTCTTTGCGCATTTCTTCCAGAAGCCGCTGAATACCGCTCTCTGATTCGGAAGGCAGCACTTGGCGAAGCTCGGACAGCGGCGAGCCGGCTTCCCCCTGATCGCGAAGGTGCTGGAGCAGCAACGCCTTGTTCGTCTCGCGATCCAACCCCTTCTTGCGAGTGTAGACGCCCTTGGCCCCGAGAGCCGCATAGAGCCGCCGCGAAAGCAGATAGCGGGTCCCCTTGCCGCGCCCAAGAGATTCCACCGCTCCTGCAGCAATCAATCCCGGCAGCCGCGCCTTCAGGTGCTCTGGCAATGGCTGTTCCCGGTACAGGCAATGCAAGGCAAGGAAGTCGTAGGTGGAAAAGAAACTGGTCATCTCTTCGGTCAGCCTCTCCAGATAGCGCACGAAGGCGGGGTCGCGAACCATGCCCTCAAGGGTCAGGCGCACTTCGTGACTGGACGTGCCTGCGAGGCTGGGCAACAGCTTTCCTTGCCGGAGAGCGCTCTCGAACATCAAGTTCATGCCCTGTCCAGAGCGCTCGATCAGCCCGCACTTGGCCAAGGCCTCGGCCAGGCGACGATTGCGGGGATTCTGCTGGTCGAGGATGTTTTCGGGGGTGATGCCCGGCGGCAGGCCGCCCGGGCTCACGATTTCCAGGCGCTGGGGGAACTGGCGGACGAACACCGAGCCACCCAGCCTGTAGTCCCGATGCGCTACCGCATTCAGCAAGGCTTCGCGCACCGCGACCTCGTCGAAAGTGGGCAACTCCAGACGGAACAGTCCCTCCTGATAGCTCTGGCGGTTATTGCGCAAATTGATCTTCTGCCACAGCATGTCCTGGCAGAGCAAGAATCCTTCGCGGAGCTCTATGCGATCCGCCGCCGGCCCCGATGCCTCGGACGAGCGATATTCAAAGACGATCTCGGCTTGAGCCAACCGCCGTCCGAGGGCGGCATGCGTGCCGAAGAGAATCAGCGCTGCGTATGTAGGCTGGCCATCCAGGAGCAATTCGGCATTGGCCAGCGTGTCCGCGTCGCTCCAGGACAGCCGCCGCTGGTCGTGCATTTTCGTGGCCCAGCGGGTGCGGAACGCGGAGATCGCTTCCATCGACAGATCGGCCAGGGTCGCCTGGGGGCATGGTTCGGCGGAAAAGTCCGGCCCCACTTCGGCAAAGATCGTCCGCAAGTCGGCAGCGGTCATGACTGCGAGATCATCGCCCGCCCGTTTGAGATAGCGGCCTCCGATCTGCCATGCCGTGCCCGGCAAGCGGCCGGGTACCTTCACCACCAGCACGCGCCCTTCGGGCGTCCGCACCTCTTCGATCGGGATGCGATGCGACAGACGCTCGTGCAAGCCTGCCTCGGTACGACCCGGTTCGGCAAAGGCGGAGGTGCCGACGATACGCCGAGGCCGCTTATCGGTCACGCCGAGGATGATCGTGCCGCCCCCCTCATTGGCGAGTGCGACACAGTATTCAACCAGTTTCTCGAATTGATAGCTCTGTTTGGCCTCTTTAAATTCGAGGTTCCTGCCCTCGGGCTCGTCGAGCCACTGTTGGAGTTGGTCGTGGGTCGTCGGCATGACGGCGATCTCTTCTCTGAGGTACCACCGCCGATGATACGATACCTCGCGCGAACGACGCGAGGTTGCCGCATTGCAAGAAAGAACCACCCCACGCGAACCTGATGCCGTTTCGACGGCCCGGACCGCCGACACCGGTGGCCGGCTGACGCTGTTCTCTTACACGGTCGAGTCGCTCGCCCCGCTCTACCGTGCGGTCATGCGCCTGTTCCTGGAGGCCAAGGGGCGCTACCGGATCCAGCTGCGGCCGGATGAGGTCGCCGCCGAGCTCCGCCGCGCGAGCCTCCTGGGGGACCTCCCCGAGGGGAGCGTCGACCGCGCCCTGGACCAGCTCGTCGACTGGGGGAACCTGCGGCGCAGCCACGACACCGGGCGGGTCGCCACCCTGGAGGACTTCCGCCGCCGTCACTTCATCTATCAGCTGACCGCCGCGGGCGAGGCCGCCGAGCGGGCGGTCGGCGAGGTCCTGGCCGCCCTGGAGAGGAGCGGCTCGCTGCAGCGGGTGATGCTGGGGACCATTCTGCGCAACCTCCTGGAGATCCGCGGCGAGCTGGAGAGCGGCGAGCCGAAGCCGGAGCGGTTGTTCGAGCTGCTGTTCAACGTGACGGAGCAGTTCCGCGCCCTGACCGAGAACGCGAGCACCTTCCTCGCCCGGCTCCACGAGGCGATCGACCAGGGGGAGGTGCGGACCGAGACATTCCTTATCTATAAGCAGGCGGTCCTGGAGTACCTGGAGCAGTTCCTCGGCGAGCTGTCGGAGATCTCTCCCCGTATCACCCGGGAGGTGCAGGAGATCGAGGCGGCCGGCAGCGAGCGGCTGGTGACCCTGGCGGCCCGCGCCGATGCGGCCCCGACGCCGCTCGGCCTCCAGGACCCGGCCGAGGGGCTGCGCCGCAAGTGGCGGGGGATCGCCGCCTGGTTCGTGGGCGACGGCCGGGAGCGCGCCACCGTGGAGCATCTGCGCTCCGCGGCGCGCGGCGCGATCAACCGCATCCTCCTGGTGCTCGAACGGCTGCACGAGAAACGCTTCCGCCGCTTCAGCCGCGCCGCCGACCTGCTGCGCTTGGCCGGCTGGTTCGACGGTCTCGACCGGGAGCCCGGGGGTGGGGAGCGCGCCCACCGCCTCTTCCAGGCCCTCTTCGGCCTCTTCGGCGCCCGGCACCTCGGTGGGCTCGAGGAGGATCCGGATCTGGTGCGGCCCGGCATGAGCTGGTGGGAGGCCCCGCCGGTGCCGATCGCTCCCGTCCTGCGCAACACCGGCCGCGGCAATTTCACCGGCCGGGCGGCGCAGATCGTCGACCACTCGCGGGTGAAGCAGCTCCTCGCCGAGCGCCATCGCCGCGACTGGGAGGCGCAAGCGGCGGCGCTGGCCCGTTTCGCCGGCCGCGGTCCCCTGGCGCTCGCCGGTCTGCCGCCGCTCTCGCCGGATGAGTTCGCTCTCCTCCTCTCGCTCCTCGACCAGCTGCTCGCGGCTCCGCCGGCGCCGGACGGCCGGCGCGCGACCCGCAGCCGCGACGGCCGCCTGCGCCTCGCGCTCGGTCCGGCGGCTCCCGGGGCGCTCGCCAGGATCGAGACAGCGGCCGGCCGGCTCGTCCTCCCGGCGTTCACCCTGGAGGTCGAGACCGCCGGGGAGACGGGGGCGCGGCTCCTCGCCCGCGGAGGTGCGGCTTGACCACCCTCCTCGACGAAGAGCAGCGCCGGGCCGTCCGTCTCCTCCTCGCCCACCCGTTCGTCAGCGACGCGCGGCCCGATCCCGAGACCTTCGCTCTCGTCCGCCGCCACGCCCGGGAGCTCCAGCGCTGGTTTGCCGAGCAGCTCGGCTACCGCCTGGTGGTGGACACCGAATTCGCCCGCCTCCACAAACGGCCGGCTCCCGGTGCGCGCCTCCGCCCGCTCCGCACGCAGAGCAACCTGCCGTTCGATCCGCGCCGCTACGCGCTCCTCTGCCTGGTGCTCGCCGCCCTGGAGCGCGTCGAGGTGCAGACGGTCCTCTCCGAGCTGGCGGGGCAGGTGGCTCTCCTCGCCGCCTCGGAGGAGGCGGTGCGGGGCTTCGACCTGGAGAGCTTCGCCGAGCGGCAGGCGTTCGTCGACGTGATCCGCTGGCTGGTGGAGCAGGGGGTCCTCAGCCTGGCGGACGGCGAGGACACTGCCTTCGTCGAGGGCCGCGGCGACGCCCTGTACGACCTCCACAGCCGTCGCCTCTCGCAGCTTCTCTCGGCGCCGGTCCCGGCCGCGGCGCCGGAGTCTCTGGAATCAACGGGCCTCGACGTCTATCCGGAGACCGAGGAGGGGGCGAACCGGCGGGTGCGGCACCGCTTGATGCGCCGGCTGGTCGAAGAGCCTGTCCTTTATATAGAGGACCTGGAGGAGGCGGAGCGCAGCTACCTCACCTCCCAGCGCCACTATCTGCTCGGCCAGGTCTCCGGCCAGACCGGCCTCGCCGTCGAGGTGCGGCGGGAGGGGCTCGCGGCGGTCGATCCGGCGGGCCGGTTGAGCGACCTCGCCTTTCCCGCCACCGGGACGCTCTCCCACGCCTCCCTCCTGCTCGCCGGGTACCTGGCGGAGACGGCCCGCGCGGCTCCCGATCCCGCCGCCCCGGTCTCCCACGAGGACCTCCGCACCTGCATGGAGGGTCTCCTGGAGCGCTACGGCCACCTGTGGAGCAAGCGCTACCGGGACGATCCGGCCGGCGTGGGCAGGCTCCTGGCCGATTCCCTGGAGCTGCTGGAGCAGATGGGGTTGCTTTCCCGCGGGGGTGGCGGAGTCGTGGCATTGCCGGCAATCGCGCGATTCGGTGTGACGGAGCCGGCCAGCAAGGACGAGACCGATGGATGAGGGGCTGGTGCAGGGTGGCACTCTGGAGATCTTCCCGGGTGGGGCGGCGGCCGCCGCCGCGCTTCCCGCTCCGGGACGCGAGCGCTTCCAGCCGCTGCGCGCCGGCATCCTCAACATCTGGCAGTACGACGAGCAGGAGCTGCGCTTCCACCAGGGGCGGCTCATCCTGCGCGGCGAGAACGGGAGCGGCAAGTCGAAGGCGCTGGAGGTGCTCCTCCCCTTCCTCTTCGATGCGGACCTCTCGCCGCAGCGCCTCGATCCGTTCGGCGGCACCTCGCGCTCCATGGAGTGGAACCTGCTCCAGGACGGCCGCTTCGAGAGCCGCGTCGGCTACGTCTGGCTGGAGCTGGGACGGTGCGGCGACGGCGCGGAGGTCTGCTGGACTCTCGGCTGCGGGCTGCGCGCCACGCAGCGGACCCGCCGGGTCGAGGCCTGGTACTTCCTCACCCGCCGCCGGGTGGGCCGCGATCTCTTCCTCCTCTCCGCGCAGCGGACCCCCCTCCTCAAGGACCAGCTCCGGCAGCAGATCGGCGAGGAGGGCTGGGTCTTCGACACCGGCCGCGACTACCGCGAGAAGCTCGACATCCAGATCTTCGGCCTGGGCGAGGACCGTTTCGCGACGCTGCGCCACCTCCTGCTGCAGCTCCGGCGGCCGCATCTGTCCGAGCGGCTCGATCCTGCCACGCTCGCGGAGATCCTCAAGGAGAGCCTGCCGCCCCTCGATACCGATCTCATCGGCCAGCTTTCGGAGAGCTTCGAGCGGCTGGACAACGAGCAGAAGGAGCTGGCCCGGGTCGAGGCCGCGGTGGCCGGCGTGGCCGCGTTCCTGGAGACCTACCGGGAGTACGGCCGCGGGATCGCGCGCGCCCGCTCCGCCGAGGTGCGCCAGACCGACAGCCGCTATCACAAGACCGCCGCCGAGGTCCGCGAAGCCGAGGAGGAGCGCGAGCGGCTGGACGGCGGTCTCGCCGATCTGGGAGAGCGCGAGAGCGACCTGGAGGCGGAGACCGCGGCGGTCCGCGGCAAGCTCCAGGGTCTGGAGAAGTCGGACCTCATGCGCTCGGCCGAGGCGCTCCAGGCCCAGCGCGAGCACGCCGAGGTCCTGGCGCAGCGGGCCTCCCAGGAGCGGGAGGACGCCAACCGGGAAGCGCAGCGGCAGGAGGACCGCCGGCGGGACTTCGACAGCGCGGAAGCGGAGGCGCGGCGGTCGACGGCCGAGCGGGAGGCGGCGGCCGCCCTGGCGCTCGCCGCGGCCCGGGAAGCCGGTCTCGAGGCATTGGCCGCGGCCGCCCTGGCCGCGCTGTCCGAGCGGGCCGCGGCGGCCGAGGCCCTGGTGCGCGCCGCGGTCCACCGCCAGGAGGAGGGGATCGCCGAGCTGCGCCGGCTGGCCCAGGATCGCGATCGGGCGGAGCGGCAGGAGGAGCGCAGCGAGGAGAAGCTGCGCGAGGCGGATGCCCGGCTGCGCCAGGCCGTGGCACGCAGCCTGGCCGCCCGCGCCGAGGTGGAGCGCCAGCGGCAGCAGCTCGAGGAGGCGTTGGCCGGCTGGCAGGCGGGTCTGGTCGAGATGGATCTCGACGCGGCAGCTCTGGAGCCTCTGCTCGACCGCATCCAGGCGATCGCCGGCGGCGAGGAGGTCGACCTGGCAGGAGCGGTTGCCGCGCTGGCGGCGCCGCGGCGGGACGCCCTGGTCCGCGAGCGGGCCGCGCTGGAGGAGGAGGTCGCACGGGTCGCCGCCGAGCGGCGTGCTGTAGACGAGGAGCGGCGGCGTGTGGAATCTGCCCGCGAGCTCGGCCCGGAGCCGCCGCGGACCCGGGAGAGCGACCGGACGGAGAGGCCCGGGGCGCCCCTCTATCTGCTCTGCGAATTCACCGAAAGGCTCGGCGCGGAGGAGCGGGCGGGCCTCGAAGCCGCCCTGGAGGCCTCGGGGCTCCTCGACGCGTGGGTCCTGCCCGACGGCGGCGTGCTCTCGCCCGGCACCCTCGACACGTTCCTGGTTCCGGCCGATCTCGTCACCGAGACGAGCCTGGCCAATCTCCTGCGGCCGGCGCCGGATCATGGCGTGGAGCGTGAGGTGATCGAGGCGGTCCTCCGCTCGATCGAGGTCGGACCTGCCGGGGCCGGTTTTTCCTCGGTCGGAAAGGACGGCGCGTTCCGGCTCGGACCGCTCTCCGGCGCCTGGGCCAAGCCGGTGGCCGAGCACGTGGGCGCCGGTGCCCGCGAGGCGGCCCGCGCCCGGCGCCTGGCCGAGATCGCCGCACAGCTGGAGGAGCTCAATCGGCGGCTCGCCGGGCTGGCAGCCCAGGGAGAAACCCTGGACGCCCGGCTCGCGCGCCTGGATCACGAAGCCCTTGCCGCGCCCTCCGCGTCCCCGCTGACCCGGGCGGTCCATCAGGCGGCGGCAGCGACGAGCGAAGAGATCCGCCAGCGGACCGAGCGGGACGCCGCCGAACAGGAGACCGCCGCGGCGCGGGCTGCCCGGCAGGCCGCCGAGCGGCGGCTCGCAGCCCGGGCGCGCGAGCTCGACTTGGCGGGCTGGCTCGACGATCTGGAAGGCGCGCGCCTGAGCCTCCTCCGTTTCGAGACCGGCTTCCGCGAGCTGGTCCGTGCCGCGGCGTCCGCGGTCGCCGCAACGGAGCGCAGCGAGCGGGCGCGCCAGCTCCTGGACGAGGCGGCCTCCCGCGCGGCGGAGCTGCGGTCGCGGGCCCAGGAGAGCGCCGCGGCGGCACAGTCCGCGGCGGCGGAATACGCGACGCTCGAAGCCACGGTGGGGGTCGAGGCGCGGGAGGTCCTGGAGCTCCATCGCGCGGAGAGCCGCCGGCTCGGCGATCTCGAGCATCGGGAGAAACGGCTGGGCGAGGAGATCCAGACGGCCCGCGAGCAGCGGGCCCGCATCCGCGAGCGTCTGGAGCTCCGGCAGGTCGAGCTGGCGGAGCGCGAAGCCGAGCGCGCCGGGGCGGTGGCGCGGCTGGGGAGATGGGTGGATGCCGGCCTGCTTCCCCTGGTGCTCGGCGAGAGCGCGGAGCCGCCGCCGGCCTGGTCGCTCACCCGCGCCCTCGACCTCGCCCGCGAGATCGAGAAGGCGACCGCCAACGTGGACCTGGGGCCGGAGGCCGCGAACCGCCGGGTCAACCGGCTGCACGAGCAGTTCCGTCTCCTCGCCGCCGATCTGGGCGCCGACTACCAGCCGAGCCTCGACCAGGACGAGGACCTGGTCCGGGCCCGGGTGGGCTACAACGGCCGCGAGTACGACGTCCCCGGCCTCCTCGCCACCCTCCGCGAAAACCTGGAGGTCCGCCGCAACCTGCTCGCCGAGCACGAGCGAGAAGTCCTCCGGCGCTATCTGTTGGGCGAGGTGGGCGACCACCTGCGCCACCGCCTCCGCGAGGCCCGCGCCCTGGTGGAGGAGATGAACCGGCTGCTGGAGGAGTGCCGGACGGCCTCGGGGCTGACCTTGAAGCTCGCCTGGGAGCCGACGCCTGAGGCCGCTCCCGAGATCCGCGATGCGGTGCAGCTGATCCGCCAGGACCTCGCCCTCCTCGCCGACCACGACCGCCGCCGGCTGGAGGCCTTCTTCCAGGCGAGGATCTCGGAAGCCCGCCAGCAGTGGGAGGCCGTGCCGTGGCGCGAGCACCTGATGGCGGCCCTCGACTACCGTGCCTGGCACCGCTTCCGGATCCTCCGCCGCACCGGCGACGACAGCGGCTGGATCGAGCTCACCCGCCGCGGCCATGGCGCCAGCTCCGGGGGCGAGAAGGCGGTGGCTCTCCACCTTCCCCTGTTCGCCGCGGCCGCGGCCCACTACCGCTCGGCGCTCCCCACCGCGCCGCGCGTCATCCTGCTCGACGAGGCGTTCGCCGGCATCGACCAGCGGATGCGGGGGCGCTGCATGGGCCTGCTGGTCGATTTCGATCTCGACTTCATGATGACCAGCCATGAGGAATGGGGCTGCTACGAAGAGCTGCCCGGGGTGGCGACCTACCAGCTCTACCGCGATCCGGCTCTCGACGGCGTGGCGGCCGTGCGCTTCGTCTGGTCGGGCCACTCTCTCCGGGAGGACCCGGCGGGGTGAGCGCGGAGGCCGGGGAGCTCCTCCGTTTCCTGGGCCGGCGGGAGCTGCGGCGGCTCTGGATGGAGGTCCGCGACCGGCTGGAGCGCTTGGGCGGCCTCCGCGGAACGGTGCTCCTCGCCGATGCCGGGGAGGAGGAGAGGCGGATGGTGGCGGACCTCCTCGGTCTGGCGACCGTCCCAGGGGGCGAGCTCCGCATCCGGCTCGACCGCCTCGACCGAGTCCTCCGGGAGTCCCGGTTCGCGGTCGACCTGCGCACGGCCGTGGAGCTTCTGGGCGGACCGCTGCGCGACCGGCCGGGCGAGCGGGCCGAGGAACGCGAACGCCGCCAGAAGCTCTGGGAAGACGCCGCCCGCCATCCGGTCGTCGCCGCCCGCCCCGCCCTCCAGCTCTGGCTCGACGCTCTGCGATCGGGCGGGCTGTTGCGGCGGCTGGCCGGCCACGGTGGCGAGCGGCTTCTCCTGGAGCAGGCGCTCGCCGTCCTCGCCGCGCTCTCCCGCCGCCCGGACGCGGTCCGTCTGCCCGTCCTCGCCAGCGAGGTGCTCGGCGACAGCCATGCTCTGGACGCCGGCCGCCCGGTGACCACCCTGGTCCTCAAGGCGCTCGCCCGCGAGGCCGATCTTCAGCCGCCGCGGGGCGCCGCCGAGCGCCGCCAGCTGTGGGAGCAGGCCGGAGTGGTGGCGGACGACCTGAGCTGCCAGGTGCTGGTCCTGGGCCTTGCGCCCGTCGGGGGCGGACCTGTCGGTGAAAGCCTCCGCGCCCTGGCGGCGGCGGGAGAGCCGGCGCGCATCACCTTGCGCCAGCTCCTCAACGGAGATCTCGCGTTCCCTCCCGGTCTCGAGGTCCGCATCTGCGAAAACCCGGTCGTGGTCGCCGCCGCGGCGGACCGTTGGGGTCCTGCCTGCCCGCCGCTCCTCTGCCTCGAAGGCTTCGCGAGCTATGCCGCCCACACACTCCTGGCGCGGCTCGCGCGACACGGCGCCGTCTTCCGCTATCACGGAGATTTCGACTGGGATGGGTTGCGGATCGCCAACAAGCTGCGCGAGGTCGTGCCGTTCCAGCCCTGGCGCTTCACGACGGCCGACTACCGAGCGGCTCTCACCGCCGGGGGTGAGCGGCCCTCGCTCCACGGGTACCCCGCGGTGGCTTCATGGGATACGGAGCTCGGCGGCGCCCTCGCGGAGGCCGGCTTGGCGGTGGAAGAGGAGACGGTCCTCGGCGGTCTGCTCGGTGACCTGGCAAAAGTCCCTCTCAGGGAAAGATCGTGACCGGCGTGCCGACCGGTACCGGTCGAACAGCTCTCTCATGCCCGGATCGGACGGGCCATCTGTTCCGAGATATGGGCCACCTGCTCCGCGGAACGAGACCCCGTTCCGCGGTACGGGTCACCTGCTCCGAGGTACAGGCCATCTGTTCCGCGGAGCGAGCCGCCTGTTCCGTGGAGCGAGCTGTCCATTCCGCGGAGCGAGCCTCCTGTTCCACCGGGCGAAGCCCCGCTCCGAGGAACGAGCCTCCCGTTCCGCGGAACGGATCACCCGCTCCATGGAACGGGAAGCCCACATCCTGGACCTCGCCGCGGACGTCATGGGGCGGACCGCCTCCAGCGCAGGGTGTGGGGGGTGGTGGATGGGATTTGTACGGGAAGGCAGGATGGGACGGGAGAGGCCGTATACTAGAGCCTACTGGAGGGGAGGAACCATGCCGCGTCCGCACATTTTCCATGTGGTGTTCTTCAAGGACAGAGATTGGTGGGTCGCCCAGTGTCTTGAGCGAAATCTCGCAACGGCTTCTCAAGACCCGAAAGACCTGCCGAGCAAGCTTGAGACTGTACTGAAGGTCCAGATCGAGGCCGATCAGGAGGCGGGCATCGAGCCCTTCAGTGCCTTGCCGCAGGCACCACGCCGCTTTTGGCAGATGTTCCAACGCGCCGAGCTCTGGCAGCTCGATGAGGGCATGGCAGAGCCGCCCGTCAATACTCCGGCGTGGACCGAGCTGGCGGTAGCCTAGTCGTCCGGTAACGGATTCAGCCCAAGCAGGGTTGCATCGAAACCCAGATTTTCGCAGTGAGCCTCTTGTTCTCTTGGTGACAGAAGGGCGTTCGGCCCCTTGTCACCCAGGGAAGTCCTTTCTCCCGCCGGGCCTTCCAGAAAGAATCCGCTCTTGTTTTGCCTCAGCACCACCTTGAAACCGCTGATGTGGTCCAGCTCGTTCATGAACTGTCTCACAGTTCGCTCGTGACTCAACGACCTCCCTCCATCCATGAGCGGCGTCTGAACAGCATTACCCCTGGGCCAGGCGCTTTCAACAAATGGCGGAGGGGGTGGGATTCGAACCCACGGGCCGCGTGAACGACCGGCGGTTTTCAAGACCGCTGCTTTAGACCGCTCAGCCACCCCTCCGTGATCTGGAAGCTTACTTGGTGGGCTCGATCCTCTCCAAACCGCCCATCCAGGGACGCAGCGCCTCGGGGATCAACACCGTGCCGTCCTCCTGCTGGTAGTTCTCCAGGATCGCCACCAGCGTCCGCCCCACGGCGAGGCCCGAGCCGTTCAGGGTGTGCAGGAGCTTCGCCTTGCCGCCGCCGGCCGGCCGGTAGCGCAGGTTCGCCCGCCTCGCCTGGAAATCCTCGCAGTTGCTGCAGGAGGAGATCTCCCGGTAGGCGTCCTGGGCGGGCAGCCAGACCTCGATGTCGTGCGTCTTCGCCGCGCCGAAGCCCATGTCCCCGGTCGAGAGCGTGACCACCCGGTAGGGGAGCCCCAGGCGCTCGAGGACCTTCTCGGCGTTGCCGGTCAGCTCGGCGAGGGCGTCGTAGCTCGTCTCCTGGGTGGTCAGGTGCACCAGCTCGACCTTGTTGAACTGGTGCTGGCGGATCAGGCCGCGGACGTCCTTGCCGTAGGAGCCGGCCTCACTGCGGAAGCAGGGGGTCCAGGCGGTGAAGCGGACGGGCAGACGCTCTTCGTCCAGGGTCTCGTCGCGGTAGAGATTGGTCAGCGGCACTTCGGCCGTGGGAACCAGGAAGTAGTTGGTCCCTTCCAGATGGAAGAGGTCCTGCTCGAACTTGGGGAGCTGGCCGGTGCCGGTCAGGCTCTCGCGGCTGACGATGAACGGCGGCAGGACCTCGGTGTAGCCGTGCTCGCGGGTGTGGAGGTCGAGCATGAAGTTGATCAGCGCCCTTTCGAGGCGGGCGCCGGCGCCGAAGTAGGCGGTGAAGCGGGCGCCGGCCACCTTGGCGCCGCGCTCGAAATCGAGGATGCCGAGCGCCGGGCCGAGGTCCCAGTGGGCCTTGGGCGTGAAATCGAAACGGCGCGGCTCGCCGACCACCCGCTCGACGCGGTTGGCCGACTCGTCGGGGCCGACCGGCACGCTCTCGTGCGGCAGGTTGGGGAGCGAGAGCTCGACGGCGGCCATCTCGGGATCGAGAGCGGCGAGACGGGCCTCCAACTCCTCGATGCGCTCCTTCATCCGGCCGACGGCGGCGATCTCGGCCGAGGCGTCGCCTCCCTGCTGCTTGACCTTGCCGATGGCGCGGCTCGCCTCGTTGCGCTGCCGCTTCAAGTCTTCGACCTCGACGAGGTCGGTCCGCCGCTCGGCGTCGAGGCGCAGCCACTCGTCGAGCAGGGCCGGGTCGGTGTTCCGGGTCGCCAGGGCCTGGCGGACCTTGTCGGGGTTGTCGCGCAAAAGGTCTCGGGAAAGCATGATGGCGAAGTCTATATCAGGCCCCGGGCGACGCTCAGCCCCTCGTTTCCGTATGATCCGCACCACGCCGGCTGAAGCTCGCCGCCGATTTCCGATCGTGAACGCAGACCGCATCTCCTTTCGTGACGCGCTGGCGCGCGCCGCGGTCCCGCTCGCCGCCCTGGCGGCGATGGCCGCGCTCGCCTCGCGCGAGGTCGATCCCGTGGGGGCCGCCGAGACGGCGTATCTGGCGGTGCTGGCCACGGCGGGGCTGCTGGCCGTCGCCTTTCTGGCGCCGGCGCCGGCCTGGGAAGCGGGCGTGGGCGCCACCCTGGCTACCACGATCGTCTGGGCGCTCCCGCCCGGGCCGGGGCGGGGGGCGGCGGTTGTGTTGCTTCTTGTGGCGGCTCTGGCGGTTGCGGCGGGGCGGAGGTTCCCTCACCCCCGGCCCCTCTCCCGCGAGCGGGAGAGGGGTGAACAGCAAGAGAATGTCTTTGCTTTGCTCCCCTCTCCCGCTCGCGGGAGAGGGGCCGGGGGTGAGGGCTTCTTGCTCCCGCTCTCCTTCGGCCTCCAGGTTCTCCTGCGCGGGAGCGAGCTGCTGTTTCAACCCCAGGTGAATCTGCGGACTCTGGTGGCACTTCTGGGACTCCCGGTGGCCGGGGCGGCCGCCACGGCGGTGCTGGCCCGGCGCTATGGGCCGGCCGCCCTGGCCGCGGCGGGTGCGGCCCTGTTGCTTGCACCAGGGTGGAACGTGGCGGCCACGGCCGGGCTGGTGGCTCTGGCTGCCGGCGACCTGATCGCCCGGTGGAGAGGGGCCATCCTGGCCACCGCCGTCCTGGCCGGCGCCTTCCTGCTGAGGCCAGGAGTGCCGGATCTCTCGATGGCGGCGGGTCTGCTGGCACTGGCGGTGCTGTACCTGGGGCGGAAGATCCTCGCCGTCACGGCGGTCGCCATCGCCGCCCTCCTCTTGACGACCGCCCTGCTCGCCTCCTATCCCTGGCTGCGCAGCGAGCCCCTCCAGGAAGCCCTCGGCCTCTTCGTTCACATCCCCACTCCCGGCACCTCCCTCCTCCCCCCTGCTACGGCGGTCGTCGTCGACGCGGCGCATCCATCCTGGAGAGTTGCGGTCACGGGGAAGAGCGTGGACACGGTGGTCCTCGACTCCAGCCTCTCGAACGGCGCCGGCTTGCCGAACGGCACGCCGGTCGCGACGGTGCACCTCCGCGGCGGGGACGGCAGGATCTACGGATGGGTCGTGCGGGCGGGGCAGGATACCGGCGAGTGGGCGGCGCGGCGGCCGGATGTGGCGGCGGCGAGCGTCCTCAAGTCGCCGCCGCCCTGGCTCTCCTGGGTGGCCGGCGGCTTCTTCGGCCAGCGGTACCGGTCCCTCTGGAACGTCGACTCCCCCGGGTCCTTCACCGAGCTGTCCATCGAGCGCAATCCGGCCCTGCCGCCGCAGGTCAGCCTGGCGCTCCACGCGGTGGAGATCCGGAAGCCGTTTGCCGCCCGGCTGCTGCCCGCGGGCGATCCTTTCCGCGGCACGCTGGCGGTCCTGCCGCTGGTCCTCGCAGCGCTCTGGGCCATCGCGCGGTGGAGCGTACGCCGCGGCGCCGAGCCGCTCTCCCGCGCCGGCTCGGCCGGAGAGCTCGCGGCGCTGGCCGTCCTCGTCCTCTGCATCCTGGCCCGGCCGGGCCTCGGGCTCGCGTGGTCCGCGGAGGTCCTGGCCGCAGGGCTCGTCCTGGTGCTCGGGTTTCGCGCCGTCCGGCAGGTCCGGGCTCTGCGGCCTCTCCTCGGCGACCGGCTGCCGCGCCGCCCGTCGCTCGTCTTCTTCCTCCTGCCGCTCACCGTCTACGTGGCGATCCTCCCCTGGTCGACGGTCCACCGCCAACCGGACGGCGACGAGCCGTTCTATCTGCTGATCACCCACAGCCTGGCCTACGACTTCGACGCCGAGCTGACCAACAACTATGCGCACGGGGACTGGCGGCACTTCATGGAGCGGCCGATCGAGCCGCAGGCCGGGGACCCGGTCGGACCGCACGGCGAGCTCTATTCGCGCCACAACGAGCTGCTCCCCCTGGCGCTGGTCCCGGCCTACCGCGTGGGGGGACGGATCGGCGCCCTCGGCATGATGGCGGCCTTCACGGCCCTCCTCGCCTGGCTGATGCTGCGCCTCGGCCGCCACTACGTTCCGGACCGGCCGGGCGAGGTCCTCTCCGCCTGGGCGCTGGCGGTGCTCGCTCCGCCGCTTCTCCTCTACTCCTACCAGGTCTGGGTGGAGGTGCCGGCGGCTCTCCTGATGCTGTTCGCCCTCGACCGCATCCTCGATCTCGACGGCCAGCGGCAGTGGACGGTCCGCCAATGGCTGGGGATCGGCCTGTCGATCCTGCTCCTGCCGCTCCTCAAGATGCGGTTCGTGCTCATCTCCGGGCCGCTCCTTGCGCTCGCCTGGTGGTATTCGGGACGGCCGCGCCGGCCGGTGTTCTTGCTGACCGCGGCGCTCGCCCTGCTCGGCGTGGGCATGCTCGCGTACAACCAGGCGGTCTACGGGAACCCGCTCAAGATCCACACCTGGGAAGAGGTGGACCCGCACCGCCACGACCTGCTCTCGTATTGGAAGGGCGGGCTCGGGCTGCTCTGGGATTCGGCGTTCGGCCTGTTCGGCTGCGCACCCATCTGGCTGATCGTCCTCCCTGCCGTGCTCCTCCTCCTCGCCCGCCGCCACCGGCTCCTGATCCACCTGGCAGTGCTGACCCTTCCTTATCTCCTGGTCGTGGTGCCGCGGATCGAGTGGTACGGCGGCTGGTCTCCCCCGTTCCGCTATGCGCTGATCGGGCTGCCGTTCCTCAGCCTGGCGCTGGCGCCTCTCCTGGAGCGGCGGGACGGTCCCGGGGCGCGGGCGCTCCTCGCCGGTCTCGGCACCTTGACCCTGGCCCTGGCGCTGCTCTGGCTGGTCATGCCGGGCTGGACCTACAACTTCGCGGACGGCCGGACCTACCTGCTCGACGCTCTCGGGCAGCGGCTGGGTCTGGACGTCGCCCGCTTCTTCCCCAGCTCCATCCGTCCCCGGCCCGCCACCTGGCTCTGGCCGCCACTCACCATCCTCTTCACCACGGTTCTCTGGTGGTTCCCCTTCCGGAGAGGGGGCCAGGGGGTAAGGGTCGCCGGGCTCGCCGGAGTCGCCGCCGTCCTGCTCCTCGCCGCGGCGGTCCCCCCGGCCGCCGCACGCCTGCCCACCACGGTCGCCGAGATCGAGGACCCGCAGGTGGCGAAGAGCGGTGGGCATCTCTATCCCGACCGCTGGATCATCGAGCGGGCTCGCCATCGCGGCGGCTGGGTGCTGCGGGTCGGCGAGCGGGTGAAGGTGCCGGTGAAGGCCGGGGGACGGCGGGTCTGCCTGGTGCTCCGGGGAGAGCTCGTCCAGAACCAGCTGGTGCCGTTCCGGCTCGACATACAGGCAGGCGACCGACTGCTGGCCGTCTGGGCTCCGGGCCGCGACCGCGCCTGGGATGCAGTGACGCTCGGCCCCTTCGACTGGCCGGCGGGCAAGCCCCTGGTGCTCTCCGCCTTCGGGCCGCACCCGCCGGGAGAGCCCAACGGCATCGTGCTCGACCGGGTGGATTTCGCATGGGAGTGACCGTCTCCGCGGTCGTCCCCACCCTCGGCCGCAGCCCGTGGCTCGTCCCCTGCCTCGAAGCCCTGCGGCGAGACGGGGGGAAAAGCATCGAGGTGATCGTCGTCGATCAGGGGGAGTCGCCCGTGGAGCTGCCGGCCGGGCTGGCCGACCGGGTCCTGCGGCCGGAGCGGAACCTCGGCTTCGCCGGAGGGACGAACCTGGGGATCACGGCTGCGACGGCCGGGATGGTGGCCACGGTCAACGACGACGCCCTGATCGAGCCGGGCTGGATCGCGGCGCTCACGGCGGCCCTGGAGAGCGATCCGCGCGCCGCGGCAGCCCAGGGAGTCACTCTTCTGATGGATGATGAGGAACGGGCGGACGGCTGCGGCATCGCCTGGAACCGCTGGTGGCAGGCGGTCCAGATCGGCCACGGCCTGCCGGCGCCCTCGGAGTCAGAGCCGCCGCGGGAGATCTTCGGCGTCTCGGCCACGGCCGCCCTTTTCCGCCGCGCCGCCCTGGACGCCGTGGCGGTGGGCGGCAACGCCTTCGATCCGCGTCTGATCTCCTACTATGAAGACGTCGAGCTGGCCGGGCGGCTGCGGGCGGCGGGCTGGCGTGCCCTGCTGGTGCCGGCCGCGCGCGCCCGCCATGCCGGCTCGACCACGGGTGGAACGATGAGTCACGAGCGCTGGCGCCTGATCTACGGCAACCGTTGGCTGGTGGCCTCGCGCTTCCTGGGCGGAGGGTTCTGGCCGCGGGTGCCCTGGATGCTCTTGCGGGATGTCGTCGATCTGGCCCGGTCGGGCGGTCGGGGGGACTGGGCGCGGGCCTCCGGGATCGCGGCCGGCTGGGCGCGGGCGGTCCGCGGTCTCTCATGAATCCCCTCCTCACCGGCATCGTCGTGCACTGGCACAACGAAGAGGCCCTCGCGGCGCTGACCGCGGCCTGGCCGAGCGACCCGCGTTTCGAGCTGTTGGTGGTGGACAACGGCTCGTCCCTCCAGCCCGGCCGCAATCTGGGGTTCGCAGGAGGGGCGAACGCCGGGATCGCGAAGGCGAAGGCGCCGATCGTCCTGCTGCTGAACCCCGATGCGGCCCCCGAGGAGGGAGCCCTGGAGCGGCTCCTCGAAGGGTTCGCGACCTTCCCCGACGCCGCGGGGCTCGCACCGCGGTTGACCGGGCCGGAGGGAGAGCCGCAGTTCGCCTGGCAGCTCCGGCGGCTGCCCTCGCCGCTGGAGCTCCTCCTCCACACCCTGCCGCTCGGCGGCTCCCGGGGCGGACTGCGGACCGAGCCGCCTCCCGGCAGCCCGGTGGAGCAGCCGGCCGCCGCAGCCCTGGCGCTCCGGCGCTCGGCCGTCGAGCAGATCGGCGGGCTCGACGCCGGATTCTGGCCGGCCTGGTTCGAGGACGTGGATCTGGCGCGCCGGCTGGCGGCAGCCGGGCAGGTGTTGCGCTACTGGCCGGCGGCCTGCTTCCGCCACGGCCTGGGCAGCACGGTGCCTCACCTCGGCTATGGACCATTCCTCTGGATCTACGACCGCAACCTGGTGCGCTACCTGCGGAAGCACCACGGAGCGGGCTGGGCGCTCCTGGCGCAGGCGCTCCTCGTCCTCGGGATCGCGGTCCGCCTCCTGCTCCTGCCGCTCCGCCGGCCGCAGCGGGCCGCTTCGCGGCGCGAGGCGTTGAAGGGATTGTTGATGGTGCTGGGCGGAGTGTTGACGGGGTGGCGATGGCCGCGGCGGATGCTGGAGGCGGCGGCATGAACGTGGCCGTCTGCATCGTCACCCACAACTCCGCCGCCGACCTCCCTGGCTGTCTGGAGGCGGTGGGGCGGTTGGAGCACCGGCCGCTGGAGGTCGTGGTGGTGGACTGCGCCAGCGCGGACGGCAGCCTCGACGTGGCGCGGCGCCATGCCCCGCCGGGCCTCCCCTTCCAGGCCGTCGATCTCGGCGAGAACCGCGGCTTCACGGGCGGGATGAACGCTGCCCTGGCCACTTCGAGCTCCGACTGGGTGCTGACCCTCAACGCCGACGCCCGGCCCGCTCCGGACTACGTCACCCGCCTCCTCGCCCGCGCGGAGGCCCATCCGGACCTGCGGACCGGCGCCGTCACCGGCCGGCTCGTCCGTCCCGACGGGCGCCTCGACGCCTGCGGCATGCGCCTGACACGCACCTGGCGCCACCTGGACCGCGGCTCGGGGGAGCCGGACCACGGCCAGTACATGATCCCCGAGCGGGTCTTCGGCGCCTCGGGTGCGGCCTCGCTCTTCCGCCGCGCAGCCCTGGAGGACGCCGCCGTGGACGGCGAGGTGTTCGATGCCCGGTTCCACTCGTTCCGCGAGGACGCCGAGCTCTGCTTCCGCCTGCGCGAGCGCGGCTGGGAGATCCTTTACGAGCCCGCGGCGGTCGCCGAGCACCGCCGGTTCAACCTGCCGGAGCGGCGGTCCTCGATGCCTGCGATCGTCAACTATCACTCCCTGAAGAACCGCTACCTCCTGCGGCTCTACCACCAGACCGCCGGCAACTTCGTCCGCACCCTGCTGCCGGCGCTCCTCCGCGACCTGATGGCCCTCGCCTGGGTGCTGCTCTTCGAGCGCAGCTCGCTCCCCGCCTATACCTGGCTCTGGAAGCACCGCCGCGAGATCCTGCGCCGCCGCCGCCTTATCCAGGGGCGCCGCACAGCCACCCTCGACCGCTGGTTCTCCTCCGCGGGAGACCCCCTGTGACCCGGTCCTTGCACGTCGCCCTGATGGGCAGCCGCGGCATCCCCGGCCGCTATGGCGGCTACGAGACCCTGATGGAGGAGCTGGCGCCCCGGCTGATCGCGCGCGGCTTTCGGGTGACCGTCTACTGCCGGTCCCACGTCACGCCGCCGGGGCTCACGCGATGGCGGGGCGCCGAGCTGATCGTGCTGCCGACGATCCGCACCAAGTACCTGGACACGCCGGTCCACACCTTCCTCTCCTGCCTGCGCGCCCTGCGCGAGCCGTACGACGCCGCGCTGGTGGTCAACTCGGCGAACGCCCTGTTCGTGCCGATCCTGCGCCTCTCGGGTGTGCCGGTGGCGCTCCACGTGGACGGGATCGAGAAGCGGCGCGCGAAGTGGGGTCCGGTGGGGCGCGGCGTCTACGCCGCCTCGGAACGGCTCGCCTGCGTCGTCCCCGACGCCCTGGTGACCGACGCCGAGGTCATCCGCCGTCATTACCTGGAGCGCTACGGCGCCGAGTCGGTGCCCATCGCCTACGGGGTCGACCCGCGTCCGCCGCGCGAGACCGGGGTGCTGGCGCGGCTGGGCCTCAGTCCCAGGTGCTACTTCCTCTACGTCAGCCGCTTCGAGCCGGAGAACAACCCGCACCGGGTGGCGGCGGCGTACCGGTCGGTCGGCGGCGACCTGCCGCTGGTCATGGTGGGCGGCGCGCCCTATGCGAGCGCCTTCATCGCCGGCTTCACGCGCGGCGCCGACCCGCGCATCCTCCTCCCCGGGCCGATCTACGGGGAGGGGTACCGGGAGCTCCTCTCCCACGCCCTGGCCTATGTCCATGCCACGGACGTAGGCGGTACGCACCCGGCGCTCGTAGAAGCTATGGGCTACGGAAACTGCGTGCTGGTCAACGAGACGCCCGAGAACCGCGAGGTGGCTGGAGAGGCGGCGCTGTATTTCGACGCCGCGGCTCCGGAGACCCTGGCGGAGCGATTGGAGGAGGTGCGGCGGGAGCCGGAGCAGGCCGCGGACATCGGCCGGCTCATGGCCCGGCGGGCCGCCCTCCTCTATGACTGGGAACACGTCGCCGACCGGTACGCCCGGCTGTTCCAGCGCCTCGCCGGCCGCAGCCCTGGCTGAAAAAGTGTGGGATTCGCGATAGAATCATCACGTTGCGACGAGGCGGAATTTAGACGATCGAACCGCATCCATGCTGAAAGAACGAGCCCGTACCCTTGCCGTCTCCATCTTCCTGCTCGATCTGACTCTGGTGGCCGCGGCGTTTCTGGCCGCCTACGGAGTCCGCGATTTCCTGCTTCCCCGCGTCGCTTCGGGGACCTTCCCCAGCCGGCTCTATGCGCTGGGCGACTATCTGCCGCTCTTGCCGCTCGCGCTGGTGATCTGGGGGACGCTGCTCCTCCTCTCCGGCCGCTACCGGTCGCACCGCACGGTGCCGCTGCTCGACGAGGCCTGGGCGATCATCCGCGTCTGCTTCATCGGCGCCGCGGTCTTCACGCTCCTCCTCTACGCGGCGCGCATCGACGAGCAGCTCCTGGGCGACGATCGCATCAGCCGGTTCTGGATCCTGCTGTTCGCCATCTTCTCGTGCGTCTTCCTGCTCTCCGAGAAGATCGGCCTGCGCGTCACCTCCCGCTGGGTGCGGATGCGCGGCTTCAACTACCGCACGGTGCTGATCGTGGGCACGGGCCCCACCGCCCTCGCGATCGCCGACTCGATCCAGAGCCACCGCTTCTGGGGCTACCGCATCCTCGGCTTCATCGCCAACGGCCAGGGGATCTCGCCGGGTTTCCCGAGGAGCTGGCCGGTCCTCGGCGAGGTGGACGACATCCCGCGGATCGTCGAGAGCAACGTGGTGGACGACGTGATCTTCGCCGTCCACCGCCGCGAGCTCGACCGCCTGGAGGACCTCTTCTTGAGCCTCCAGGAGCAGGGGATCCGCACCCGGCTCGCGCTCGACCTCTTCCCTCACACGCGGGCCCAGGTGCAGCTGGAGGAACTGGACGGCATGCCGCTCCTCTCCTTCGCCACGGCTCCCTCCAGCCACATCCAGCTCCTGGCCAAGCGCACCGTGGACGTCGCGGTGGCCTCGTTCCTGCTCCTCCTCGGCCTGCCGGTGGTGCTGATGGTCGCCGTGGCGGTCAAGCTGAGCTCGGGGGGGAGCGTCCTCTTCCGCCAGACCCGCTGCGGCCTGAACGGGCGCTCCTTCACCCTCTACAAGTTCCGCACGATGGTCGAGGACGCCGAGGAGCGCCGCCGCGAGCTGCTGCATCTCAACGAGATGAACGGGCCGGTGTTCAAGCTGAAGGCCGATCCGCGGGTGACCTCGCTGGGCCGGTTCCTGCGCCGCTTCAGCCTCGACGAGCTGCCGCAGCTCTGGAACGTGCTGCGCGGCGACATGAGCCTGGTGGGGCCGCGCCCGCCGATCCCGGAAGAGGTGGCCAAGTACGAGCGCTGGCAGCGGCGCCGCCTGGCGATGAAGCCCGGCCTGACCTGCCTCTGGCAGATCAGCGGCAGGAACGAGCTCGACTTCCACCGCTGGATGGAGCTGGATCTGGAGTACATCGACTCCTGGACTCCGCTGCTCGATTTCAAGATCCTGCTGAAGACGATCCCCGCGGTGCTCTCCGGGCGCGGGGCGAGCTGAGGAGAGGGGAGAGGGTTAGCTTCTCCGGCCGCCCAGCAGACCGGAGCGGAACAGGAAGTAGAGCAGGGTCGTCAGGGTCGAGATCACCGCCGCCACGTAGGTCAAGGCCGCGGCGTTCAGCACCCGGTCGATGCCTTCGCGCTCCTGCGCCATCACGATCCCGTTCTCCAGGACGAGGCGCTTGGCGCGCGCCGAGGCGTCGAGCTCCACCGGCAGCGTGACGATCTGGAACATCAGCACCAGCGAGAAGAGGGCCGCTCCGAAGAGCACGATCTGGGGCCCCATCGCGCTCCGCATGTAGACCAGGAACAGGCCGAGCATCATCACCAGGTAGCCCACCGACGAGCCGATGTTGGCGGTGGGGACGAGCAGCGAGCGGAGCCACAGCGGTTTGTAGCCTTCCGCATGCTGGATCGCATGCCCCGCCTCGTGGCAGGCCACGCCCACCGCGGCCACCGAATTGGACGCATAGACCCCCTCGGACAGGGCGAGAGTCTTGTTCGCCGGGTTGTAGTGGTCGGTCAACTTCCCGTGCGTGGGGACGACCTGCACGTCGTAGATCCCCGCCCGGTCCAGCATGGCCTTGGCGGCCTGGGCGCCGGTCAGACCGCGCATGGTGCGCACCTGCGAATATTTGTTGAACGCCGACCGGGTCCGGAAGCTCGCCCAGAGGGAGAGCAGAAAGGCCGGCAGGATGAACACGAAATATATCGGATCGAAGTGATAGAGCACGATCGAGCCTCCTTCGCTCTCTCGAAACAAGCCACCCTATTGTACTCATTCCGGACGCCGGACCGCGGACGGTCCTGATACAGTCGCTCCCGCGGGAAGGAGAACGGGGCATGACCGACACCCAGGGCAGAATCGCCATCGTCACCGGCGGGAGCCGCGGCATCGGACGCGGGATCGCCGAAGCGCTCCTCACGGACGGCTGGCGGGTGCATCTCTGCAGCCGGAGCCCGGCCTCGGTCGAGCAGGCGCTCGGCGAGCTCCGTGAACGCTTCGCGGACCGGGGCGATCCGGTGGCGGGCCGGGCGGTCGACGTCCGCCGCCAGGACGAGGTGGACTCCTTCGTCAAGGACGTGCTGGACCGCGAGGCGCGGATCGACTGTCTGGTCAACAACGCCGGCCTCGGCCGCTTCGCGCCGGTGGACGAGCTGACCGGCGACGAGTGGCGGGAAGTCCTCCAGACCAACCTGGACGGCTGCTTCTACTTCCTCCACGCCGTGGCACCGGCGATGAAACGCCAGGGGAGCGGCTGGATCTTCAACGTCGCCTCGCTCGCGGGCAAGAGCTCCTTTGCCGGCGGCGGCGCCTACAACGCCAGCAAGTTCGGGCTGATCGGCCTGTCGGAGGCCGCCATGCTCGACCTGCGGCCGCATGGGGTGCGCGTCTCCGCGCTCCTCCCGGGGAGCGTCGACACCGGCTTCGGGCAGCGCAGCGGCGGCCAGGACCGGAGCTGGATGCTGCGGCCGGACGACATCGCCGCCATGGTCCTCCACCTGCTGAGCTACCCGCAGCATGCCCTGCCCAGCCTGGTGGAGATGCGGCCCAGCCGCCCGCCGAAATAGGGGCGCGTCAGGAAACCACCATCGCCCGGGCGATGATGCGCGCGATCCCGGCCAGCTGCTCGGGCCGGACCTCTCCCTCTTCGAGAGCGCGGACGAGATCGTCGACCGCGGCGCGCACCCCTCCGGCCAGATCGCGGCTCTGGAAGGCGATGCGAATCTCGCCGCCGAGCGCGCGCAGATTGGCACCTCGCCCCTGGCGGAGGAAGAGCGCCGCCAGGTCGAGGCCGACGAGGATCGCATAGCCGGCGGCCCCGGAACGGTGGAAAGCGTTCCAGGCTTCGCGGAGGAGGACCTCGGCCTGGTGCTCGTGCCGGCTCAACGCGGCGAGCAACCCCTCGATGCGGACCAGCACGGCCCGGTCCACCGCGGTCCGCCGCCGGGCCGGCCGCTCGGCCAAGAGCGCAAGGATGCGGCGCCCCCGGAGGGGATCGCCCAGGGCGGCGAGACAGCCGGCGATCCCCCATCCGCCGCCGAGGGCGAGCCCGGCATCGACCGCCGCCGCTCCCAGGGCCAGAACGCGGTCGAATACCGTCACCGCGGCGTCCCAGTCCTCCTGGTCCAGGAAGACGGCGGCGAGGTCGATGAGGGCCAGGGCCTGATCCCGCGTCTGGCCGGCGCCGCCGAACAGGGCGGCGGCGCGCTCCAGGAGAGCCTTGGCCTCGTCGAAGCGCCGCTGATCGCGGCGCACCCGGGCAAGTGTGTGGCAATACTCGGCGCTCTCGAGCGGATCGATGCTCTTCTCGAGATGGGGGACCGCGCGCACCAGGGCCTCGTCGGCATCCTCCAGACGGCCCGCCCTTCGGCACGCCTCGCCGGCGGCACACCAGGCGCCGATGGCCAGCCCCGTCTCGACTCCCGTTCCGGACTCCCGCGCGGCGAGCTTCTGCGCGATGGAAGCAGCCAGGCGCGCCAGCGACTCGGCCTCGGTTGCGTCCGCCACCTGCCAGCTCCGCTCGAGCAGCTTCCAGGCGACGAAGACGGTGCGGAAGCGGTGACCCGCCGCGAGATGTGCATGCCGCTCCCCCAGCGGCAGAGCGAGCAGCTCGGCGACCAGGGGCTCGGCCCGCCGGCGGCCTTTCTCCACCTGTGCGGCGGTATGGCTCATCTTCTCGGCCATGCGGGCGAAAGCCCTCTCGTACCGTTCCGGCTCCGGCGCCGGCGACCGAGGCTCGCCCGGACGCCGGCGCACCGGCCGCGGGCTCAGCAGACCCCACCCCTGCCGGGAGCAGCGCGGGCATTCCAGCAGATGGAGCACCAGGCCCGCATCGGCGACGGTCAGGGTCTGCAGGAAGATGCGCAGAATCGATGGTTTCGGGTGGTTCATTGGCGGGGCCCTCCTTCCCCTTCTTCTCCGGCCGGCAGCGACCTGCCGGCGTAACGGTGCGCCATGATCAGCCCGTCGAGAAACAGGACGAGCGAGTCGCGCTGGGGCTCGGGCAGCTGCTCCAGAGCCGGCAGGCGCTCCCGCAGGCGCAGATCGACGCCGGGGTTGCGCGGTCCGCGTCCGGTCAGGAGATAGTCGGCTGTGACGTTGAACGTCTCGGCGACCCGCACGAGCACGGACACTCGCGGCATCCAGCACCCCCTTTCCAGCTTGCTGACCTGTTGCAGGCTGCACCCGATCCGCGACGCGAGCTCTCTCTGCTTCCACCCCCGGCCGCGCCGCAGGCGGGCGATCCGCTCTCCGACCTGTTTGACGACTGGTTTCTCATTGTCCTGGTCATTGTCCTGCACGCCCGTCCTCCTTTGTCATAACGAGGATCATTGTTCGCAACCGGAGGACATATGTCAACGTTCCGCCTCATTTCTCCCGATGAAGTTGTGGCTTCCGGGCTGCCGGAGCGGGGCGTGAGGACAATCGTCCTATGTCACCGCCGGCGCGGCGACGCCGCAGAAGGAGCCGGAGGGCCGTCCGATTGACATGTTCAGGCGATAAGTTGCGACAATAGGTCTCCTCGACCCTGATCGGGTTGCGCCGCGAGCTCCGGGGCCATGGAGGCTCCGGTCGTCCCGCGGCCGGGAGGACAGACATGTTCCGCACTTTGTTCCGCCGTGGCATCCCCATCCTCGCCCTGGCCCTCCTTCTCGTCGGATCGGCCCCCGCCGCCGCCCAGTCGTCGGGCCCAGAGCGCTGGGATGGGCTCTGGGGATGGCTGGTGAGCCTCTGGAGTGACGGTGAGATCACCACAGGAGACCGGGGGCTCGGGGCCGATCCGGACGGCGAGACGAGCGAGGGGGATCGCGGCCTCGAGCTCGACCCGAACGGTTGATCCGCCGCGGCAAAGCAGGGGCGGGAGCTCGCTGCCCCTGCTTTTTCATGGCTCGACATCCCGCGGAGTGTGAGAGAATATACCCACTTTCCTTTCCGAGGGAACACGAGAGCCATGGACGAGCACCCGACACCACGGATTCTGAAGGACTTGCTTCTTCTGGAACGCGAGCGCGCCGAGGCGGACGCCAGGATCGACAAGCTCCTCAGCGGCGGAAAGATGGGGGACGAAGCCGAGCTCTGGACCTGGGGTCTGTGCGAAAGGCTCCAGGAGAGGAGCTGGGAGCTTCGGCAGAAGGACCCTGCGAAGATGGTCGACCTGGCGCAGCGTGCCGTCGAGGTCGCGAAAAGCATCGATCCCCAAAAGTATGGACCCGAGCACGTGGAGGACCTGTCGGCCCGTGCCTGGGCAGGGCTTGCCAACGCCTACCGCATCGCCGACCAGCTCTCTCGCGCGGAGACGGCCTTCAGCAAGGCGTTCGAAGCCCGCCGGCGGGGGACCGGCTCACCGCTCCTCCAGGCTCGTTTGGCTGAGATCTCGGCTTCCCTTCTCTGCGATCAACGCCATTTCCCTGAGGCCTTCCGGCTCCTCGACTTCGCTCATCAGACCTATCTACGGCACCATGCTCTTCATGAGGCTGGACGTGCACTCATTCAGAAAGGCATCCACGCGGGACGAAGCGGCGATCCAGAAGATGGCATCCAGCTGATCGCCCGGGGGCTCCGCCTCATCGACCGAGCCCGCGATTCCAAGCTGGTCTTTCAATCTCTCCACAACATTCTTCTCTTTCGGGTCGAGCTCGGAGACTTCAAGTCCGCCCGGCGGCTGATTTTCGAGATGCGTCCCCTCTACGAATTCCAGGGTGACCAAATCGCAAAGGTGAAGCTGCGCGGGATCGAGGGGAAGGTCTTCTTGGGCCTGGGCGAGATCGACCGCGCCATCCGGGCCTTCCAGCAGGCCAAGGACGGGTTCCTGGGATTGGGCCTGGACTACGATGCGGCCCTCGTCTCCTTCGACCTCGCGGTGGTCTGGCTCGAGCAGGGCAAGAAGGAGGAGGTGCGCCGGCTCCTGCACGAGATGCTGGAGACCTTCCGTACCCGCTACATCGCCCGCGAAGCGATCGCCGCCCTCATCATGCTGCGCGATTCGGCCGACGAAGGCGAGCTGACGACCGAAACCGTAGAGATGATCGGCGGGCTCTTCCGGGCCTTCAAGAAAAGGCCGAAGGAGCCCGACATCGGGGAGCCGGACTGATCCCTACCCGCTCTTCGGCGTCTCCGGCCCCGCGGTCTCGTCCGGATCGGACAGCCCCCGCCGCTTCAGCTCCTGGCGGACCGCCCGCAGCACGATCTCCTCGACCTGCTCGGCGGTGAGCGACACGGGCTCCTTCTTCTCGTCTTCCGCCTTCGGGGCTTCGGCCGCCTCCTTCAGCACCTTGTCCGGGTCGAGCCCGAGCGCCTTCAGGACCCAGCGCGAATCCTGCGGCGGTGAGACCTCGAAGAAGAAGCTCAGCGGATCGCGGTTCAGCTCCCGCGCCAGCCGGTAGACGTGCCAGACTTTCAGCTCGATCCGTCCCCGGAACAGGCTCCCCAGATACCCCTGCCCCAGGCCCAGGCTCCGCTCGATGTCCCGGCGCGACCGCCGCGCGTCGTGGATCGCCAGGTCGAGAAGGTCCAGCATTCTCTGAACCTCCATGTCTTCCAGAGGGCTCATGACGGCAGGAAGTCTAGAACGGAATCTGCCGCTTCTCCAGGGTGGAAACGATTTCTCCCTGGGGCCTCCTTCGCGCTATATTGCGCCCCCATGACCGAGACCGACGGCACCTTCCAGAAGCTGCGCGAGCTCGCCAACAACCTCTGGTGGTCCTGGCAGCCCGACATCCGGGCCATCTTCCGCGAGCTCGATCCGGAGACCTGGCGCATCGTCTATCACAACCCCGTGGCGCTCCTGCAGCGGATCAACGCCGAGGAGATCTCGCGCCGCGTGCAGGATCTGGAGATGCAGACCCGGATCAACCAGGCCCACCGCCGGCTGCGGCAATATCTGGAGGGCCGCGAGAGTTGGGGCGCGGTCCACGCCGGCCCCCTCCAGGCGTTCCCGGTCGCCTACTTCTCGGCCGAGTTCGGCCTCCACCAGTCGCTGCCGATCTACTCCGGAGGCCTCGGAGTGCTGGCCGGCGACCACTTGAAGAGCATGAGCGACCTCGGGGTGCCGGTGGTCGGCGTCGGTCTCCTCTATCACCAGGGGTACGTGCACCAGCTCATCGACGAGAACGGCTGGCAGCAGGACCTGTACGAGCCCATCTCGGCCGCCGAGCTGCCGGTGGAGGAGGTGCTCGACAGTCAACTTGACAATCAGGGGCTTCAGGTCCGCTTTCCGGTCGAGCTGCCGGGCCGCGAGGTCTGGGTGCGGCTCTGGGGCGTGGCGGCCGGCCGCAGCCGCCTGCTGCTGCTCGATGCCCGCGACGAGGCCAACTCACCCGAGGACCAGGAGCTCACAGCACGCCTCTACGGCGGCGACCAGGAGACCCGCGTCCAGCAGGAGATCCTGCTCGGCGTCGGAGGCTTCCGCGCCCTCCAGAAGGTGGGGATCACGCCGTCCGTGCTCCACCTGAACGAGGGGCACTCGGCCTTCGCCCTCCTCGAGCGCGCCAGAGAGATCGTCGAGCGGCAGGGGCTCGACCCCAGCGACGCCCTGCGCGAGGTGGCGGCGGCGAGCGTCTTCACGACGCACACGCCTGTCGAGGCCGGCCACGACCACTTCCGGGCCGACCTCGCCGGCAAGCATCTGGAGGCGCTGGCCCGCGGCCTCGGCATGCCTCTCGACCAGGTCATGAAGCTCGGCGCCGAGCGGCCGAACGATCCCAATGCGCCCTTCTGTCCGACCGTGCTCGCGCTGAACCTCACCCGGCGCAGCAACGGCGTGTCGTCGCTGCATGGCCGGGTCTCGCGCAAGATGTGGCATCACCTCTACCCGGGACGCACCGAGGAGGAGGTGCCGATCGGGCACATCACGAACGGCGTGCACGTCCGCACCTGGCTGGCGTCCGACATGCACGCCCTCTTCATCCAGTACCTGGGGCCGCGCTGGCTCGAATCGCTCAGCCGGCCCAAGCTGTGGAGCCGGACGGCGCGCATTCCGGACGCCGAGATCTGGGAGGTGCACCAGGTGCTCAAGGCGCGTCTGGTCACCTTCGTGCGCCGCCGCCTGGCCGACCGCCGCGAGCGTCTCGGCCTGCCGGATCCGGACCGCGAGCCGCTCGATCCCGAGGCCCTGACCCTGGGCTTCGCCCGCCGCTTCGCCACCTACAAGCGGGCCGACATCCTCTTCCAGGACCTCGACCGGCTCGACCGTCTGGTCAACGCACCCGAGCGGCCGGTGCGGATCGTCTTCGCCGGCAAGGCCCACCCGCGCGATACGGGGGGCAAGGCGCTCGCCCAGCGGGTGGCCAACCTGGAGCGCGATCCGCGCTTCGCCGGCAAGGTCGTGTTCGTGGAGAACTACTCGATGCACGTGGGCCGCCAGCTCGTCCAGGGCGTGGACGTCTGGCTCAACACGCCGCGCCGCCCGCTCGAGGCGTGCGGCACCAGCGGGCAGAAGTGCATCCTGAACGGTGCGCTCAACTGCTCGATCCTCGACGGCTGGTGGGCGGAGGCCTACGACGGCGCCAACGGCTTCGCCGTGGGCACGGGCGAGATCCACGCCGATCCCGACGTGCAGGATGAGCGCGACGCCGCCGCTCTCTTCGAGACCCTGGAGCGCGAGGTGGTGCCGCTCTACTACGACCGCGATGCCGCGGGGCTCCCGCACGGCTGGATCCGGCGGATCAAACGGGCCATCCGCACCCTGGCGTGGCGCTACAACGCCGACCGCATGGTGATGGACTACGTCCGCGAGTGCTACCTCCCCGCCGCCGGCGGCGACACCTGCCGGATGCCGGCAGCCTAGAGGACCGCGTCCGCCTTCGCCGCCAGGATGAGGTCGTTTTCGCTCAGGCCCCCGATCGAGTGGGTCCAGAGCGTCACCTTCACCTTGCCCCAGGTGAGAAAGATGTCGGGATGGTGCCCCTCCCGCTCGGCCACCTCACCCAGGCGGTTGACGAAAGCCAGCGCCTCGGCAAAGTCCTTGAAGCGGTACTCCTTCTCCAGATGGTGCTCGCTGACCAGCGTCC
The DNA here is from genome assembly GCA_035637095.1 of Thermoanaerobaculia bacterium. Lineage (GTDB taxonomy): Bacteria > Acidobacteriota > Thermoanaerobaculia > Multivoradales > UBA5704 > UBA5704. The sequence continues at coordinate 56,900 of DASPXX010000293.1, forward strand.
ACCCTTCGAGCTGCCCATAGAGCCGGCGCAGCTCCTCGCCTTTGAGGGCCTGAGTCCCCGCCTCGCAGGGCTGGCAGGAACGAGAAGTCAGATCCTCCGTCGTCATCACCACACCTCCTTCGCAAAACCGCAAACCGCGCGGCTCCTCGCCGGACAGTCTATGGCAATTCGTATCCGCAGCAACCGGCGTGCCGCGGAGTGGCGCACATCTTGCTCCTTCCCTGTCCGGGAGCGATCGGCGCTTCCACGGAGACCCTGGACCTCGTCCTCGGCAGATCCATCCAGTGACTGGGGGAACCGATGCAAACCCATTCCCGGCTCCACACCTTCCGGCGCGACCTTGCGGAGCTCCCGCCGGGCCGGCGGCGTCTCCTGGTTGCCTCCCTCGCCGTCTCGTGCCTGCTCTTCCTGGCGGGCTTCTCGTTCACCGCCTACCTCTGGCACCTGGCGCGCCAGTTCCCGGAGGCGCCCTTCGCGCAGCCGTCCCGGCTCTATGGACAGGCCACCCTGCTCGCGCCGGGAGAGCCGGCGAGCAGCGCCCAGCTGGTCGAGGAGCTGCGCCAGTCGGGGTACCGGGAGAGCGCAGACCACGGGCAGGCCCTCGCTCGCGGGACCTTCCGCCGCCGCGGCGATCTGGTGGAGGTCCACCTGCGCCCCTTCCGCACACCCGCAGGCGTGGGAGGCGGCGCGCCCGTCGCGGTGGAGATCCGCCATGGCCGGATCGCCCGGCTGCGCGTCGCCGGCCGGCCGGCGGAGGCCGCCGCCCTCGAGCCGCCGCTCCTGGCTTCCTTCTATGGCCCCGAGGTGAACGAGAGGCGGCCGGTCACTCTCGACGAGCTCCCTGACGAGGTGGTCCGCGCGGTCCTCGCGGCCGAGGACGACAACTTCTTCGGCCATCCCGGCATCTCGCCGACCGGCACGGCCCGCGCCCTCTGGGTGAACCTGCGCGGCGGCTCGATGCAGCAGGGGGGGAGCACGATCACCCAGCAGCTGGTCAAGAACCTCTATCTGACCAGAGAGCGGACGATCCAGCGCAAGGTCAAGGAGGCGCTGATCGCGGTGATCCTCGAGATGCGCTACGGCAAGCGGGCGATCCTCGAAGCCTACCTGAACGAGGTCTACTGGGGGCGTAGCGGGCCGGCCAACATCGTCGGTCTCGGAGCCGCCGCGCACGCCTGGTTCGGCAAGGACGCCGCCGAGCTCTCCCTTCCCGAGGCGGCCACCCTCGCGGCGATGATCCGCGCTCCCAGCGACTCCTCGCCGGTCGCTGACGCCGCCAAGGTCCTCGAGCGCCGCAACTGGATCATCCGGCGCATGGCCGAGCTCGGCTGGATCACTCCGGCGCGCGCCGGCCTCGCCGTGCAGGCGCCTCTCGCTCCCGATCCGCACCCGGTCGACGCACACCCGCTCGCGCCGTACTTCGCCCGCTTCGCGGCCGAGGAGGCCCGGGAGCGCTTCGGCATCGAGGATCTGGCGGACAAGGGATATCTCCTCTTCTCGACCGTCAGCCCTCGCGAGCAACGGAAGGCTGAAGGGTCCGTCTCCCAGGGCCTCACCGCTCTGGAGAACGGATGGGAGCGCCGCCGCCGCGCGCACGGCCCTCTCCAGGCCGCTCTCGTCTCGGCCGATCCGCGCAACGGCGCCATCCTCTCCTGGGTCGGCGGGCGGGACTTCTCGACAAGCCAGTTCGACCGCGTCTCGCAGGCGCGGCGTCAGGCCGGGAGCGCCTTCAAGCCGGTGATCTATGCCGCGGCGTTTCGCAACGCGGTGGCCAACCCGGCCACGCTGCTGCGCGACTCCCCGATCCTGGTGCGGGTCGGGACGACCGAGTGGCGGCCGCAGAACAACGACCGCGGCTTCCGCGGCTGGGTGACGGTGCGCTCCGCCCTGGAGCAGAGCCTGAACATCCCCACCGTGCGCCTCGCGCTGCAGGTGGGTCTCCCCCAGGTGATCGAGACGGCGCGGGACTTCGGCATCCAGGAGGAGCTGGAGCCGGTCCCCTCGCTGGCCCTCGGGGCCTTCGAGGTCACTCCCCTGGAGATGACGCGGATCTATGCGACGCTCGCCGACGGCGGCGCCCGCCCGGCGCTGCACGGTCTGGCCGCGGTGAGCGACCGCTTCGGCGAGCCGGTCCTCGGCGACGACCTGGAGGCGCCGCGCCGGGTGCTCCCGCCGCAAACGGCGTGGCTGGTGACCTCGATCCTCCAGGGGGTGGTGGACCGCGGCACCGGCGCGGGAGTCCGCCGGCTCGGGATCCGCGACCCGCTGGCCGGCAAGACCGGCACCACCAACGACCGCCGCGACAGCTGGTTCGCGGGCTACTCCCCCGACCGGGTGACGGTGGTCTGGGTGGGCTACGACGACAACTCCGAGACCCACCTCTCGGGATCGCGGGCGGCGCTGCCGATCTGGAGCCGCTTCGTGGCCGCCGTCCGGCCGTCCCGCGGCTTCCTCCCCTTCGTGCCGCCGCCGGGCATCGTGGAGGCGACGGTCGATCCGCTGACCGGAGAGCTCGCCACCCCGTTTTGCCCGTACCGGGTGACCGAGCAGTTCGCCGAGTGGCAGGCGCCGAGCGAGCCCTGCCATCTCCACGCACCCGGAGGCACCCAGACCTGGGCGGACATCAATCTGAATGGTGTGCCGATCGATCCGGCCACCGGGCCCGCGGGGCTCGGCGCCCCGGGCCAGGCCTTCTCGCCGTATCCCGTGGAGATCGATCCGCAGGCGGCGGACACCACCGAGGCGGCGGAAGGCTCGATCCTGATCCGGCCGTCGCGGCGCGAGCCGGTCGAGCTGTCCGAGCCGCCTCCACCCACCGCGGACGGGGCGCCGATCGGAGCACCGGCGACCGATCCGGCGCCGCCTCCACCTTGACTACGCGTCGCCGCTCCGGCCGCCGCTCCCTTTGGACACCAACCCGCCGATGCCGGAGAGGAGGCCCGCCGCGACCAGGATCAATCCGATCAAGGCGCGGGTGTGGTCGCCCTCGCTCGCCGTCGCCGCCTCGTAGAGGAGCTGACCGGGGCCGGCGTCGTGCGGGATGACGAAGAGACCGATTCCCGCCAGGGAGAACCCGAGCCCCGCCAGCCGCTGCCACAGACCCGACCGCGCGGGACGCCCGGCCTCCCGGCCCACCACGCTGTGGTTGTAGCCGTAGGAGAAGTAGATCCCCATGCCCAGCACCAGCCAGCCGATGAACCGCCACCACGAGGCGGGCGGCAGGTAGACCATCAGGAAGATGCAGGAGGCGGAGCCCAGCAGGGGGACGACCCACGGCCCGAACGGCACGCGGAATCCGCGCGGCCGGTCCGGGTCCTTGTAGCGCAGAATGGTGATCCCGACGCAGACCAGGACGAAGGCGAAGAGCGTCCCGATGTTGGTCAGCTCCACGACCTCGTTGATGTTGGCCACTCCGGAGAAGACCGCGACGGCGATGCCGGTCAGGATGGTCGTGACGTGCGGCGTACGGTACTTCGGATGCACCCGGGCCGCCCACTCGGGGAGCAGGCCGTCGCGCGCCATGGAGAAGAAGATCCGCGGCTGGCCGAGCTGGAAGACCAGGAGCACCGAGGTGGTGGCGAAGACGGCTCCCAGGGCGATGATCAGGGTGGGCCACCGCATCCCCAGGCCGGAGAAGGCGGCCGCCAGCGGCTCGGCCGTGCCGAGCTGCGTCCAGGGGAGCATCCCGGTCAGCACGATCGCCACCAGGATGTAGATCACCGTACAGACGATCAGGCTGGCGATGATGGCGATCGGCATGTTGCGCTTCGGATCGCGCGTCTCTTCCGCCGCCGTGGACACGGCGTCGAACCCGATGTAGGCGAAGAAGATGATGGCCGCCGCCGTCGAGATGCCCCGGAAGCCGTTCGGCGCGAACGGGGTCCAGTTCGCGGGATTGACGTACAACGAGCCGAAAATCACGAAGAAGGTGATGATCGCCAGCTTGAGCACCACCATGGCCGAGTTGAACCAGGCGCTCTCGCGGATGCCGATCACCAGGATCCAGGTGATGGCCATGACGATCAGGAAGGCCGGCACGTTGAAGACCAGGGGGACGCCGAAGATCCGCGGCGCCTGCTCCAGGGCCTGGGCGGCGCGCTGGACCACGAGCCCGAGCGCCGCGGGGTCGGTCCCGCCGGCGTGCGCCTCGGCGATCTGGGCGGCGGCCTGGACAGCGGAGCGGTAGTCGGTGCAGAGCCATTCCGGGAGAGCGAAGCCGACCGAGCGCAGCAGCTCCTGGAAGTAGCCGGACCAGGAGATGGCCACCGCCACGTTGCCCACCGCGTACTCGATGATCAGGTCCCAGCCGATGATCCAGCCGACCAGCTCGCCCAGGGTGGCGTAGGAGTAGGTGTAGGCCGACCCGGACACCGGCACCATCGAGGCGAACTCCGCGTAGCAGAGGGCCGCGAAGCCGCAGGTGATGGCGGTGAGAACGAAGGAGAGGACGAGGGCCGGGCCGGCGCCCGGACGGTCGAGGGAGCCGGCGGCGGCCGTGCCGACCGTCGAGAAGATGCCGGCGCCGATGATGGCGCCGATGCCCAGCAGGGTGAGCTGGACCGGCCCCAGGGAGCGGCGCAGCGCGTGTTGCGGCTCCTCGGCCGAGGCGAGGATCGCGTTCAATGATTTGGTGCGGAAGATGCCTCGGAGCATGGGCCTCCCGATCGTTGCGGTCCGTAAATGTCCGGCGGAGCATGACATGGGAGAGGCGAGAGGCGCAACGAGGACCATCCGCTCGGCAGCTCCCCCCTCTCCCGGTGGAAGGGGGGGCGATGGGAGAGGGGGGCCGGGGGGGTGAGGTCGGGAGGGGGAAGGCTCGCAGGAGAAGACGGCTCACTCGGGGGGTGTTTGCATCGGCCCCGTTTTCCTCTAGGATTGGCGCCTCTCCATGGCGCGGAAGAAAATTCCCCTCCACACGCGCATCCTCATCGGCGGCCTCCTGGGCGCCGTGGCGGGGATCATCGCCTATCTCACGGCGGGGGACTCTCCGGGCCTCCAGAGCTTCATCACCTATGGGACCGGCCCGCTCGGCAGGATCTTCCTGAACCTCCTGTTCATGCTGGTCATCCCGCTGATCTTCTCGGCGCTGGTCCTGGGAGTGGCGGGTATGGGGGACCCCCGTGCCCTGGGGCGGATCGGCCTCAAGTCCCTCCTCTACACCGTCTGCGTCTCCGCCATCGCCGTCCTGCTCGGGATCACCCTGGTCAACCTCTTCCGCCCCGGCGACGTCATCTCGCCGGAGCTCAAGGCGCGCCTCGCGGCGAGCGCCGCGCAGCGGGCCGCCCAGGCGACCGTGGCGGCACCGGCGCCGCCCAAATCCGGCATCGACATGGTGGTCGACATCGTCCCGCGCAACCCGATCAAGGCGGCGGCCGAGGGGGACATGCTGGCGGTCATGTTCTTCTCCCTGTTCGTGGGGATCGGGCTCGCCCTGGTCCGCACCCCGGCCGCCCTGCGCTTCCAGGAGGCGGTCGAGGGCCTGCTCGACATCAGCATGCGTCTCATCGACATCGTGATCGCCTTCGCCCCCGTGGGCGTCGCCGCCCTGCTGTTCAACCTCACGGCCCAGCTCGGCTACGAGGTGCTCCGGCAGCTCGCGATCTACGTGGGGGTCGTGCTGCTGGCCCTGGCGATCCACCAGTTCGTGGTGTACTCACTCGCGGTGAAGCTGCTGGGCGGGATGAGCCCCCTGACCTTCTTCAAGGGCGTCGAAGAGGCCATGATCACCGCGTTTTCGACCTCGTCGAGCAACGCGACCCTGCCGACCGCGCTGCGGGTGGCCGAGGAGGAGCTCCACCTCCCGCCGAGCGTGTCGCGTTTCGTGCTCACCATCGGCGCCACCATGAACCAGAACGGCACGGCCCTCTTCGAGGGGGTCACCGTGCTGTTCCTTGCCCAGTTCTATAACGTTCCCCTGACCTTGCCGCAGCAGGCGACGGTCGTCGGGATCTGCATCCTGGGCGGCATCGGCACGGCGGGCGTCCCTTCGGGATCGATCCCGGTGGTGGCGATGATCCTCGGCCTGGTCGGCATCCCCGTCGAGGGGATCGGCCTGATTCTCGGAGTGGATCGTTTCCTGGACATGTGCCGCACGGTTTTGAACGTCACCGGCGACCTCGCGGCGGCGGTGGTCGTCTCGCGCGGCGAAGAGGCCCTGGCCGGACCGGCGCCGGTGGCGGAGAGCTGACGAAGCGTCGCGAACAGGGGTGAGGTGTGCGATATTCCGGCACGGATTCTGCTTCATTCTATCGGTCGGCTCCCAGCCCCTCCCGGGGGCTCTCCCGGCCGGGAACCAAATTCGTTCTGCCCCCATCTAAGAGGCGGAGAGGTGACTAAATGCACAGACCGACGACCTATCTTCTAGCCCTTCTGCTGCTGACGGCGCCGGTGCTCAGCGGGTGCAACAAGGTCCGCGCCCGGGTCGAGCTCAAGAAGGGCAACGCTTTCTACCAGCAGGAGTCCTATGCCAAGGCACTCCCGCAGTTCCAGAAGGGGATCGAGCTGGATCCGGCTGCGACGTTCGCCTGGCGCTCGGTCGCCCTGTCGGCGCTCGCCCTCTATCGCCCGGGCGATGCAAGCAAACAGAATCGCGAATACGAGCGGCTCGCGATCGAAGGGTTCGAGAACTACCTCAAGGACTATCCGGACGATGCCAAAGCGCATGAGTATCTGCTGACGATGTACGTCAACTCCAAGCAGTACGACAAGGCGATGGCTTATATCGACGGGCAGATCGAGGCTCAGCCGGACAAGCGCGCGGAGCTCGAGGGGATGAAGGTCAACATCCTCACGCAGACCGGCCAGCTCGAGCAGGCCGCCCAGCTCGCCCAGCGGGTCTCCCCCGAGAAGCGCGCCGAGATGCTGTACTCGGTCGGTGTCTCGGCCTGGGACAAGGTCAAGAACGATCCGAGCCTCGACAACGCGGCCCGCGAGAAGCTGGTCGATCTCGGTCTGACAACCATCAAGCAGGCGCTGGACATCCAGCCCGAGTACTTCGAGGCCCTGGTCTATTACGGCCTCCTCTATCGCCAGAAAGCGGACGTCACGCTCGACGAGGCCAAGAAGCAGGAATACCTCGCGCTGGCCACCGAGTGGCGTGACAAGGCGATCGCGCTGAGGAAGAAATCACAGGCGGCGCAGGCCAAGCCGGCTGCCTGAACAAGGTCGAGGTGCGAAATGTTCGAAAATTCCCTGATCGAGCTGGACACCAAACGGAGCAGCCGCGGCATTCGCTTCTGGCTCATGCCCGTGGCCATCGGCCTCCACCTGATCGTGGGTGGCGCGTTGCTCTTCGCTCAGTACTGGAACGTCCCGGCCGTCCCCGAGCCGCCCATCAACGTCGTGTTCATGAACGCGGCCCCGCCACCGCCACCGCCGCCGCCGCCGCC